>NZ_CP020947.1:3065000-3365000 GCF_000172795.2 Rhizobium sp. CIAT894
TGCGCGCCGCCTGCTGCAAGCGGTCGTGAAAGGGCAGCGATTGCGTCGCCTCGCGCGCCGCCATGGCTCGCACCTTGCTCTCGGCCGACGCAATCAGCCCTGGGATGAGATCGGCTTCCGGCAGGTTCCTCCAGTATTTCTTCGGCATCTCCGCCTGCATCGCTTTCACCTTCAGTCGCGCCGGATTGAAGATGTTGGCGTAGTAGGTACGCCAGAGTTCGTCCGTGGCATCGCTGAGATTGGGCTTCTCGCAAGGCTCGCCGGTGATCGTCAGCCGCTCCCCGTCCCAGGCGGCCGAGCCCTTGGGCGTTGCGATCAGCCAGTCCATATCGGTGAAGCGCCTCTGGAAGAAGGGCGCCGTACGCCTGACGATATGATGGTCCGGCTCGAACCAGGCGATGAATTTTCGCCGGCCCTCCGTCACCGCACCAACCTCCTTGAAGCGCACGAAGGCCGTCATCTTGTGTGCATCGCGCCGAACGTTCTTCGCCATCAGCCTCGCCCGCACCACATCCTCATCGGAAATGACCTCGAGCAACTGCCGGTCCAGTTGCAGCCGCCAGAGCAGGCGGTAAAGCAGGGAAAACCGCGCCGGATCGGAATGGCAGAGAACCGTCTCGGCAAGGTCGAGGAAGGCCGGCGGCACCGTCATCAGCTTGCGTGCCGCCGCAGGCGCCGGCGGCATGGCGTCGCGCTGGAATGAGAGATCCGCCTCCGCACCTTTTTCGCGCCAGTCGATCTCCTCAGGCCCGATGCCTGCGGCCGCAAAAGCGCGTGCGGCATCGCGCCATTCGGCAAGTTCGCCCCGCCCCGCAAGCACGACCCGGCGCATCACAGCAACGACAATTGTTCAGGTTGCGGCTCGAACATGGCGCGAAGATCCGGCCTGTCGATCAGCCGCCGCGGCGACCAGCCTTCGGCGCAAATGAAGGATTGGACCTTCCTGATCGAAACGCCGAGCCGCGAGAGATCGTCGAGGCGCAGACGGCGAAAGCGGCGGGCCGAAACGATCGCCTTTACCGTCTTGGTGCCGAGCCCGGGCACGCGCAGCAACCACTCGCGTTCGGCCTTGTTGATATCGACGGGAAATTCGCCCCGGTTGGCGAGCGCCCAGGCGAGCTTCGGATCGAGATTGAGATCGAGCATGCCGCCCGCCTGGTTGGCGGTAATCTCGTCGATGCCGAAACCGTAGAAGCGATAGAGCCAGTCGGCCTGGTAAAGCCGATGCTCGCGCATCAGCGGCGGCTTGATCAGCGGCAGGTTTTTCGACGAATCCGGGATCGGGCTGAAGGCGGAATAATAAACGCGCTTCAGGCCGTAGCTGCTGTAGAGCCGGCCGCTGCTCGCAAGGATCGTCGCATCATTCGCACCGTCGGCGCCGACGATCATCTGCGTGCTCTGGCCGGCAGGAACGAAACGCTGGCGTTTCTTCGTCTTCAGCGTCGGTTCGCCGGCCGCCTCGATCTTCAGCCTGAGATCGCCCATCGATCGGCGGATATTGGCGGGTTTCTTCTCCGGCGCAAAGCGGGTGATGCCGCTGTCGGTCGGCAGTTCGATATTGAGCGACAGCCTGTCGGCATGAAGCCCCGCCTCCTCGAGCAGATGCGGCGACGCCTCGGGGATCGCTTTCAGATGGATATAACCGCGAAAATGATGGATCACGCGCAGTTCACGGGCGATGCGGACCATCTCCTCCATCGTGTAGTCGGAAGAGCGAATGATCCCGGAGGAAAGGAAAAGGCCTTCGATATAGTTGCGGCGGTAGAATTCCAGCGTCAGCCAGACGACCTCCTCCGCCGTGAAACGTGCCCGCTCGACATTGCTCGACGAGCGATTGACGCAATAGGCGCAGTCATAGATGCAGAAATTGGTGAGTAGGATCTTCAGAAGCGAAATGCACCGCCCATCCGGGGCATAGGCATGGCAGATACCGGATCCCTCGGTCGAACCCAGTCCTCCACTTGCGCTCGAATCGCGTTTCACCGTGCCGCTGGAGGCGCAGGAAGCGTCATATTTCGCGGCGTCGGAAAGAATGGCCAAGCGTTCGGCAAGCGACTTCTTCATTCCTATGTTCACTATATGTTCTAGCGCACCCAGTCAACCGAAACGATCCCGCCTCTGCCCATTTTGGGTACGCATCGCCCGACGCCGCAGTGGGTTGCATTTCGCCTATGCGAATTTTCTGGAAATCGGCCTTGCCGATCTGCTATAAGCACTTAACTAGAATTGTGGCACGGTTCCGAAGCTCCCCTTCGGGACCTGTTTTCTTTTGTGTGGGCGCCTGATTACGCGAACACAAGGAGTGAAGGACAAAAAAATGGTTGAAAAGGTACCGATGACACAGGGTGGTTTCGTCAAGCTGCAGGAAGAGCTGCGCTGGCGTCAGCAGGAGGAGCGCCCCCGAATCATCGAGGCGATCGCCGAAGCCCGTGCTCATGGCGACCTTTCCGAAAACGCCGAATACCACGCCGCCAAGGAAGCCCAGAGCCACAATGAAGGCCGCATCAGCGAGTTGGAAGATCTGACGGCGCGCGCCGAGGTCATCGATCTCACCAAGATGTCGGGCGACAAGATCAAGTTCGGCGCCAAGGTGAAGCTCGTCGACGAGGATACCGAGGAAGAAAAGACCTACCAGATCGTCGGCGACCAGGAAGCCGACGTCAAGGCCGGCCGCATCTCGATCTCCTCTCCGATCGCCCGCGCGCTGATCGGCAAGGAAGTCGGCGATTCCATCGAGGTCAATGCGCCGGGCGGCTCGAAGGCCTACGAGATCCTCCAGGTGACCTGGGGCTGATCGCCCGCCAGACGCGAGACCCATCCTTTGCCGGATATTCGTGACGTCGAGATCATCGCGCCCAATTTCAAGCGCCGGCTCTCCGGCGTCACGTCGACCATCGTCCAGCTCATCCCCTGCCAGATCCGCCTCGGTTTCAGGATCGCGACGCTCGGCCCCGGCCTACCGGAAGGCCTGCCGAAACTGAAGTGGCCGCAGCTCGCCGGATTCTGGCGCCCGCCGGCGCGCCGGCGCTACCGCGTCTGGCATGCCCGCCGCAACAATGAGATGGCCGCCGGCATCCTGCTTCGCCATGTCCTGCGCATGCCGCTGAAGCTGCTCTTCACCTCGGCCGCGCAACGCCGCCACACTGCCTATACCAAATGGCTGATCCGCCGCATGGACACGGTGATCGCAACCAGCGACCGTTCCGGCTCCTTCCTCGAGGTGCCGCACACGGTCATCCAGCACGGCGTCGACCTTTCCCTGTTCCACCCGCCGGAAACGGCCGATGACGGCATAACCGCCACCGGCCTGCCAGGCCGCTATCTCGTCGGCTGTTTCGGCCGTGTGCGCCATCAGAAGGGCACCGACCTTTTCGTCAAGGCGATGATCGAGCTCTTGCCGCAGCACCCGGAATGGACGGCTGTTGTTTCCGGCCGGGTGACCGCGGAGCACACCGCCTTCGGCGAACAGCTCAAGGCCGATGTCGCCGCCGCCGGCCTCGGCGATCGTATCCTCTTCCTCGGCGAAGTGCCCGATATCAAGGTCTGGTATCGCCGCCTGACGCTTTACGTCGCCCCTTCCCGCAACGAGGGCTTCGGCCTGACGCCGCTCGAAGCCATGGCCTCCCGGACCGCCGTTGTGGCATCGGATGCGGGCGCCTATGCCGAACTCGTCGCCGAGGGCGAGACCGGCTCGGTGGTGGTTGCCGGCGACGGCGAAGCGCTGACGCGGGCGATCGCGCCCTATATCGCAGATCCCGCGCTGGCGATCGCCCATGGCGAGAATGCGCTGCGCCACGTCAGGGCGAATTTCGCGCTGGAGAAGGAAGCAAGTGCGATCGGCGCCATTTACGATCGCCTCCTCGGCGACAACCGCTGAAGAGTAAACCGAAACGGCCCGTTGGGTAACGGGCGGCAACCCCTCCTTCGTCATGCTCGGCCTTGTCCCGAGCATCTGCCTTCGGTCGATAGGGCAGCAGATCCTCGGCACAAGGCCACTGCTGTCCGGTTTAAATTGTGTCACCATTGGAGGCTCATCTGGCCGGGATTTCCGGGAGGGTTGTTGCGTGGTTTTAGCAGGCGGTCGATCCTTTTGCGGTGCATCAGGTTGGTGCGCACCAGGCGGGCGAAGGCCAGCGGGCTTATGATGGTGGCCTGGTCGGCCTTTGCCATCTGCAGCAGCAGATAGGCGATCAGAGCGACGGCCACCTGGATGCGCACTGCATTTTCGCTGTTGCCGAGGAAATGGCGGATTTTCAGCGTCTGCTTGACCCAGCGGAAGAACAGTTCGATCGCCCAGCGGCGCTTGTAAAGTGCGGCGATCTCCTCGGCCGGGGCGGTAAGATCGTTGGAGAAGATGCGCAATATCTTGCCGGTTTCGATCCGCACGCCGATCTCGCGCACCGGCCGGTTCATCGGATTGCGGCGGCTCCTGGCCTGGCGCTGCGGCAACAGGCCGATGCGGTCGAACAGGATGCCGGCATCCTCGTTGACCGCCTGCTCGGCGCTCGCTGTCAGTTTCGTATGGGACTTGAGGCGGGTGACGATGCGGCAGCCGGCGGCATCCAGCTTCGCCCACCAGCCGAAATCGTAATAGCCGAGATCGAAGACATAGGTGGCGCCCGCCTCGATCGGCATCTCCTTGGCGGCGGTGATGTCGTTGACATTGGCCGCGGTGACGGCCGCATAGATCGGCCGTTCGGCATTGGCATCATAGACGACGTGCATCTTGGCGCCGCAGGCCTGATCGGAAAAGCGGGCCCACTGCGATCCCGCCCCGGAAAGTGGCAGACTGCTGCCGTCGATCAGATAGACCGCCTCGCCGATGGCCCGCTTGAGGCCGCGCCCGGCGCGGGCCAGCATCTGCGTAAACAACTCGGTAAAAACGGCGCTCGGACGCAGGCCGTTGGCATCGGCGAAAGTCGAGCGCGACACCGGGCGAGCGCCGAGATGGTAAAGGCGGGCACTATGGCTTTCCAGGGACCCGACGATCTCGCGCAGGCTGACGGCACCGGCAAGCTGGCCGTAAAGCAGGGCGATCAACTGGCTCTTCGTCGACAGCCGCCGAACATGCTTGTCGGCCTGATGCTCCTCCACAAGTCTTTCGAAGATCGTCCACGGAATCCGCTTCAACAGATCATGAAAGACGCTATTGTCATGCCGCACGGTGTTGCTCCTATTTCGTGTCCGAGATCGTCGCGAAACGCTCGAATACGAGTAGAATCAACACCGTGCACCATGTCCACTAAATTTAAACCGGACAGCAGTGGCACAAGGCCGAGGATGACGATGAATAGAGAACGAAATCATCAATTAGCAAACGGCCCGCTGGAAGGCGGGCCGTTGCAACTATCCGAGACTGATGAGTGGCCGGTTATTCCGCCGGCTGAAGCCCTGCAGCCGACGTGTCCTCGGTCTCGCCGCCCAAGGCTCTGGCAAGCTGCGCCGTATCCAGCTCGTTTTCCCAGCGCGCCACGACGATCGTCGCCACGGCATTGCCGACGAGGTTCGTCAGCGCCCGGCATTCCGACATGAAGCGGTCGATGCCGAGGATGAGCGCCATGCCGGCGACCGGCACGGAGGGCACGACGGAGAGCGTCGCAGCAAGCGTGATGAAGCCGGCGCCGGTGATGCCGGCAGCACCCTTCGAGCTCAGCATCGCCACGAGCAGGAGCAGTATCTGGTCGCCCCAGGAGAGCTGGATGCCGGTTGCCTGGGCAATGAACAGCGCGGCCAGCGTCATGTAGATGTTGGTGCCGTCGAGGTTGAAGGAATAGCCTGTCGGGATGACGAGGCCGACGACCGAGCGCTTGCAGCCGGCCTTTTCCATCTTGTTCATCAGCCCCGGCAGTGCAGCTTCAGACGAAGAGGTGCCGAGAACCAGCAGCAGCTCTTCCTTGATGTAGCGCAGCAGCGCCAGGATCGAGAAGCCGTTATAGCGGGCGACGGCGCCGAGAACGACGAGAACGAAGAGCAGCGAGGTGATGTAGAAAGTGCCGATCAGCATGGCGAGGTTGGCGATCGAGCCGATGCCGTATTTGCCGATCGTGAAGGCCATGGCGCCGAAAGCGCCGATCGGGGCGGCCTTCATCAGGATCGCGACGAGCTTGAAGACCGGAGCCGTCAGGGCATTGAGGAAGCCGACGACCTGCTCGCCCTTCTCGCCGACCATGGCGAGCGCGATGCCGAACAGCACCGAGAAGAACAGCACCTGCAGAATGTCGCCATCGGCGAAGGCGCCGACAATCGTCGTCGGGATGATGTTGGTGAGGAAGCCGACGATGCTCTGCTCATGCGCCTTCGAGGCATAGGTCGCGACGGCGGTGGGATCGAGCGAAGCCGGATCGATGTTCATGCCGGCACCGGGCTGGACGACATTGGCGACGATCATGCCGATGACGAGCGCCAGCGTCGAGAAGGTCAGGAAGTACAGCATCGCCTTGCCGGCGACGCGGCCGACCTTTTTCAGGTCGCTCATACCGGCAATGCCGGTCGCAACCGTCAGGAAGATGACCGGCGCAATGATCATCTTGACGAGCTTGATGAAGGCATCGCCGAGCGGCTTCAATTGCGCGCCGAGTTCCGGGTAGAAATGGCCGAGCAGGATGCCCGCGGCGATGGCCGCGAGAACCTGGACGTAAAGATGGGAATAAAAGGGCTTCTTGCCCTTGCTGTCTGCGACTGCATCGAATGGTGCTGCGATCATGATGTCCTCCTAAAGGCTCGTCCGGAACGAACTCCGGCCTCCCGAGCCGTTCGCTTCACTCCAACAGCTCAGCCGTTGTTGCCATCTCCTTCGCAATCACCGTGCCAGTTTGACGTTACCGATTTAAGTAATTGATTTTACCTACTAAAAATTTCCTCAGCCGCCGACCATCTGTCAAGAAATGCGGAAATCCGCACAAATCCATTTGCAACCAGTGCAGAAAAATGCACAAATCCGCCATGTCCTTGTCTCTGTCGCCGCTGTGGTCTTCCCTGCCCCTGCAGCACCGCATCCGCCGGATGTGGTGGGCTTTTGCGGCGATCGCGCTTGCCGCCGTCATTGCAAGCCTGTGGGCCGGCGGCGAGATCGGCCGCTACCAGGCCGAGACGGCCCTCGAAGAACAGGCGCGCACCGACGCAAGGCTGAATGCGGCATTGCTGCGCACGGTCCTCGAAAAATACCGGGCGCTTCCCTTCGTGCTGTCGCAGGACGCTGCCCTCGCAGCCGCACTGGCAGGAAACGATGCCGGCACGTTCGAGCAGCTCAGCCGGAAACTGGAAGTCCTGGCGGCGGGGACGAAGGCTGCCGTCATCTATGTCATCGACAAGGACGGCATTGCGGTTTCGGCCAGCAACTGGCGCGAACCGACGAGCTTCGTCGGCAATGACTATCGCTTCCGGGAATATTTTCAGGGGGCGGTGGCGCAAGGACAGGCCGAGCACTTCGCGCTCGGCACCGTCAGCAAGAAACCCGGCCTCTATATTTCCGAGCGGATATCTGGCGGCGGCGGGCTACTCGGCGTCGTCGTGGTCAAGGTGGAATTCGACGACGTCGAGGCGGATTGGAATGCCTCGGACGCACCGTCCTATGTCATCGACGATCGCGGCATCGTTCTCATCACCAGCATTCCCTCTTGGCGCTTCATGACGATCGGCCGGATTGCCGACGACCGGCTGACGGCGATCCGCGAAAGCCTGCAATTCGGCGATGCGCCGCTTCAGCCGCTGCCGCTCGATACGGTCCGAAGCCTCGGCGACAGGCTCGACGTCGTCGAAATCGTCATGCCGGGCGGCGCCGGGAAAACCAGGTTTCTCGATGTCGGGATGCCTGTTCCCGCCACAGCGTGGCATTTGCAGCATCTGGTGGCGCTGGGGCCGTCCGTCGATGCCGGCATTCGCGAAGCCCGGATGCTGGCATTGCTCATACTCCTGCCGCTGCTGGCAGGCGCTGCCTTCCTGTTGCGCCGCCGCCAGGCGGTCACCCTCAAAATTTTCAGGGAACAGCAGGCGCGGGAGGAACTGGAACGGCGTGTCGCCGAGCGGACGCTCGATCTCAGCCAGGCGCGCGACCGGCTGCAGGCGGAAATCACCGGCCACAGGAGCACGGAGCAGAAGCTGCAGGCCGTGCAGCAGGATCTGGTGCAGGCCAACCGGCTGGCGATCCTCGGTCAGGTGGCCGCCGGCGTCGCCCATGAGATCAATCAGCCGGTCGCAACCATCCGCGCCTACGCGGACAATGCCCGCACCTTTCTCGATCGCGGCCAGACGGCGCCCGCCGGTGAAAATCTCGAAAGTATCGCGGCGTTGACGGAACGCATCGGCTCGATCACCGAGGAGTTGAAGACCTTTGCCCGAAAGGGCCGCGGCAACGCCGAACCGACGGGATTGAAGGACGTCATCGAGGGCGCGGTGATGCTGTTGCGCAGCCGGTTTGCCGGCCGCATGGATACGCTCGACATCGACTTGCCGCCTGCCGAACTGCAGGTCATGGGAAACCGGATCCGTCTCGAGCAGGTGCTCATCAATCTGCTTCAGAACGCCCTGGAGGCTGTCGCGCCGAAAGCCGAAGAGGGTCGTGTCGACGTCAGGACGTCCATCGATGCGGAGATGGTGACACTGACGGTCGCCGACAACGGCCCCGGCATTTCGCCCGAGATCCGCAAGGGCCTGTTCACGCCGTTCAACACCTCGAAGGAAAGCGGTCTCGGCCTGGGGCTGGTCATCTCCAAGGATATCGTCGGCGATTACGGCGGCGGGATGGAGGTTGAGAGCGACGACAGCGGCACCCGATTCATGGTTCATCTGAAGAAAGCTTGAGGTCATGGCCACACCGATGCCCGTTGCGCTGATCGACGACGACAAGGATTTGCGCTGCGCCACGGCCCAGACGCTCGAACTCGCCGGATTTTCCGTGTCGGCCTATGAGGGCGCCAAGGCCGCGCTGGCCGACCTGCCAGCGGATTTTGCCGGCCCCGTCGTCACCGATATCCGCATGCCCGAAATCGACGGGCTGCAGCTCTTCGCCACGCTTCAGAAGATGGATGCCGACCTGCCGGTGATTCTGATGACCGGTCACGGCGATATTCCGATGGCCGTTCAGGCGATTCAGGACGGCGCCTATGATTTCATCGCCAAACCCTTTCCGGCCGACAGGCTCGTGCAGAGCGTGCGCCGGGCAAGCGAGAAAAGGCGGCTTGTTCTGGAAAACCGCCTGCTGCGCAAGGCTGCCGAAGAGGCGCAGGAGAATTCGCCGCTGATCGGCCAGACGCCGGTCATGGAAAATTTGCGGAAGATTCTGCGCCACATCGCCGATACCGATGTCGACGTGCTCGTCGCCGGCGAAACCGGCAGCGGCAAGGAAGTCGTCGCCCAGATCCTGCACCAGTGGAGCCACCGCCGGAAAGGCAATTTCGTGGCGCTGAACTGCGGGGCGCTTCCCGAAACCGTCATCGAAAGCGAGCTGTTCGGCCATGAGGCCGGCGCCTTTACCGGCGCTCAGAAGCGCCGCACCGGCCGCATCGAGCATGCAAGCGGCGGCACGCTTTTCCTCGACGAGATCGAGAGCATGCCTGTCGCCACCCAGGTCAAGATGCTGCGGGTGCTGGAGATGCGCGAAATCACGCCGCTCGGCACCAACGAGGTGCGCCCGGTCGATCTGCGCGTCGTCGCTGCGGCCAAGATCGATCTCGGCGATCCCGAACTGCGCGGCGATTTTCGCGAGGATCTCTATTACCGGCTGAATGTGGTGACGATCTCCATACCGCCGCTGCGGGAACGCCGCGACGATATTCCGCTGCTGTTTTCCCACTTCGCCGCGCGCGCCGCCGAGCGCTTCCGCAGAGAGGTGCCGCAGCTTACAGAGAATGTCCGCCGGCATCTCGCCACCCACGCCTGGCCGGGCAATGTCCGCGAGCTCTCGCATTATGCAGAACGCGTGGTCCTGGGTGTCGAAGGCGGCGCAGCCGCACCCATCCCTGCCCAGCCGACCGGCGGCACCCTGCCCGAACGGCTGGAACGCTACGAGGCCGAGATCATCCGCGAGGCACTCACGGCCAATGACGGCGACGTGCGCAGCACCATCGAGGCGCTCGGCATTCCGAGAAAGACGTTTTACGACAAGCTTCAGCGCCACGGCATCAACCGCGGCGGCTATTCCGCGCGCAAATAACGCATGTCGCGCAAAAGTGTGCAGCGGTTTTGCGGCAACGACATGCGTAAAAAACCTAAAGCGCAACGAGCGAATCTGAAAGATCGCGACGCGCTTTAGACAGCTTCAGACTTCCACCAGCCCGAGCTTCTTCACCTGCCGGATCGTCAGCATGGTGCGCACGGTGTCGACATGTTCGTTCGCCGTCAGCACCTCGATGACGAAATCCTGGAAATGGGTGAGATTTTCCGCCACGCAATGCAGCAGGAAATCGCTGTCGCCGGAGACCATCCAGGCCTGGCGCACCAGCGGCCATTCGGCTGTGGCGGCGGCAAAGGCCTTGAGATTGCCCTCCGACTGGTGCTTGAGGCCGACCATGCAGAAAGCGACCAGATCGAAGCCGAGCCTCGGGCTGTTCAACATCGCGTGGTAGCCCTCGATGATGCCGGCTTCTTCGAGCTTGCGCACCCGGCGCAGGCAGGGCGGCGCCGAGATGCCGACGCGATCGGCAAGCTCCACATTGGTCATGCGGCCATCGGCCTGCAATTCCCGGAGTATCTTTATGTCGATGACGTCGAGTTCGGCGCGCCCCACATCATTGCCTTTCTTTAATTCTCCGCGGGGAGCTTCTATATAAAGCCGCGGAATACGCAAGAATGTTTCACGCCGATGACGGATTCTTGCACATCCGGGCGATTTGCCTTGTTGGTAACGCAAGGCTGCCCTTGAATAAAAGCATTGGACGTTCATAAATGGCGCGTGGACCGCGAAACGGCGCAATCGCCACTGCGCCGCCGCCCTCCTGCCCAGTCGAAAGGAAATGACATGCCCGCCCGCCACACCAAGGTGCTCATCATCGGTTCCGGACCCGCCGGCTACACGGCCGCAGTCTATGCCGCGCGCGCCATGCTGAAGCCGGTTCTGATCGCCGGTCTCGAACAGGGCGGCCAGCTGATGATCACCACCGACGTCGAGAACTATCCGGGCTTTGCCGATCCGATCCAGGGCCCCTGGCTGATGGAGCAGATGCTGCAGCAGGCAAAACATGTCGGCGCCGAGATCGTCAACGACCTCGTGACCGAAGTCGACATGAACCAGCGTCCCTTCGTCGCCCGCACCGATAGCGGTCAGGTCTGGACCGCCGATACGCTGATCATCGCCACCGGCGCCAAGGCCAAGTGGCTCGGCATCGAGAGCGAACAGCATTTCCAGGGTTTTGGTGTTTCGGCTTGCGCCACCTGCGACGGTTTCTTCTATCGCAACAAGGATGTGATCGTGGTCGGCGGCGGCAACAGCGCCGTCGAGGAAGCGCTCTATCTCTCCAATATTGCGAAATCGGTCACGCTGGTGCACCGCCGCGATTCTTTCCGGGCAGAGAAGATCCTGCAGGAACGCCTGTTCTCCAAGGAGAACGTCAAGGTTCTCTGGAACAGCGAAGTCGCCGAGATCACCGGTACGCCGGCAAAGCCCCCGATGCCGCCGTCCGTTTCCGGCGCGCGCCTGCGTGACGTGCGCACCGGCGCGATCACGGAAGTGCCGGTCGACGGCGTTTTCGTTGCGATCGGCCATGCGCCGGCCACCGAGCTTTTCAAAGACAAGCTGAAGCTGAAGGACAACGGCTACCTCTGGACCGCACCGGATTCGACCGCGACCAGCCTGGAGGGGGTCTATGCCGCGGGTGACGTCACCGACGATACGTTCCGCCAGGCGATCACTGCCGCCGGCCTGGGGTGCATGGCGGCGCTTGAAGCCGAACGCTATCTGACGAGCCACGTGCCCGTCGCCGTGGCCGCGGAGTAAGATCGGCATGAGGGGTGGGGGAATGCCATTGGATTGGGACAAGCTGCGTATCTTTCACGCAGCTGCCGAGGCGGGTTCGTTCACGCATGCGGCGGATAAACTGCATCTGTCCCAATCCGCCATCAGCCGCCAGGTCAGCGCGCTGGAGCAGGATGTCGGCACCAAGCTGTTTCACCGCCATGCGCGCGGCCTGATCCTGACGGAACAGGGCGAGCTGCTTTACCGCACCGCCCATGACGTGCTGCTGAAGCTCGAAACCGTGAAGATGCAGCTCACCGAGACCAATGAGACGCCGTCCGGCAAGCTGCGCGTGACGACGACGGTCGGCCTCGGCCAGGGCTGGCTGACCGACAAGATCCAGGAGTTCCTGCAGCTTTATCCCGATGTGCAGATCCAGCTGATCCTCGACAACGAGGAAGTGGATGTGAATATGCGCCATGCCGACTGCGCGATCCGCCTGCGCCAGCCGCAACAGTCCGACCTGATCCAGCGCAAGCTCTTCACCGTGCACATGCACGTCTATGCCGCCCCCTCCTACATCAACCGCCATGGCGAGCCGCAGAAGATCGAGGATCTCGACAATCACCGCATCATCACTTTCGGTGAGCCGGCGCCGAGCTACCTGCTCGACGTCAACTGGCTCGAAGTCGCCGGCCGCTCGTCCGACAACAAGCGGATCCCGCATCTGCAGATCAACAGCCAGACCTCGATCAAGCGCGCCGCCCTGCTCGGCATCGGCGTCGCCTGCCTGCCGGATTACATCGTCGGCCGCGATCCCGGACTGATTCAGCTGGCGATCAATGCCGACGTCCCCTCGTTCGACACCTATTTCTGCTATCCCGACGAGATCAAGAACGCCGCCAAGCTGAAAGCCTTCCGCGATTTCATCGTCAGCAAGGCCAGAAACTGGAACTTTTAAGCCTGGATTTGTCGACGTTTTGCATACTATGCAGAAAGTGCATGACTGGCATGCGCAAATAAGGGTTGCCGTTTGCCCATTAAACCACCATATCGCACATAGCTGATGCACATGGTGGCTTTTCCTCCCAGTTCCACCGCATTAGCTGTTCCCCTCTGGAGGTTTTTGACCTTCACACTTATAAGGGCCCTGGTTTTCCAGTGGCCCTCTTTTTTTGCCTTACCGCTTCGAGAAATGCCGCGCCGCAAAAAAATTGTGCGGCGCATAGCAGACATGCACAAAAAAGCATTGAAACCTGCCTAGGGAAGCACCATATCTCTCTCAGTTGATGCATCTTGTGGTTTCTCTCCCAGTACCACCGCATTAGCTGTTCCCCTCTGGAGGTTTTTTGACCTTCACAATTACAAGGGCCCTGGTTTTCCGGTGGCCCTCTTTTTTGCCCAAAATTTGTTCACCCCATAAAATACGCCGCCTCACGCCTCCGTGATTTGCATATCGACACCTACCGATCCATATATCGATTCAACACGATTTATAGTTCGGCGAACCACGATGGACAAAGATGAGATTATCAAGGCACTCGCCCATCCCACCCGGATGGACATTCTGAGCTGGCTGAAAAATCCGGAGCAACACTTCCCCTCGCAGGAACATCCTTTCGAGATGGGCGTCTGCGCCAGTCAGTTCGAGCGCTGCGGCCTGTCGCAGTCGACGGTTTCGGCTCATCTCGGCACGCTGCATCGCGCCGGTCTCGTCACCACCAAACGCTTGGGACAGTGGATCTTCTACAAGCGCAACGAAGAGACGATCGCTGCCTTCCTGAAGCAACTGACGCAGGACCTCTGAAATGCCCCTCGCCCTCCTCGTTCTCGCCTTGAGCTCGTTTGCGATAGGCACCACCGAATTCGTCATCATGGGTCTGTTGCCCGAAGTCGCCGCCGATCTCTCGGTGACGATCCCGCAGGCTGGCTGGCTGGTCACCGGTTATGCGCTGGCGGTCGCGATCGGCGCGCCCGTCATGGCGATTTCGACTGCGAAGCTGAAGCGCCGCACAGCCTTGATTGCGCTTATGGCCTTCTTCATCGCCGGTAACCTGCTCTGCGCCCTGGCGAGTGACTACTGGGTGCTGATGATCGCCCGCATCGTGACCGCACTCTGCCACGGCGCCTTCTTCGGCATCGGCTCGGTCGTCGCCGCCGGACTGGTGGCGGAAGACCGCAAGGCCCGCGCAGTCGCGCTGATGTTCACCGGCTTGACACTTGCCAATGTCCTCGGTGTGCCGCTCGGCACTGCGATCGGCCAGGCCTATGGCTGGCGCGCCACCTTCGGCGTCGTCACCGTCATCGGCATCGTCACCATTCTTGGACTGATCGCCATCCTGCCGAAGGACCGGCAGCAGCAAAACGGCAGCATCCTGCGCGAGATTGCAGCACTCGGAAATGGCGGCCTGTGGCTGGCGCTTTCCACCACCGTCTTCTTCGCCGCATCGATGTTCGCCCTCTTCACCTATATTGCACCGCTCCTGCGTGACGTCACAGGCGTTTCGCCTGAGGGCGTCACCTGGACGCTGTTCCTGATCGGCCTCGGGCTGACCGTCGGCAATCTCATCGGCGGCAAGCTTGCCGATTGGCGCCTCGGCGTCACGCTTGCCGGCGTCTTCACCGCGATCGCCGTCACCTCGCTTGCCTTCAGTTATACGAGCCGCTTCTTCATCCCGGCTGAGATCACCCTCTTCCTCTGGGCGACCGCAAGCTTTGCCGCCGTGCCGGCGCTCCAGGTCGGCGTCGTCGGCTTCGGCAAGGATGCGCCGAACCTCGTTTCGACGATCAACATCGGCGCCTTCAACACCGGCAATGCGCTCGGCGCCTGGGCGGGCGGCCTGGTCATCAACGCCGGCTTCGATCTCACCCGCGTTCCGCTCGCCGCAGCCCTGATGGCCCTGATCGGCCTGGGTGCGACGGCGCTCACCTATCTCTCCGCCAGGGGCCGGGCAGCCCTCGCCCCCGCCGAGTGATCCTCCCGCAAAAGAAAGGACCATCATGGCCAAGCTTTTCGAACCCACCAAGGTCGGCGACATCTCCGTCAAGAACCGCATCGTCATGGCGCCGCTGACCCGCAACCGTTCGCCGGGTGCGATTCCCAACGACCTCAATGTCGAATATTACCGCCAGCGCGCCACGGCGGGCCTGATCATCACCGAAGCGACCGCGATCACCCATCAGGGCCAGGGTTATGCCGACGTGCCCGGCCTCTACAGCAAGGAAGCGCTTGACGGCTGGAAGCGTGTCACCGACGCCGTTCACACCGCCGGCGGCAGGATCGTCGTCCAGATGTGGCATGTCGGCCGCATCTCGCACACGACGCTGCAGCCGGGCGGCGGCAAGCCGGTCTCCTCGACCAATCGCGTCGCCAAGGCCAAGACCTATCTGGTCAATGCCGACGGCAGCGGCAGCTTTGCCGATACCTCCGAACCGCGTGCGCTCGAAACCTCCGAAATCCCCGGCATCATCGAGGATTACCGCAAGGCAGCCCGCGCAGCGATCGATGCCGGCTTTGACGGTGTCGAGATCCATGGCGCCAATGGTTATCTGCTCGATCAGTTCATCCGCGACGGCGTCAACGACCGAACCGACCAATATGGCGGCTCGATCGAAAACCGCACCCGCCTGACCTTCGAAGTCGTCGATGCCGTCATTCGGGAAGTCGGCGCAGGCCGCACCGCGATCCGCATCTCGCCGGTGACGCCGTCGGGCGAAAGCTACGATTCCAACCCGCAGGCGACCTTCACCCATGTCGTCGAAGGGCTGGCCAGATACGGCCTTGCCTATATCCACGTCATCGAAGGCCAGACCGGCGGCGAGCGCGACTACAAGCAGGGTGACAACCCCTCCTTCGATTACAAGGCGCTGCGCCAGGCCTATGAAAAGGCCGGCGGCAAGGCCAGCTGGATGGTCAATAACGGCTATGATCGCAATCTCGCGATCGACGCCGCCGAAAGCGGCCGCGCCGATCTCGTCGCCTTCGGCAAGCCTTTCATCGCCAACCCCGATCTCGTCGAACGGCTGGCAAAGAATCTGCCGCTCAACACACCCGACCAGTCGACCTTCTACGGCGGCACCGCCAAAGGCTACCTCGACTATCCCACCCTCGAAAAGGTCGCCTGAGCCTGCTGCGACGCATCAAGAAATCCCGCCGAAAGGCGGGATTTCTGCGTTCAGTATCCCTATATAGGAGGCATGTTTGCTTCCCATCTCGATCGCTGGTCGCTCATATCGGACGGCGAGCCCATCATCACCCATTCGAGCCGCCTGCTGCCGGTCCTCTGGCGGAAGAGGCCCGCCATGCTGAAAGTCGCGACCGATATCGACGAACGATACGGCGCGCTGTTGATGCAATGGTGGGACGGCGACGGCGCGGCTCATGTCTATGCCCACGAAGGCGACGCCCTATTGCTGGAGAGGGCAACCGGGAAACGCTCGCTGCTTGCCATGGCGATGGACGGCGAAGACGACGAAGCGAGCCGCATTCTTTGCCGAACCGCGGCGCGGCTGCATGCGCCGCGCGAAAGACCGCTCCCCGATCCCATTCCCCTCACCCGCTGGTTCCGCGATCTCGAACCGGCCGCCGGCAAACATGGCGGCACGCTTGCCGACTGCTCGGCGATCGCCAACGCCCTGCTTGCCGATCCGCGCGATCTCTCCGTCCTCCACGGCGACATCCACCACGGCAACATTCTCGATTTCGAGGAGCGCGGCTGGCTGGCGATCGACCCGAAACGGCTCCACGGCGAGCGCGGTTTCGATTTCGCCAATATCTTCGCCAACGAGGAATTGCCCACCATTACCGACCCCGCCCGCTTCCGCCGCCAGCTCGCCATCGTCTCGGCAGAAGCCCGGCTGGAGCCGAAGCGGCTGCTGCAGTGGATCGCCGCCTATTCCGGCCTTTCCGCCGCCTGGTTCCTTGGCGATCCCAATATCGAGCAGGCGGAGACGGCTTTGACGGTCGCACGGATCGCGCTGTCAGAACTTCGGACCTAAAGCAGCCGCAAGGACGATGAGGTTCGCACCTCAATCAACCTCGAGCCGGGAACTGATGCCCTTAGAGATTTTCCTTGAGAAGGACCTCGATCCTTATCCTCTCCTGTTCAGCCAGCGGCTCCCGGGCGTCCGAGCGAGCCCGCATGATGCGGATTGCGCTTCGCACCGCATGACCAGGGTCCTGTGCGATGACGGCATCGATGCGGTCGTCGCGCAAGGCTTCCTCACTGAACGGCGTGCGCTCGTGGACGACCACCGCGAGGTTGACGAGGTCGACGTTTGCGGCAGTTGCCGAAAGCGGAATGCGCGCCTCCGAACTCAGGACATAAACGGCAATGATATCCTTGTTGTTTTCGAGCACGCGCCCGATGATCTCATTCGCGCGCCGCTCGTCGGCATGCGTCTCTATCGAAGGAAGAGACCTAAGGAACGGGAATCGCTCATTAATTATGGTATCGAAACCGTGCCGGCGCTGAATGCTGTCAAGCGACTGCATTGTCTCGGCGACCACCATCACCTTGCCCGGCCTCCGGCAGGCAAATGTGCCGATCAGCTTTCCGGCAGTCGCCCCGGCCGCGAAATTGTCCACGCCGACGAAATCGGCCGCGGGAAGCTTTTCCTGGCCGGACAGAAACTGCACGACCTTGATGTTCCGTTCGAGCAGCCGCGCCACGGCATCGCGCACTTGCGGCGACTCCGGCGCCATCAGTGCCACTCCGTCGAGCTCTTCCTCACCTATTCCGGCAAGATACTTCGCCACGCCATGCGCGTCGTCGGCCGGGATTTGAACATAATCGATATCGGTGAGGTCACCCTTCAGGGCTAGCCCCAACTCCTCCACCCGCCGCAAAAGTTCACGAAGATAAAGATCGCCCGATTTGGGCAGGACGAATCTGAATCGATAGCTTTTGTTGCGCGCCAGGCTCACAGCCGCCGGGTTGCGAATAAAGCCAATCCGCTCAATGGCTTCATGGACGCTGCGAACCGCCTTTTTGCTCACGTTGGGGCGATCGTTCAATACGCGATCGACGGTCGCGAGGCTGACGCCGGCGGCTTCCGCAAGGTCTTTTGCTGTTGGCCGCATAAGGGCTCCCTGATGCGATTTGGACGATTCACGTTTCCCTCAAAAAAATGGAAATTGCAAGAATTGAAGTGCGCACCTCAAAATTTGCTTGCGCTGAGGTGCGCACCTCAGTTATGAATCATTCACGACGGGCTCTTTCGGGCCAGACCGGAAAGGACAGTCGAAAACGCGGCCACAGCGCGCTCCAGGATATGCGCCGCCCTTGCCGCAATGCATTTCATTCACCCCTCTCGATGGAGGTCGGGAGGTTCAACGGGAGGATCCCAGTTATGAAGTCTCTTTTGATGAGCTCGGCACTCGCTGCCGGGATGTATATCGCTGTGTCTGCGGGTACGGCTTCGCACGCTCAGGCCGCAGACCTCACCCTGTGCTGGGCGGCATGGGATCCTGCCAATGCGCTCGTCGAACTCAGCAAGGATTTCGAGGCGAAGAGCGGCAACAAGATGCACTACGAATTCGTGCCATGGCCGAACTTCGCAGATCGCATGCTCAACGAACTGAATTCCGGCGGCAAACTCTGCGACCTGCTGATCGGCGACAGCCAGTGGATCGGCGGCGCGGCCGAGAACAAGCAATACGTCAAGCTCAACGATTTCTTCGACAAGGAAGGGATCAAGATGGACGACTTCATTCCGGCGACCGTCGTCGGATATGCCGAGTGGCCGAAGAACTCACCGAACTATTGGGCAATGCCGGCCTTCGGCGACGTGGTCGGCTGGACCTACCGCAAGGATTGGTTCTCACGTCCCGAGCTGCAGGCCGAATTCAAGAAGAAATACGGCCGTGATCTCACGATTCCGAAGAACTGGGACGAATTGGTCGACATCGCTCAGTTCTTCCAGGGGCGCGAAATCGACGGCAAGAAGGTCTACGGTGCGGCGATCTACACGGAGCGGGGCTCCGAAGGCATCACCATGGGCGCCATGAATGCGCTCTACAGCTACGGCTTCGAATATCAGAACCCGAAGAAGCCCTACGATCTCGAAGGTTTCGTGAACTCGTCCGATGCCGTCGCGGGCCTCGAAGAATACAAGAAGCTCTACGATTGCTGCACGCCGCCCGGCCACTCCGACGCCTACATGACCCAGGACGTCGATGCCTATAAATCCGGCCAGGTCGCATTGCAGATGAACTTCACCTTCACCTGGCCGGGGATCAACGCCGACGCCAATGTCGGCGGCGACAAGTCGGGCTACTTCCCCAATCCGGCCGGCCCGAAGGGCGTGCAGTTTGCCCAGCTCGGCGGCCAGGGCATTTCGGTCGTCGCCGCTTCCGACAAGCAGAAGGAAGCGCTCGATTACATCAAGTGGTTCGGCCAGCCTGAAATCCAGCAGAAATGGTGGAAGCTCGGCGGCTATTCGGCGCTGCGGGCGGTCGTGGAAGATCCGAGCTTCGCCTCCAGCCAGCCCTACGCCAAGCCGTTCCTCGATTCGATGGCGATCGTGAAGGACTTCTGGGCCGAACCTGCCTACGCCTCTCTCCTCCAGGCATCGCAGAAGCGCTTCCACGACTATGTGGTCGCAAACCAGGGCAGCGCAAAAGACGCGCTCGACGGCCTCGTGAAGGATTGGAAGGGCGTCTTCGAGGACGATGGAAAATACTGACGCTGACAGCCGCTTCCTCCCAGCAGTGAGCGTCGCGCAGGGCCGGCCATGTGGACCGAGCCGGCCCTGCATACCACTATCTTTCATGCCAAGGAGACGAACATGCTCCATTCCCCGATCGATCGGGTCGCCAGCGCCACTCCGCCTGCAATCGCGGCCCGGGTCAGAGGCCTGTCCGATCGCGCCATAGCCTGGCTTTTCGTAGCACCGTCGATCGTGTTGCTGCTCGCCATCAACATCTTTCCACTGATCTGGACGATCAGGCTGAGCTTCACCAATTTCAGAGTGAACCGGCCCAACGCGCCGATCGAGTTCGTCGGTTTGCGGAACTACATCAACATCCTGACGGATAACGATATCTGGCAGAGCATGCAGGCCACCGCTCATTTCCTGATCTGGACCATCGTGCTGCAGGTGCTGATCGGCTTTTCGCTCGCCTATCTGATCAACAAGAAGTTCCGCGGCAACGACCTTTGGACGACGATCATCGTGCTTCCGATGATGCTGAGCCCCGCCGTCGTCGGCAACTTCTGGACCTTTCTCTACCAGCCGCAAATCGGTCTGTTCAACTACGTGGTCGGCTTTCTCACAGGGAACGATCCTTCCAGCTTCTCGATGATCGCCAGCACGTCGCTGGCGCCATGGGCCATCGTCATCGTCGACACCTGGATGTGGACTCCCTTCGTGATGCTGATCTGCCTCGCCGGACTGCGTTCTATTCCCAACAGCATCTATGAGGCGGCCGAATGCGACCGCGCGAGCAAGTGGCGACAGTTCTGGACCATCACCATCCCGATGGTGCTGCCCTTCCTGATGCTGGCCGTCCTCTTCCGCGGCATCGAGAATTTCAAGATGTTCGACCTCGTGGTCCAGTTGACCGGCGGCGGTCCCGGATCGATCACCGAATTGACCTCGATCAACCTGAAACGCGCCGCTTTCGAGCAGTGGCGAACCGGTTACGCATCCGCTTATGCCGTCATTCTTTTCGTCACCGTCTTCGGCCTTGCATCGATCTACGTCAAAGCTCTGAACAAGGTGAAACAACGATGAGCTATTCCGTAACCGAACCATCCAGGCGTCAGAAGTGGGTCGCCGGTATTCTGGTCGTCTTCTACGCCGTCGTCACCCTCCTTCCGCTGCTGTGGATCATCGGGACCGGTTTCAAATCCCCTGAAGACGCGATCGCCTATCCGCCCAAGATGGTGTTCCAGCCGACGGTCGAGGGATATGTCAACCTCTTCACGACCCGAACCCGCGTGCCCGAGGATCAACTCAAGGCATTGGGCGAACCGACGACCTGGTACGACAAACTTGTCCGCAAGGAGGGAGTCGTCATTACCGGCGCTTCGCGCTTTGCCGAGCGGTTTTACAATTCCGTCATCATCGGTTTTGGCTCGACCGTCCTGTGCATCACGCTCGGCACGGCGGCAGCCTATGCCTTCTCGCGCTTCAAGGTGCCGTTGAAGGACGACCTTCTCTTCTTCATTCTGTCGACGCGCATGATGCCGCCGATCGCCGTTGCCATCCCGATCTTCCTGATGTTCCGGTCGCTCGGTCTCAGCGACACGCATGCCGGCATGATCCTGCTCTATACCGCGGTAAACCTGTCCCTCTCGGTCTGGCTGCTCAAGGGCTTCCTCGACGAAATCCCGATCGAATACGAAGAGGCAGCACTCATCGACGGCTACACGCGCTTCCAGGCCTTCTACAAGGTCGTGCTGCCCCAGGCAGTCACCGGCATCGCATCGACGGCGATCTTCTGCCTGATCTTCGCCTGGAACGAATACGCCTTTGCCGTGCTGCTCACGTCGGGCAATGCCCAAACGGCGCCGCCGTTCATCCCGACCATCATCGGCGTCAGCGGCCAGGATTGGCCCGCCGTCGCCGCCGGTGCCACCATCTTCCTGGTTCCGGTCATGGTCTTCACGATTCTGCTTCGCAAACATCTCCTGCGCGGCATCACCTTCGGAGCGGTCCGCAAATGACGACCTTTCTCAATCGCCTGTTCCGCCTTCGCCGCGACGCATGGGAAATGCTGGCATCGGTCCTGATTGCGCTCGGCGTCGTCATGCTGATGCAGCCCTTGTCGCTGTCGCTCTACTCCTATTCTTTCCTCGTGACGCTGGTGGGCACAGTGATGTTCATCGTCGTCAGTCATTTCCCGGAGTGAACCATGGCACAGATCAGAATTCAGAATGTGCGCAAGGATTTCGGGGCGTTCAACGCGGTGAAATCTTCCACCTTCACCGTGGAGGACGGCGAGTTCTTCATGCTTCTCGGCCCGTCCGGATGCGGCAAGACAACGACGCTGCGGATGATGGCCGGCCTTGAGCTTCCGACCAGCGGCGAAATCTACATCGGTGGCGAAGAGGTCGGGATGAAGCGGGCGAGCGAGCGCGACATCGCCTTCGTCTTCCAGATGTTTGCTCTTTATCCGCACATGAATGTCCGCAAGAACATTTCCTATCCCCTCGTCAGCCAGGGCATGAGGAAGGCGGAGGTTGCAACGCGTGTCGCTGAAGTGGCGAAGATCCTGAGGATCGAAAACATCCTCGACAAGCCGGTCGGCGGTCTTTCCGGCGGCGATCGGCAGCGCGTCGCGCTCGGTCGCGCCATTGTTCGCAATCCGAAAGCCTTCTTCATGGACGAGCCGCTCGGCGCTCTCGACGCAGAGTTCCGCGAGCACATGGCCGAAGAATTGCGGGCTCTGCATGATCGAATGGGCGCGACCACCGTCTATGTGACTCACGATCAGCTGGAAGCCATGCAGATGGGCGACAAGATCGTGGTGATGAACCATGGCGTCGTCGAACAATTCGGCAAGCCCCAGCAGATCTACGACTGGCCGGCGACAAAGTTCGTCGCAAAGTTCATCGGCTCGCCGCCGATGAACTTTCTCGAATTCGAAGGCTCGATCGGCGCCGGCGGCGACGAGGTCAGCCTCTCCGGAAACGTGGTGAAGGTTCCGGTCTCTCGGGACGAACGCTTCGGCAAACTCGCCCTGGGCGTAAGACCCGAACATATCAGCTTCAGGGACGATTCAGCCTATCGCGGGCGGGTGGTTGCCGTCGAATACCTCGGCACGACGCAGATCGTCACGATCGAAACCGCCCACGGCGAAATCAAGGCCCGCACACCATCCAAACAATCCGCACGTGTCGAGGAACTGATCGGCCTGGACTTCGACTCCCGGAACCTGACGATCTTTGACTCTGCGACCGGAAACGCGCTTGTTTCAGAGGCCAACGAAGGAGTGTTGCGCCGTGGCTGAGGTCATCCTGAAAAACATCACCAAATCCTTTGCCGGCCATCGCGCTCTCGATGACGTCTCGATGATCGTCCCTGACGGCTCGTTCGTGGTCCTTCTCGGCCCGACGGGTGCGGGCAAGACGACGACTTTGCGCATGGTGTCGGGTCTCGATAACCCCGATGTCGGCGAAGTCATGATCGGCGGACGGTCCATGCGCGGCCTGACACCCGCCCAGCGCAACGTTGCGATGGTGTTCCAGCAATATTCGCTTTATCCGCATCTGTCGGTGCGTGAGAATCTGGAATTTCCCCTGAAGTCGCCGTTGCTGAGGACGCCGCAGCGCGTGATCGACGAGAAGGTGAGCGCCATTGCGGAAATCCTGCAAATCTCCCACAAGCTCGACAACAAGGCGACCGCGCTATCGGGCGGAGAAATGCAGCGCGTGTCGATCGGACGCGCACTGGTCAGAAATCCGCAGATCTATCTGATGGATGAGCCGCTGAGTTCACTCGACGCCAAGCTTCGCGCCGATCTGCGGATCGAGCTCAAGAACATCCAGGCCAAATCCGGCGCGACGCTGCTCTATGTCACCCACGACCAGGTCGAGGCGATGACGATGGCAACCCATGTCGGCGTTCTCCACGAGGGCAGCCTCGTCCAGTTCGGCTCGCCGCGTGAGATCTACGAACATCCGATCAGCATCTACGCCGCGACGCGCCTCGGGCAGCCCCGCATCAATGTCGTTCCCGCGGAGCTCTTCCCAGGCGCGCCGGCGAAGGCCAGATCGATCGGCCTGCGGCCGGAGCATATCGATCAGGGCGACGGTCAGGATGCGACGGTTACGCGCGTCGAACATCTCGGCGATCAGACGCGGCTGCATCTCACGTTCAAGACACATAATCTGATTACCGTCACCGACGCTCATACCGAGCTCAAGGGTGGCGAAACCATCAAGATCCAGCCGAACAAGCCGCTCTATTTCGACGCGGCCGGCATGCGCTTAGTTTAAGGGAGGCGAAAATGTCACAATTCCTCAACAGCAAGGAAAACGCGGTCACCGAAGCAATCGACGGTCTTCTGACTGCATCCGGCGGCGCGCTCAGCCGCCTCGACGGATATCCGCATATCCGCGTCGTCGTCCGTTCGGATTGGGACAGGAGCAAGGTTGCGATCGTCTCCGGCGGCGGCTCGGGCCACGAGCCCGCACACGCCGGTTTCGTCGGCAAGGGCATGCTCACCGCAGCCGTATGCGGCGATGTCTTTGCCTCCCCGAGCGTGGACGCGATCCTTGCAGGCATCCTGGCCGTCACCGGACCGGCCGGCTGCCTGCTCATCGTCAAGAATTATACCGGCGACCGTCTCAATTTCGGTCTCGCGGCCGAACGAGCCCGCGCCTTTGGCCTGAACGTCAGCATGGTCATCGTGGACGACGACATCGCGCTGCCGCATCTCCCGCAGTCCCGCGGCGTGGCGGGAACCCTGTTCGTTCACAAGATCGCGGGCGCGCTCGCCGAGAGCGGTGCCGACCTCGAGGCGGTGAGCAAAGCCGCACGCCGGGTGATCGAAAACACCAGTTCGATCGGCATGTCGCTCGATACGTGCACGGTGCCGGGCTCTCCGAAGGAGAACCGAATTCCGGACGGTCATGCCGAACTTGGTCTCGGCATTCACGGTGAAGCTGGTGTCGAACAGGTCGAATATTCAGGTGCGAAGGGCGCGGTCGCCGCAATGGTCGAGCGTCTTGCGCCATCAATGGATGACAGATCTCACGTCGTCCTCGTGAACAACCTCGGCGGCACGTCAGTCCTGGAAATGTCGGTCGTCGTTCACGAACTTCTCCAATCCGCCATCGCAGGCAGGATTTCTCACATCATCGGACCGGCGCCGATGATGACGTCGCTCGACATGCAGGGATTTTCGATCTCCGTCTTCCCGGCCGGCAAGGCAGAGTTGGAGCTGCTTTCCAAGCCCGTTGAACTTGCGGCATGGCCGGGCGTCACCGCCATCAAACCCGTTGCCGTGCTTGCGCTGCCGGACGGACTGACGCCGATCGCCCCGCTTGCATCAAGACACGAACCCACCCGCCAGTTCCTGACGGATTGCTGCAATCTTCTCATAGGCGCCGAGAAGGATTTGAATGCACTCGACGCGAAGTCGGGCGACGGCGATACCGGTTCGACCTTGGCTGGTGCTGCCCGCGCACTCATCGAGGCGCTCGACCGTCTCCCCCTCTCCGATCACACCCAGCTCTTCCGGGCCATGGGTCAGGAGCTCAGCCAGACCATGGGCGGCTCGTCGGGCGTGCTTCTCGCGATCTTCTTTGCCGCAGCCGGCGATGGCGCATCAAGTGGGCTGAACATTCGCGAAGCCCTGAAGGCGGGTCTCTCCCGAATGCAGGAGATCGGCGGCGCGCGTCTGGGCGACCGGACGATGGTCGATGCTCTCTCGCCGGCCCTGGATGCGCTCGACGTAGGATTTGCCGCAGCTGCAGAAGCGGCGCGCGCCGGCGCGGACCTGACAGCCACACTCGTTCATGCCAAGGCCGGACGCGCCGCCTATATCAACGCCAAGCAGCTCGAAGGCCATACCGATCCCGGCGCGGAAGCGGTGGCCCGGCTCTTCGAATTCCTGGCTCTCCGTCCCGATGAGGCCGAAGAGCGCCCGGATGATCAGGCGACCAGCAGGCGTGTCACGGGCTGAACGTCGGCAATCGAGACCATGGCGAAGGTCTGCAGCGACCGCTACGAGCAGTTCGGCGCCGCAAGACATGCCTTCGCCATCAGCCCGTTGCCGCTTGCCGAAATGGCAAAGCGTTACCGGCGCTAACCAGGGGAAACCGGCGAATGCGCAATGAAGGCGGCCGCGGTGTCGCGATGCGCTGCGGGCAGGCAGCCGAGCGCGACGAGTGAGGCTCTCACCGCCTCGTCGATCGGCGTGCGCGGCTCCTTGCCGAGTTCGGCCACAAGCTTGGCGTTGCTCATCCTGAGCGGCACCTTCCAGAGATAGCGCATCTCCTTGATCTCCCGCATCAAGGGAATGAAGGGCGCGGCGAGCGGCACGATCCACCAGGGGAAACGGCCGATCTTTGCCTTGCCGCCGGCAACGCGCTTGATCGCTTCAGCCATCTGCATGCCGTCTGCATCCCAGAAGCCATCCATATGATAGACGGCAAAGGGCGGCAGCCGATCGGCTCGTTCGACGAGCTGGACGACAGTTTCCGCCATGTCCGGCAGATAGGTCCACTGATGGCCGACGCCGCGTCGCCCCGGATTCTTGATCGCGCCGACCGGCTTGCCCGGCGTGACAAGGCCCGATGAAAACCAGCTGTTGCCGGTCGCGCCCGGGCCGAAGAAATCACCGGCCCTGACAATGATTGCACCTGTCCCGGATTGCGATGCCATCTCCAGCCGCTCCTCCATCTCGACGCGGATCGCCCCCTTCTTGGTCAGCGGATGCTGCGGGCTTTCCTCGGTCGGCGCCGGCAGGGCATCGGGACCGAAATTATAGACATTGCCCGGCAGCACGATACGCGCACCGACGGTGCGGGCAGCGGCGAGCGTATTGTCGAGCATCGGCAGCACCAGCCTTTCCCAGTCGCGGTAACCGGGCGGATTGACGGCGTGAACGATCAGGCCGACCCCATCCGCCGCCCTCAGCACGTCGCCGGCGTTCATTGCATCACCCTGCACCCATTCGAAAGCGGGCTCGCTCCTCGATGCCTTGGCGGCATCACGGTTGAGTGCGCGGATACGCCAGCCGCGCGCCGAGAGCCTGCGCGCGACGGCGCCGCCGATACCGCCCGTCGCACCAAGCACCAGTGCCGTCATCTTCATATCTCTGCTCATGACAATCATCTCCTTCGATCGGACGAGATGAGTATGTCCTAGGAAGGTGATAAACGAAATTGACGAATTAAGTGAAACGGCTATACAAAAATATATGAGAGTTGAACCGAACTGGGATTTCTACCGCAGTTTTCTAACCGTGCTGCAGCAAGGGTCGCTTTCGGCCGCTGCCCGCGAATTGGGGTTGACCCAGCCGACGATCGGTCGCCATGTCGATGCCCTGGAACTGGCGGTCGGCGCCGAACTCTTCATCCGATCGCCGAATGGCCTGCTGCCGACCGACGCCGCATTGGCACTGAAGCCTTATGCCGAGACACTGGCGGCAACCGCCGCGGCACTTTTGCGCACAGCATCCGGCCAGCGCCAGCACGTGGCGGGAACCGTCAGGGTCAGCGCCAGCGAGGTCATCGCCGTCGAAGTATTGCCTCGGATTCTCGGACCGTTGCAGGAGACCCATCCCGAACTCCAGATCGAGCTCTCTGCATCGGATACGATCGAGGATCTGGTGAACCGGGAGGCCGATATCGCCGTGCGCATGGCCGAGCCGCAGCAGGATGCGCTCGTCGTGCGCCGCATCGGCGATATTCCGCTCGGCTTCCATGCCCACCGCCGCTATCTCGAACGGCACGGCATCCCGGAAACCATCGCAGATCTCGCAAACCACCGGCTCATCGGCTTCGATCGGCAAACGGCCTATGTCCGCACGGTGATGAAACGCTATCCGGTACCGGAGGGCATCAAATTCTGCTACAGAACCGACAGCAATCTTGCCCAGCTTTCGGCGATCCGCGCCGGCGTCGGCATCGGCATCTGCCAGACCGGGCTCGCCCGGGAAAATCCCGACCTGGTTCACATCCTGCCCGACGCGTTCAAGATCCCGCTCGGCACATGGGTGGCGATGCATGAGAGCCTGAAGACTTCGCCGCGCTGCCGCGCCACCTTCGACGCTCTGGTCAGAGGGCTGCAAGACTATCACCGATCTTCGATCAGCACATGACCCAGCATCCGGCTCGACCGGTGAGGAACCTATCGAAGGAGGTGGGTTTTCCGGGGTTGTGCCATCGCGCATCCGCAGGCGGCGGCTGATTATGCCGCGCTCGAATGAAGGCTGGCAGCCGGATTGGGGATGAATGGCGATCGTCGCGCGAGCGTCGATAGGCGATAGGTCGCATCAAATGCGTTGTGAGGCCTCGGCCGCGCGGCCCTTCCACTGGCCGTCCACCACCTCGGTTTCCGGCCGATCGCCGCCCTCGGCATATTCCTCATGCCACTTGCCGTTCTCGTCCTGCCAACTGATCTCGGCGGAATCGCCGCCGACCTGCTGTTCGTCCGCGACGATGCGCGCGGCTTCGAGCGCCTCGGCATGGGTCGGGAATGCCTCGGAATAGACGCCTCCGAGCCTGTAGGCCCACCCGCCGTCATGCGGCACGACTTCGTAGACCACCTTGATCATGCATCCGTCTCCTCATCTTTGTTGCGCATTCGCACGCTTCCGGACAGGATCCGGATCATCGCGGCCGCTTGACGAGAATTCGAGGACGCCGCGATCTGCTTTCCGGCCCCGATGACATTCAGTATTCCATTAAACGCCGAAGACTGCAAATCGGACTGAATGGAGGCTTGCTTGATATGCGAAATCAGCGGCTTAGATAAAACGCATGAATCGGTGCGGGAGCTAAGTCTTGGGGATTGCATCACGCTTGAGCGAAGAGACGTTTCTGATCACCGCACTGGTCGTTGCAGCGATCGCCTATCTCTTGGAGCACACGGTGATCGAGATGGGACGCGGCGTCGCGCTGATCGCAGCCGCCGCCCTGGTCGGCACCATCGTTCTCGCCTCGATCCGCGTTGCCCATCACGCCGAGCTGCTCGCCGTCAAGGTCGGCGATCCCTATGGCACGATGATCCTGACGCTTTCGGCCGTCGCCGTCGAGGTCATCATCCTCGCAATCATGATGAGCGGAGAGAGTTCGCCGACACTGGTGCGCGACACGATCTATTCCGCCCTGATGCTCGATATCAACGGCATTCTGGGCCTTGCCGCCCTGCTCGGCGGCCTCAAGCACGGCGAGCAGCCCTATAACGACAATTCCGGCAAGACCTACGGCGTCATGATCCTCACTGCCATGGGCATCTCGATGATCGTGCCGGAATTCGTGCCCTATCATAAACTGCACTATTATTCCGCCTTCACCATCGTCGCGATGATCACGCTCTATGGCCTCTTCCTGCGCATGCAGGTCGGCCAGCACAGCTATTTTTTCAGCTACAGCTACCCGCGCTCCGAACGCAAGAAAGAAAGCCCGGAGGAGCATGGATCCGAGGAGTCGGCCGCGATGTCGATCGTGACCATCCTTGCCGGCGTCGTCATCATCGGCCTGCTGGCGGAGTTCATGTCGACCTTCATGACCGAAGGCCTGCGTGACAGCGGCGCGCCAATCGCGGTGACGGCGGTCATCGTGGCGGCGATTTCGGCCGCGCCCGAAATCCTGACCGCCCTGCGGGCTGCGCTCAAGAACCGGATGCAGGCGACCGTCAACATCGCCATGGGTGCGTCGCTGTCGACAGTGATCCTGACGGTGCCTGTCATGGAGGCGATCGCACTCTATACGGGCCAGCCCTTCATCATGGCGATGACCCCGGCCCAGACGGTGATGGTGGCGATCACCTTGATTGCCGCGGCGATCAACCTCAACGACGGCGAGACCAACGCGATAGAGGGCATGACGCATTTCATTCTGTTCGCCACCTTCATCATGCTGACGGCGTTGGGGCTTTGAAGGCTCCCTTCCCCGCGGAGAACGGGAAAGAACGGGCTGTTTAGAGCATGTCGCGCAAAAGTGTGCAGCGGTTTTGCGATAACGACATGCGTAAAACAAGACCTAAAGCGCCAGGAGCGAATCTGAAAGATCGCGACGCGCTTTAGGCGGGCTGTTGGGCGAAGAGCAGGCGTTCGCGGGCTGCGAACCATTCTTCGGCGTAATCGTCGTTCTTGTATTGGTCGAAATACGGCCCGCCATCGGTGAAATGGACGTTCTTGGCGTCTTCGCGGTAGTCGTATTCGTTGACGAGGTAGTTCCACGTCACCGGCAGTTCGCCGATGAGGTCGTCGTTCTCAAGCCACTTGAATTGGTGCAGTTGCAGGCCGGTCGCCGTGTTGACGTAGTCGCGCGTCAGCGCGCGGCATTTGTCGTTGTTGAAGAGAATGAGGCTCGACCAGTTCTTCTTTTCGTATTTGGTCTGTGTATGGCCGAGGAACTTCGTGTCGATCTTCGGCTGATAATCGTGTTTGACGCACATGGCGGCGTAGCGATCGTCGCGCAGAGCCCAAAGCTCGGCGATATCGGCGCGCATCAGCATGTCGCAATCCATGAAGATGCTCCAGCCCTCGAAACCGCTGAGATAGGGCGTCAGGAAACGCGAGAAGGAGAACTCCGTGGATTGCAGCGCGTTGCGCTGACGGGTGAAAATCTCGCCAAGATTGGAAAGTGCAATGGGCGAGAACTCGACCGGGATCGACGACTTCTCGATGATGCTCTGCACGAGAACGTGGTAGGCGACCACTTCCTTGGGATCGAATCCCACAAAAATTCGGACGTTCCGTTGTTCCATTGTCCACCTTGATCGCCAGTATCGGCAACAGCTTGGCCACCCTCGCCTGTTAGCAACGGCCTGCGACAGTCATCTCTTCGACTTTTCGAGAAAACGCTGTTTGCGGGTTTTCGGTTTAAACCGCCGAAAGAAATTGTCGACGGCGCGGATGAATTTAGTGACGGACATCAGCCTGTCGATCTGGCTGTTCGTATTGTCCAGCCGCTCCGACAATACCTCAGCCGCAGTCATCGCGATCTCGATCGGCGGCACCTCAGGAAACCGTTTGGCAAGCGCCGAATAGGGGCTCGCATCGACGCCGCCCATCATCGAGATCGAACCCATGCGCGCAAAGAGACGCAGGAAAATCTGCTCGAACGTCCAATCGTGAACGTCGAACACCTTCCACTTCTCGCTCCGCTTCGCGGAAAAGCCGGCAAGCAGGATCTTGCCCGGCAACTGCAGATCGGCGAGCCACAAGGCTACCGCAAAGCCGCTCGTCGCGATCTTGCCGATCGGATAGAGATCGGCGAGCATTTGCGTCAGATCGAGGTGACGAGCCTCAGCGCCTTCGAAGCAGTTCTTTTCGCTGAGATTTTCCTCGACGGAGACCCGAATGTTGACGACGCCGAGGAAATCGTCGCCGCCAAAGAAGCGTAGGACATCTGCCGCCTCGCGCCGGTGGACGATATGGGCGCCCATCACGTCGCTGCGGGCAACCAGCATGGAATGACCGACGAACGGTTCGTCGAGCACCTTGTAGACCTTGTTGAAGAAGACGTAGAGCGCCGTCTCCGGCAATTCGCTCCGCAACCGTTTGAGATCGACCGCCTCACTGTTTGCCACCAGCACAATATGGGAATAGCGCGACAACAGCGCCTTCCACGCTTCCGGCGTCAGGAAATTGAAGCCGCCACCCGGAGCGGTCGTAGCCTTGTTATCGCTGGGGATTGCTTCCATATCGCCTCACATGCACTTTCCAAGGACGACGCGCTCCGTCCGCCCGACTAGCTGTTGCTGAAATAGGCGCGCATCCGGGCAAGCCGCATCAGCCCGCCGATCTGCTTTCCCACATGCGAGAAGAAGCCCGCCACTCGGTCCATCATCGACGGCTGCCGGCAGAAAGACGCCCAGGGCGTGTTGCGAAGATCTTCGGCATAACGATCGGCCATCCGCCGGTGCACCCAGGGAACGTTCGCCTGCCACGGCTTCTTGCGGCCGGTAAAATGAAAGATGGCAGGCCGGTCGACGAAAGGCAGCAAGCCCGTCTGCGTATTCCAGCGCGGATCGAGCACCAGCCAGTCGCTATCGAAAGTGACGTTCAGCGCATCCTGGTCGTTGTTCTCGAACAGGTGCGACCGCTCCTCGAAGATTTCCCGGGTCCTGGCGAAAAGCCCCCTCGCCCGGCAGACCGACCAATCGAACAGCAGTACGCCGGCATTGAAGTAGCGGCCGCGCTCGCCCATGCCGATCTTGCGCTGGCGCGCGCCGGCCTTTTCGGGAAAGGCCATGACATAGTCGTCGACGGCAGCAAGCGCCCTGCCTTGAAAATCGAGGGCGAAGAGTTCATCGACGGATGCCACCGCGAGCACATCGGCATCGAGGTAAAGCAGACGCTCGATATGGTCGGGTATATCCCGATCCATATAGAGCCGCGCCAGCGTGGCGGCGGACCAGCGGCCCCGCGCCTGGAGACCGGTATCGGGCGTCTTATATGGCAGCACCTTGATCGCCATACCGTGAAGCCGCCCAAAATTGTCGATCTCGGCGACCTCGTTCGGCTTTAGGTCGATGCCGAGAAGCAGGAACTCGACACCTGCATTCGCCAGATTGCGCTTGACGGAAAGCAGAGTACAGCAGGCGGCCGGCAGCATGTTGACATCCGAACAGACGATGACGGCACTCTGCTGCAAAATCCGGCCCCCCGAAGCGGTAAATTGAACTTGATGCCGGATATCTAGTTGGTTTGGCGTCCGCCCGCAACCGCAGAACACCCGCCCCACCGGCACTCCTCGTCACGTTTTGAATCGGAATTCAACGACTTGCGAGGCGAAGCGGATTCAATGCGGCAACGTGTTGAATCGGGATGTGAGTTATAGTCGCACTGCCAGAGGATGACCGACGAGCAACCGGTCGACGGTGGCGAGTTGCAAGCCTTCGACCTTGCACTGCGCCAGCAACAGCCGATCAAAGGGATCACGCGTCTCCGGCTCGGGGTCGGCGGTGGTGATGACGTGTGGGATATCGACAGGCAGGATCGTCAATCCGGCTTCCCGGAGATAGACGGGAATGGTCTCAAGCGGCAATCCCGGCTGCAATTTGCCAAGTCTTGTCTTGATGGCAATTTCCCAGAGGCTGGCGACACTGACGAAACCGCTGGCGGCCCCGTCTGAAAGCAACTGCTCGACACGCGGAAAGCGGTCGGTCAGCTTCTTCTGCGCGATAGCAATCACCATATGAGTATCAAGCAGCACACGCATGGTCACGGCAGCGGCTTCAGAAGGAAATCTTCCGGCAAAGGATCGTCGAAATCGTCGGCAATATACATCTCGGTCCTCGTGATACCCTTGGAACGGAGATAGGCCTCGCCGGCCTCCAGATTCAAACCGCCGCGTTTCTGATGCGGCACCAGATCGAATACCGGCCGGCCGTTCCGCGTCACGACAATGGTCTCGCCTTCCTCGACCTCGCGAGCAAGCTCGGTCAAGCGGTTCTTCGCATCGCGGATGGAAACAGTCTTCATGACACCAAATGTAGCCACATGCAGCCACATCGTCAACGGCGGATAAATAAAAGGCCCACCGTCACCGGCAGGCCTTGGATCGAAATTATCGCAGTTCGTTTTTACTTGCAGGCGCCGCAGAAGCGTTGGATGCGACGGCAGGCTTCCTCAAGCAGATCTTCCGATGTCGCATAGGAGATGCGGAAGTTCGGGCCAAGGCCGAAGGCCGAGCCGTGAACGACGGCAACGCCTTCCGATTCCAGAAGCTCGGAAACGAAATCCTCATCGGTCGCGATGACCTTGCCCGAGGGCGCCGTCTTGCCGATCAGGCCTTTGCAAGAGGGGTAGACGTAGAAGGCGCCTTCCGGCACCGGGCAGACGATGCCCTTGGCCTGGTTCAGCATGGAAACGACGAGATCGCGGCGGCCTTCGAAGATCTTCTTGTTCGCAGGAATGAAGTCCTGCGTGCCGTTCAGCGCTTCGACAGCCGCCCACTGCGCGATCGACGTCGCACCCGAGGTCTGCTGTCCCTGGATCATGTCCATGGCCTTGATGAGCTGGAGCGGGCCGGCGGCATAGCCGATACGCCAGCCGGTCATGGCATAGGCCTTGGAAACGCCGTTCATCGTCAGCGTCCGGTCATAAAGACTGGGCTCGACCTCCACGGGCGTGACGAACTTGAAGTCGCCATAGGTCAGGTGCTCGTACATGTCGTCGGTCAGCACCCAGACATGCGGATGCTTGACCAACACGTCGGTCAGCGCCTTCAGCTCGTCATGCGTATAGGCCGCACCCGTCGGGTTGGACGGCGAGTTGAAGATGAACCATTTGGTCTTCGGCGTGATCGCCTTTTCGAGATCGGCGGCCTGGAGCTTGAAATTGTGCTCTTGGGTGGCCGAAACGAAAACCGGCGTACCGCCGCAAAGCGCCACCATTTCCGGATAGGACACCCAGTAAGGCGCCGGGATGACGACCTCGTCGCCGGGGTTCAGCGTCGCCATGAAGGCGTTGAACAGGATCTGCTTGCCGCCGGTGCCGACGATCGTCTGCTCCCAGGAATATTCCAGGCCGTTCTCGCGCTTGAACTTGGCGGCGATCGCCTTGCGCAGCTCAGGGATACCGGAAACCGGCGTGTACTTCGTCTCGCCGCGGTTGATCGCGTCGATGGCGGCCTTCTTGATATTCTCGGGCGTATCGAAATCCGGCTCGCCGGCGCCCAGCCCGATCACGTCGCGTCCTTTCGCTTTCAGCTCGCGCGCTTTCTGGGAAACGGCGATGGTGGCTGAAGGCTTCACACGGGAAAGAGCATCGGCAAGGAAGGCCATGATATCGGTCCTATTGGTTGAAACAGGCAGAAAGCCGGGACCGGAGTTCTGCGGTTAGCTCTATGTCCAATGTATGACGGCATTTCAAGCGCAAAGGCGTCATCGAGACATGATTCTTATTGATCGTTTCGCCGCACGGGCGAGCCCGCCCGCCCCGCGCGTATCGGGCGTTGGGGAGGGCACGGTTAGAAATGACGGACGTCCGGGAACCGATCAGGCGGAAGGTCGGCAATAACGGCAGCAGACGATCAGTCAGGACATTGCTCGCCGCCACCAGCTGAACCTCGACACGGCGATCTCAAGCTATCAGTACCGCGAACTCGTCATCGCCACCAATAAGCCGCAACAAATGCCGCGCGCCGCCGCAATTCGGTCGTCAGCGCGCCGAGATCGAAGCATCATCTGCCGGTCTCCGAAATTGGTTATTGAGGGTATGCCAATGTTTCTGGACGATGAGTTTGCAATCCGGCTCATGCGCATGCGCCGGATTTCCGTTTTATTTCTTGTCGCCGTCACCGCCTTTATTGCCTGCATCGCGGCGATACCAGGGCTTGCCTCCGCCGCCCGCGCCGCCGAGACGCAGCAGGTCTCCACCGAGTTCGCAGCCCTTGTCCGGCCAAATGGCGTCGCCATCGATGTCTCCGGTCCGATCGCTGACGCCGCCACCATGATCGCGCAGAAGTCCTCGACCGTGAACCGGCCGAAGACGGCAACGCGCGCTGACGAACAGATCGCCCGCGGCCTCACCCTGCTGCTCCTGGCGCTGATGGCGGCGAGCGGGCTGGCAGTCTGGCGTCGTCGCCTCAAGGGCATTGTCATGATCGGAGCCAAGCGCGATGGTCGCTAGATCAGTTGCAAATGAGAGTGAGGGAGCCGCCGAATTCGAGCCGCTTCCGACTTATCTTGAACTCGCCCTGGCCGCCGCCACGGCCCACGACGCGCCGAAGAGGCGGCGAAGGAAAGGTTTTTTCCTCTGGCGCCTTTCCTCGACCGAAAGAGCGATCGCCTTTGCCATTGCCGGTCTTGCCCTTTACGGCCTGGCGCTGATTGGTGATGGTTTCCTGCTGAAGGCGAAGGCCGAACTGATCGACATCAAGACGACAGGTTCCGTTCAACCGGCAAACACAAAGCCGTTATTGCAGTCCGAATGAGGGTTGAAGCCACCCTCTCCCCACTCCACGTTCATCGTGAGAGACGACGGGGAAGCCAATGAAGAGAATGTCCGCCTTCCATTTCGCCGCAGCACTGGTCCTGTTCGGCGCCGTATCGGCGGGTGCGGCCGATACCGTCAACACACAAGGGCCTGCCGTCCGTGTCGACAAACTGGCCGATGGCCTCGAGCATCCCTGGGCGGTCGAAGTCTTGCCCGATGGCGCCTATCTCGTCACCGAGCGGCCGGGCCGCATGCGGATCGTCCGCGACGGCAAGCTCTACGACCCGATCGGCGGCGTGCCCAAAGTCAGCGCCCGTGGCCAGGGCGGTTTGATGGACGTGGCGCTTGCTCCGGACTTTGCCAAGAGCCGCAAGCTCTATTTCACCGCCGCCATCGCCCATGGGCAGGGTTCCGGCACCGAAGCCTTCAGCGCGACACTTTCCGCGGACGAGACGACGCTCGAGGCGGTGACGCCTGTCTTCACCATGCGGCGCTTCACGTCAGGCAACATCCAATATGGCTCGCGCATCGCAATCGCCCCCGACGGCACGCTCTTCATCAGCGTCGGCGATCGCGGCGACCGCGACCGCTCGCAAGACTGGCAGGACGATGCCGGCTCGATTATCCACATCAACACCGATGGCAGCATCCCGGCGGACAATCCGTTCAGGGACGGCGGCAAGGCGCTGCCGGAAATCTGGTCGAAAGGCCACCGCAACCCGCAGGGCATCACCTTCGACGCCAAGGACGGCAAGCTCTACACCGTCGAACACGGCGCGCGTGGCGGCGACGAGATCAATCAACCCGAGGCGGGCAAAAATTACGGCTGGCCGATCATCACCTACGGCCGCGACTATTCGGGCGCCGAGATCGGCGAAGGCACAGCCAAGGAAGGGCTGGAACAGCCGCTGCATTACTGGGATCCGTCGATCGCGCCGGGTGCGCTCGCCGTTTATCGCGGCGCGATGTTCCCGGAATGGGACGGCAATTTCCTCGTCGCAGCGCTGAAGTTCCAGCTGCTCTCACGCATGCAGCGTGACGAGAGCGGCGCCTTCATTGCCGAAGAGCGCCTGTTCGAGGGCGAATACGGCCGCATCCGCGATGTCATCGTCGCGCCCGATGGCGCACTGCTGATGGTGACGGACGAGGACAACGGATCGCTGCTCAGGGTTTCGCGTACTGAGGCCAATAACGGCTGAAAGATTACAACGCGCCGCGCAATTCCCTGCGGATGACGAATTTCAGCCCCGACCAGATTTCGTCGACGGCGCAGACTTTGACGTCGACAAGGCCTGTGGGAAGAAGGATCTCTCGCAACACGTCCTCGGTGACATCGGTCGGCACCCGCGAACTCTTCTTCGGCCAGGAGATCCAGAGCATGCCGTCCGGTTTGAGAGCACGCAAGAGCATTGGCGCGATAGCCTCCAACGCCTCTCGTTCAGTCACAAACAGATGCATATAATCGAACGCGCGCCGAGGCGTTTCGGGAAGCGCAAGGGCGACCGAGGCAAAACCATCGAAACCATGGATGTTGTCAATCGTTTCGGGAACGCCGAGAAGGGCAGCCGTCTGCCCGCGCACAAGGCCGAGCTTCCTGGCGAGCGGCGTGCCCGAATAGCCTGCCATCCCGGGCGTCGTCGCCATATCGTCGGCCAGCCGGCCCTTTTCGCCTTGCATGCCCTCATCTCCATCGCCAAGTGTGAAGTCTTCACCCTTGCCTCTAGGAAATGCAACTGCTAACCGCTTGGGCATATCCCTTCCCCTTGAGGACGACATGACGCGCGCTCAGGCGAACCTCCTCCTATTGCTTGCGGCCGCCATTTGGGGCGGCGGCTTCGTCGCGCAATCGACGGCGATGAAGGCGATCGGCCCCTTCTGGTTCATCGCCCTGCGTTTTGCCGTCGCCACATTGGCCGTGCTGCCCTTCGTCGCCTTTGAAGCGCGCAAAGCCAAGGTAAAGACAAGCCGACGCCATGCGAAACTCTATGTCCTCACAGGCCTTGCCCTTTTCAGCGGCGCCGCCACGCAGCAGGTCGGGCTGCAGACGACGACGGTGACGAATTCCAGCTTCATCACCGGTCTCTATGTCGTCTTCGTGCCGCTGATCGCCGTGTTCTTCCTGCGCCGTGCCCCGCATTGGGTCATCTGGCCGGGCGCGCTGATGGCGCTCGCCGGCATCTATCTTCTGTCCGGCAGTCATCTCTCGGGGCTTACATCAGGTGATCTCCTGACCGTCGTCTGCGCCGTATTCTGGGCAATACAGATCACCCTTGCCGGCACGACCGTTTCTGCGACCGGCAGGCCGCTCGCGCTCTCGGCCACGCAATTCGCCGTCACCGCGGTCTGCGCATTTGCCGTTGCCGCAGCCGTCGAACCGATCACCCTGTCGGCGATTTGGGCCGCAGGACCGCAGATCCTCTATGTCGGCATCTTCTCCTCCGGCCTCGCCTTCGTGCTGCAGGTGATCGCCCAGCGCTATACCACGCCCTCGCAGGCCGCGATCTTCCTCTCTTCCGAGGCATTGTTCGGCTCATCGCTCGCGGCTCTCCTGCTCGGCGAGACGATGTCGGCGACGGGATATACAGGTTGTGCGCTCATGTTTATCGCTATGCTTGTAGTCGAGCTCGTACCCGGATTGGCTCGCCGCCGCCTGCCGGCCACCTGAACACGCGTCCAAATATGGGTGGATGTCGGATTCCAAAAAAATTTTAGGAAACCCGGAAAGCCCGTTTACGTTGCATTTTTGGGAAAATCTGCTCGGAACTTATATTGCAGACGATATAAAACGTTAATCATTCCCTATCTTCGAAGAAAATTTTGCGTTTTTGCGCAAATCGGATATCCGCAGGGGTCTGCCCCACACGACAGGCTGAAAACTTTTGCTTGCCAAAATCCTTTAAACGCAGCACTCTCAGCGCGTTCGGGCATTTTGCGAGCATGGGAAGTCCTTAAGTATTTGCGCGCCGGGAACGCTAATATCCCGGTCAGCCGGTTCCGAAAATGGCGGGCGAAAGTCCTGCCTGGAGCAGGCCGAGGTAGAGGGGACCTTTTTCTCACATTTCAAGAATTGCCTGCCAACGCCCCCGCAAGGAGGCAATGCTATGATGCTGCCCGTGTGGATGGCGGGCAGAGAGAAAAGGACCTGAGGCATGGCAGAGACTGGCACTGTAAAATTCTTCAATACCGACAAAGGTTTCGGCTTCATCAAGCCGGACCGGGGCGGCGCCGATATCTTCGTTCACATTTCTGCCGTTCAAGCCTCCGGGCTGGCCGGCCTGACGGAAAACCAGAAGGTAAGCTTCGACACGGAGCCGGATCGCCGTGGCAAAGGCCCGAAGGCCGTCAATCTGCAGATTGCGGGCTGAACCCTTAACAAGGCTGTCGAATTCGAGTTGAAGCCCGGCAGCAATGCCGGGTTTTGTCGTTCAGCCTTCGTTCAGCTATAACTCTTTAGGACTATGACCATCGAGAAGGAGCCGGCGTTCGGTTTCCGGGATTAGGACTTGATGGTTATGAACAGGCTTGCCAAAACTCTTCTGCTGACGGCAACGGCTGCCGCGCTCACTCTCTCCGTCATCGGCGAAGCTTCGGCCGGTGATCGCCACTGGCGCCATCATAACAACAACGACGCCCTCGTCGGCGGCGCCGTCGGCCTCGCCACCGGCCTGATCGTCGGCTCGGCGATTGCCAATAGCGGCCCGGTGTACGACGAACCTCGCTACATCGATCCGCCCTACGAGCCGGGATATTACGAGCCCGCTCCGGTCTACCGCGCACCGCGCCGCGTCTATGTCGAGCAGCCGCAATATGTCGAACAGCCGAGATATTATGCGCCTGTTCGCGCCTCGGTGGAGCCCTGGTCGCCACAATGGGAGCGTTATTGCTCGTACCGTTACCGCTCCTTCGATCCGCGCAGCGGCACCTATATCGGCAGCGACGGCCGCAGCCACTTCTGCACCGCCGGCTGATTGCTCAATCACTCCTGATCCGAAGCGCCGCTTTTCAGCGGCGCTTTTGTTTTTCGTTTAGGCCGGAATGCGGATCGTTGCTCTCAAGCCCCCGAGCGGGCTGTCGCCGAGGGTGACGTTGCCGCCGTGGCTGCGGGCAATGTCGCGGGCGATCGCAAGGCCGAGGCCGGTGCCCGAAGCATCGAGGTTGCGCGCCGTGTCCAGCCGGAAGAACGGCTTGAACACGTCCTCGCGGTTCTTTTCCGGAATGCCCGGCCCGTCATCGTCGAAAACCACCGTCAGCCATTTGGCGTTGTGCTTGGCCTCGATGTCGAGCCTGCCCGCATAACGACGCGCATTCGAGGCCAGGTTGGTGACAAGACGCATGAAGGCGTTCGGCCTGACCGATATGTCGTCGTCGCCTTCGATGGAATAGTTGAATGTCTTGCCGTGCAGGGCGAAATCGGATTCCAGCTTGGCGAAGATCTCGCTGAGCTTCAGCTCGCCGACATCCTCTTCGACCTCGCCGCGTGCGAAGGCCATATAGGCCTCCAGCATCGTCTGCATATCGTTGACGTCGTCGTTCAGCCCATGCAGGTCGGGATTGTCGCCAGCCAGCGCCAGTTGCAACTTGAAGCGGGTGAGGATGGTGCGCAGATCGTGGCTGACGCCGGAAAGCATCGCGGTGCGCTGCTCGATTTGCCGCTCGATGCGCTCGCGCATCAAAATGAAGGCAAGACCGGCACGGCGGACCTCGTCGGCACCGCGCGGATAGAAATTGTCGGGTTTCTGCCCTTTTCCGAAGCTTTCGGCCGCGCGCGCCAAGGTCAGGATCGGCCGGATCTGCCCGCGCAGGAAGAGAATCGAGATGCCGATCAGCACCAGCGAGGTGCCGACCATCCAGACGATGAAGATATGCGTGTTCGAGGCATAGGTCTGGCTGCGCTTGGTCAGCACCCGCAGAATCTTGTTATCGAGCTTGATGCGAATCTCGACGAGATTCGAGTTGCCGACCGTGTCGATCCAGAAAGGCCGATGGATCTCGTCGGTGATCTCGTCGCTGAGGATGCCGTCGAGGATCGAGAAGAACGGCTTGACGCGTGGCGGCGGCAAATCGCCGTCCGGCTCGATCGAGATCTGCAGGCTGAGCTGGTCGCGGGCGATGCGGATGATCTCGCTATAGTCCGAATTCTGCGGGTAGGTCTCGATGATCTCGATGATCGCCGCGATGTCGCGGGTGACGGCAAGCGACAGCCGCTCCGTGACCATCTGCCAGTGGCGCTCCATGAAGACGGCGGCGACGACCGATTGCAGCAGCACCATCGGAATGATGATGATCAGCAGCGAGCGCGCGTAAAGCCCGGTCGGCAGCCGTCGGCGCAGCCAGCGCACGATCCAGCGCCAGCCCGGCTCAGAAGTGCGGTCTTCCCGCCGCAAGCTGTCGATCGTCGCCATCAGCGCCGGTCCTGATCTTGAGTTTAATCGATGCTCAGCCTGTATCCGATGCCGCGCACGGTCTGCAGCCAGACGGGATTGGCGGGATCGTCCTCGATCTTACGCCGTAGCCGGTTGATCTGCACGTCGATCGTCCGCTCGCCGACCTCGGTGTCGTTGCCGATCAGTTCATGGCGGGGAATCGTGTCGCCGGCGCGCCGTGCAAAGAGCAGCATGATTTCCTGCTCGCGGTCGGTGAGCCGGATCACCTCGCTGGCTTTCTTCAGCTCCTTGCGGGTGAGCGAGAAAGTGTAGGGGCCGAACATCACCTGTTCGATCTTCGGTCCCTCGCCGCCGGCATTGCGGCGCAGGATATTGTTGATGCGCAGCACCAGTTCGCGCGGGTCGAAGGGCTTGGAAAGATAATCGTCGGCGCCTGCCTCGAGGCCTTCGATACGATTGCCCGACTCCGCCAGCGCCGTCAGCATGATGATCGGCACATTCTTGATGGCGCGAAGCCCGCGGGTGACCTCGATACCGGATTCGCCGGGCATCATCACATCCATGATGATCAGGTCGAAATCCAGGCCCGCCAGCTTACGCTGCGCCTCGGCGCCGTCGGCGGCGACGGTAACGCGGAAACCGTTCTCGGCGAGGTAACGGTTGAGCAGCGCGCGGATACGCGAGTCGTCGTCGACCACCAGCAGATGCGCTGCATCGTCGGAAATACCTGTCTTGACCGCCATTCAATCCGCCTTCTGTCTATCCCGCATCCCTCTGAGGAAAGCTTTTACGCCCTCCCGCACCTCCGCAGAAGCCCCTTCGAATGCCCGCTCAATGCGGCGCGATTGCGGCTCGGCAAGGGCAAGCGCCAGCTCTCGCCCCGATTTGGTCGGATAGAGCTTGCGCTGTCGCCGGTCCTCGGGGCCTGCCACCTGGCGAATATAACCTGAATCGACCAGCTGTTTCAGCACCCTTGCAAGGCTCTGTTTGGTGATCTTCAGCGTATCGAGAAGATCGGCCACCGTCATGCCGGGATTGCGGTTGACGAAATGCACGACGCGGTGATGCGCCCGGCCGAAGCCGCTCTTCTCAAGGATGGCGTCAGGATCGGAAACGAAGTCGCGATAGGCGAAGAAGAACAGCTCGATGATCTCGAAATCGATGATGTCGGTATCTTCCATCGGCGTGGCCAGCGGCTCTGGTTTGCCTGCTTTCGGGCCGGTCTGTCCTGACACTCGGCATTTCCTTTCTCATTCCGCACATATCTTCGGAAACCAAGGTCCGCCCGCAACTTCCGACGCAACAAAACAATTCCCCTTGCGTCTGTGGATAAAACGTAATGGGGGCAACAATCAACAGACATGGCGCATGAAGGGCATCCGGCCCGATATCGCCGAATGCCATTGTCGCGAGACTGCGCCCTGTACCTCCGAAGGCAAGGGCTGCGGGGATGTGACGATGCTCGATTATCGCGGCCAGGTCGCCGAACCGACCGGGCCAACATCTTCTTCGTCGAGGACGGCGTCATACACGCCTAACCCGTATCGCTTCACGCGGTCGACGATCTCCGAAACCCTGATCGACCACACGATGACGGAAGTCTGTCCGGCGGCGGTCGCCGCCGGATAAGATCCGTCACGTGCTTAGTCCGGCCGGAGAGTCGAGCCTTACCGATGCGCCCGCGCCATGATCAGTCCGGCGAGCGTCGAGAGAATGCCGCCGCCGATCAGGCCGCCGATGCCGTCAGCGATCAGGCCGGTCATCGCCGCTTCCCCGCCGACCATGCTGAGCAGCATGCCGCCGCCCACACCGCCGATCGCGCCGGCGATCGTACGGGCGACGACATTCATCGCCTGTTGTTTCAATGCGGCGCTCGCAGCATTGCCGCCGATGGCGCCGGCAATCAATTGCGTGACGAGCGGAAGTAACGCTTCCATGATTTCCTCCTCTGGCGATCTCCCCGATCGCCGATCCATACCGAACCTTCGGTATATTAGAATTTTATCATATTTTAGGAAAATGCGTGAGGAAAAATCAACCCATACGGGATTAAGGCGGCGGGAGGAGAGACAGGGGCGGAGGCGGCCGGACGACCGCCTCGTTTTGCATTTTGCCGATCACGTCACTGATAGACATAGACGATCCGGCGCGTACCCGGATCGACCAGCACCGGCCGGTCGTTGATCCTGGTATAACGATATTCGTAGTCCGGAATCGTCTGGAAGGTGACGCCGGCGGGCACTTCCGCACCGACGACGACATCGCCGCCGAGCTGCACCGTCTGGCCGGGGTTGGTGTCGATATAGGTGCGAACCGTTTCCGGCGGAGTGACGGTTTCGACCGCCCCGACGGGACCGATCAATTCGTCGCCCGGCGCCGGCTGCGGGTCGGCGGGGACGACACTGGCGGTCGACTCGTAGGTCACGACGGGAACACCGATCTCGGCGCGGTGCTGTTCGACGATAACGGGGCTGCCGCCGCTGTCGACCTGCAGATAATCGGCATAGACCCAGCCGCGCATGCCATTGACGTCGACACGGCACCAGCGGCTGCCTTCGATGCAGCCGTCGAGCACGGCCGTCGAGCCACGCGTGGCAAGACCGACTGCCGGATATTGCGGGCCGGGGCCGGCGCGGACGTTGAGATCATTGACGGTCGTCGCCATCATCTCCGCCTGCGCAAGACCGCCGCTCGCCAGGAGCACCGCTCCCGCCAGCAGAAAGTTTCTCTTCAAGGTCATATGAGCGTCTCCTTGGTTTCGATGGGCGGACAACGCGTGGGCTTCCACGATGTTCCCATGCACGCCGCAGCGCGAAACCTCGCTTGCGGAGCTCTTCTCGCAAGCGTTTGAAGACGTTGAATAAAGCCTGAATTTTTCGGCCGCCGGCATCACCATCGCGATGCATAAATTCTTATTGCAGCCCGTCTTTTTGCCGTGAGGTTGGCTGCAGAGGCAGAAGATTCCGGCTGCCCTTGCAGCCGTTTCAGATTATACCCTGAGCATCATAGACACCAAGCGAGGCATTTATGGGCATGCTCCAGGCCGGCATCATTCCGGTGACACCTTTCCAGCAAAACTGCACGATCTTCTTCGATCCCGATACCAAGGAAGGCGTCGTCGTCGATCCGGGCGGCGACGTGCCGCTGATCCTTCAGGCGATCGCGCAAAACGGCCTGACCATCAAGGAAATCTGGCTGACCCATGGCCATCTCGATCATGCCGGTGGCGCCAGCGAACTGAAGGAGGCCTTGAGCATCGACGTCGTCGGCCCGCATCAGGACGACCTGCCCCTATTGCAGCGGATCGAAACCCAGGCCGAAAAATACGGCATATCGGGATTGCGCAATGTCCTGCCCGACCGCTGGCTGAAGGATGGCGACAAGGTCTCCTTCGGCGCCCATGAATTCGAGGTCTATCACGCTCCCGGTCATGCGCCCGGCCACGTCATCTATTTCAACCGCGCGCAGAATTTCGCCCATCTCGGCGACGTGCTGTTCAACGGCTCGATCGGCCGGACCGACCTGCCCGGCGGCAATCATCAGCAGCTTCTCGATTCGATCCGCGACAAGGTATTGCCGCTCGGCGACGACGTCGGCTTCATCTGCGGCCACGGCCCCGGCAGCCGCATCGGCGACGAGCGGCGGAGCAATCCGTTTCTGCAGGAAATCAAGCCGCGTTGAGCCTCGGGCAAATCAGGCCACTGGCAAACCAATGCAAAACCCGCGACGTCACCCTCGGCCTTGTGCCGAGGGTCTACGCACGTCAAATCAAGCACCTAAAAATAAACGTTTTTCTGTCAAGCAACGGCAATGATCAAATGCTTGGCACAAGGCCGAGCATGACGCAGGACAGCTTGTCAACGAACTGCTGTGAACGCTCGCTCACATCATCTTCCTGCCGTTCGGCACCGGCTGCTCGACCGCGGTAAGCACGATTGCGCCGTTCTCGTCCTCGAAACCCAGCGTCAGCACTTCCGAGCGGACCGGCCCGATCTGGCGCGGCGGGAAATTGACGACGCCGAGCACCTGCCGGCCGATCAGGCTTTCCGGCGTGTAGTGCACGGTGATCTGTGCCGAGGATTTCTTGATGCCGATCTCGGGGCCGAAGTCGATGACCAGCTTGTATGCCGGCTTGCGCGCTTCCGGAAAGGGGCTGGCCTCGATAATCGTGCCGACGCGAATGTCGACACGCTCGAAATCGGCGTAAGTGATCTCTTCGGCCATGCGGATCTCCCTCAGCCGGCCAGTTCCTCGGCCCGCTTGCGCGCCGCGGCAAGGGCCGCGTCGAACAGAGGCTGCATGCCGTCTTCCGCCATCAGCACGGCGAGCGCTGCCGCCGTCGTGCCGCCGGGAGACGTCACATTCTGCCGCAGCCGCGAAGCGTCGTCGGGGGACTGGTGCAAGAGTTCACCAGCCCCCGCGACTGTTTCCCGCGCAAGACGCATGGCGAGGTCCGCCTGCAAGCCGAGTTTACGGCCTGCCTCCGCCATGCATTCGACGAGATAGAACACATAGGCAGGACCGCTGCCAGAAAGCGCCGTCACCGCATCGATATCGGCCTCTGCGGGCACCCATTCGACCGGCCCCGAGACACTGAGAAGCGAATGAACACGATCGCGCTGCGGATCGCTGACCCCGGCATTGGCAAAGGCGCCGGTGACGCCGCGCCCGACCATAGCAGGCGTGTTCGGCATGGCCCGCACCATGGCGGCTTTACCGAGATGTTTCTCGAGGAAACCAAGCGTCTTGCCGGCCGCGACCGAAACGACGACCGTTTCCGCGCCGACGGCGCTCTTCACATCAGGCAATACCGTCTCCATCACCTGCGGCTTGACCGCCAGGAACAGAACGCTCGCCTTCAGATCCGCCGGAACCGCGGTCAGATGCTTCGCGCCCGCCTCGCCGATCGTCGCAAGCATTGCCGGCGACGGGCCGGGATCGACGACGATGACGGCCGAGCCCGGGACGCCGCTCTTCAGCCAGCCGGAGAGCATCGCTCCGCCCATGTTTCCGGCGCCGATCAGGACGACGGGTTTTTCCGATGAGAAAGCATTCGCCGGCATCTTATGCCTCGCCAACCGTTTCAAACAGCACGGCTTCCATCGCCTTCGCTGCGTCCATGCCGGACCAGACGACGAACTGGAATGCCTGGAAATAGGCCTCGCAGGTGTCGAGTGCGCTGGACAGCAGCACTTCAACCTGGCGGTTGGTCGGCTCCGCACCGCCGGCCAGCAGCAGCGACTGGCGGAAAATGACGACATCTTCCTGGCGCCAGAGGTCGAAATGACCCATCAGCACCTGCCCGTTGATCGCAGAGAGCAGCTTGACCACCTCATTGACCCTGATGTCAGGAACTTTGATATCGAAGGCGCAGCCAAGGTGCAGCGCCTCGAATTCCTCCATCCAGGAGAAGGAGACATGGTAGTCCGTCCAGCGGCCCTCGACCGTCATCGCGATCTCGTCCTCGCCGGACCGTTCGAACGACCAGTCGTTGTTGGATGCAACATACTCGATCATATCGACCGGGTTCGACTGACGCTCGACTTCCAATTCCATCAGGTTCATGCAGCACCTTCTTGACCGGAACGAATGCGACTAACTTGGTGTAGAAACACAAGAAAAGACACACGCAGATACCGGAACCACCACTCGGATGATCGTTGAACCGCTACCAGACTTAACGCAGATAACCTGCCCGGAGCTTACCAAGTCGCTTCGAATCATCATTTAAAATCAGTGTATAATGCCCCTTGCCCCCTGCCAGCCCCCTGAGGGGAAAATAGGCCCGGCCGCTGTGGAAAGGCTCTTCGAAATTCAATTCAGAAGGGAGAATAAGCGACTCTGCGAATTGGCTTTTTTGGCAGTGTCCACAGGTGGAAAACTCACCCGATTTTTTTATGGAAGATGCGGCACGTGAGAATAAGGCCGTGCCGCATCTTGCGTCATATCGAGGCTTTGAAGCGTGCCGCTGTTTTGCGATCACGCTGCGCGCAAAGACCTGAAGCGCGGGTCAGGCAAATCTGAAAGATCGCGACGCGCTTCAGCGCCCCTCGCCAGCAAGCTTCGCCTCGAGTGCCGCGATGCGGGCAGCAAGCGCCTCGTTCTCGTCGCGCGCCTTGATCGCCATCTCGCGCACGGCCTCGAACTCCTCGCGCTTGACGATATCCATGCTGTTCAGCCAACGCTCGGCCTGGGCGTTGAAGGCGGTTTCGATCTCCTTGCGGACGCCCTGGGCGGCACCGGCCGCATCGGTCATCAGCTTGGCGAATTCGTCCATGATGCGGTTCGTTCCGGTCGTCATGGCGTTTTTCTCCCTTGGCATGTGGTGAATTCAGCCCTTCAGGGCCTTGAGAATTGAGGTAGGGCTTCGCCATCGGCGATGCAAGCGCTTTGCATCGGATAAGCTTGCCGGAACCGGCCGGAAAGAGCGATCACGAACAATGGACTTGACCGTCCAGGATCGCAGCGGCATGTTCCGCCGACCTCAACGGATGGGAAAACCTTGCCGATAGCCGCCGATCTCCTTGCCATCATGCCTTTTCCGGATATCGATCCGATCGCCTTTTCGATCGGTCCGCTGGCGATTCACTGGTACGGTCTCGCCTATGTCGCCGGCATCCTGCTCGGCTGGGCCTATGCGCGCCGCCTGGCCGCCAATGACAGCCTCTGGCCGGGCAATACATCGCCGATGACGAAGACGCAGCTCGACGATTTTATTGTCTGGGCAGCCCTCGGCGTCGTCCTTGGCGGTCGTCTCGGCTATATCTTCTTTTATGACCTCTCCGCCGTCCTGCGCGATCCCATCCGCGCGGTCCAGATCTGGAACGGCGGCATGTCCTTCCATGGCGGCCTCACCGGCACGACGATCGCCATGATCGTCTTTGCCCGCCGCAACGCCATCCCGATCTGGAGCCTGTTCGACATCGTCGCCACCGTCGTTCCCTTCGGTCTGTTCTTCGGGCGCATCGCCAATTTCATCAATGGCGAACTCTGGGGCCGGTTGACCGACGTATCCTGGGCCGTGGTCTTCCCGACAGGTGGTCCCTTCGCCCGCCACCCGAGCCAGCTTTACGAGGCCGGCCTCGAAGGCATCGTTCTGCTCCTGGTGCTGGCCGCCCTCGTCTACGGCATGCGCGCGCTGAAAAGCCCCGGCTTCATCACCGGCGTTTTCGTCTGCGGCTATGCGCTGTCGCGTATCTTCGTCGAGTTCTTCCGCGAGCCCGACGCCCAGCTCGGTTACCTCCTCGGCACGAACTGGCTGACCATGGGCATGGTGCTCTCCTCCCCGATGATCCTGCTCGGCCTCTGGGCGATGCTGCGGGCTCGCCGCCAGGCTGCGTTGCAGCTTTAAAACGGCAGGACGCGACATGACCACCGCTCTAGGCGAAAAGATCAAGGCCATCATCCAGGCCAACGGCCCGATCAGCGTCACCGATTATTTCTCGCTCTGCCTGGCCGATCCCGAACATGGCTACTACCGCACCCGCGAGCCTTTCGGCCGTTCCGGGGATTTCGTCACGGCACCCGAAGTCAGCCAGATTTTCGGCGAGATGATCGGCGTCTTCATCGTCCATGCCTGGCAACGCCACGGCACGCCGGCGGATGTGCGCCTCGTCGAGATCGGTCCCGGCCGCGGCACCATGATATCGGATATGCTGCGCGTCATTGCCCGCATCGCCCCGCCTCTTTTCGAGACGATGAGCGTGCATCTCGTCGAAACCAGCGAGCGCCTGCGCGATGTCCAGAGCCAGACGCTCGAGGTCTACGGCGAAAAGATCGCCTGGCACGACGGCTTCGACGAGGTGCCATCAGGCTTCACGCTGATTGCCGCCAACGAACTGTTCGACGCCATCCCGATTCGCCAGTTCGTCCGCACGCCGACCGGCTTCCGCGAGCGCATGGTCGGGCTCGATGCCAATGGCGAACTGACCTTTGCCGCCGGCGTCGCCGGCCTCGATCCAGCACTTCTTCCCGAACCGGTGCAGAACCTGCCGCTCGGCGCGCTCTTCGAGATCTCGCCTGCCCGCCAGGCCGTGATGATGGCAATCTGCGAGCGGTTGCGCGCCTTCGGCGGAACGGCGCTCGCGATCGACTACGGCCATCTTGTCACCGGCTTCGGCGATACGCTGCAGGCCGTGCGCATGCATGAATTCGACCCACCGCTCGCCCATCCCGGCGAAGCCGATCTGACGAGCCATGTCGACTTCCAGCAACTCGCCGAAACGGCGCTTGCGGCCGGCGTCCATCTGAACGGCGCCCTGCATCAAGGTGATTTTCTGACCGGTCTCGGCATTCTCGAACGTGCCGCTGCCCTCGGCAGGGATCGCGAGCCGCAGACCCAGCAGGTCATCCAGACAGCGGTCGACAGGCTCGCCGGCGCTGGTGAAGGCCGGATGGGCGAACTCTTCAAGGTGATGGCGGTTTCTCATCCCGCAGTCGACCTCATGCCCTTTCGTCCGGTGGATTGACAGGGCGCACGCGGCTGGTTCAACATCCCGGCCAAACAAGAACTTGAAGCGCGTCGCCGGTGCGATGCGCTTGGGATAATAACAACCCCCCTAAAACCCCGGAATCACAGATGCAGGACGCGGCCTCTCCCGCACCGATCGAAAGTGCGCTGCTGAACGAAGTGGCCGGCGGCACCGTCCGCCACGGTTATTTCACCCGGGCCGGCGGCGTTTCCGAAGGGATCTATCGCGGCCTCAATGTCGGCCTCGGCTCCAGCGACGAACGCGACAAGGTTATGGAAAACCGCCGCCGCGTCGCTGCATGGTTCAGCCTGCCGGTCGAGCGGCTGGCGACCGTGCACCAGGTCCATTCCCCAGACGTCGCGACGATCGATGCCGATTATGACGGCGCCCGCCCCGAGGCGGATGCGATGGTAACGCGCACCCCCGGCATCGCGCTTGGCGTGCTTGCTGCCGATTGCGGCCCGATCCTTTTTGCCGATCCCGACAATCGCGTCATCGGCGCCGCCCATGCCGGCTGGAAGGGCGCGCTGACGGGCGTGCTTGAAAATACCATTGCCGCCATGGAGACGCTGGGGGCCGACCGTGCTGGCATCGTCGCCTGCCTCGGCCCCTCGATCAGCCAGGCGAGTTACGAAGTCGGGCCGGAATTCGTCGAGCGCTTCATCGCCGAGAACCCGGATTACCAGCGCTTCTTCGAGCCTTCGGCAACATCAGGCCACGCCATGTTCGATCTGCCGGCACTGACCCTCGAGCGGTTGAAGCGGGCCGGCGTGCGCGCCGAAAGCCTCGGCCTCTGCACCTATCCGGATAGCGAACGCTTCTTTTCCTATCGCAGGACCACACATCGCAAGGAGCCGGATTACGGCCGCCAGATTTCAGCGATATCAATCAGGGAGACTTGAGCAGAATGGCACTCCACTTCGAAAAGGCCGAGTTCGCAAGCCGGCTTGCGCGTCTCACCGAGAAGATGAAGGAAGAAAAGCTCGACGCCCTGCTGCTCTTCGCTCAGGAAAGCATGTACTGGCTGACCGGCTACGACACCTTCGGCTACTGCTTCTTCCAGACGCTGGTGGTCAAGAGCGACGGCACCATGGCGCTGATCACCCGCTCGGCCGATCTTCGCCAGGCGAGGCACACCTCGATCATCGAGGATATCCACGTCTGGGTGGACCGGGTCAACGCCGATCCGACGCTCGACCTGAAGAACCTGCTGGTCGAGATGGATCTGCTCGGCGCCCGGATCGGTGTCGAATATGATACGCACGGCATGACCGGCCGCGTCGCCCGCCTGCTCGACGCTCAGCTGACCGCTTTCGGCCAGATCGTCGACGCGTCCTACCTCGTCAGCCGCCTGCGCCTGGTCAAGAGCCCGACGGAGGTCGCCTATGTCGAGCGCGCCGCCGTTCTCGCTGACGACGCACTCGATGCGGCGATCCGGCTGACCAAGTCAGGCGCCGACGAGGCCGATATCCTCGCCGCCATGCAGGGCGCGATCTTTTCCGGCGGCGGCGACTATCCCGCCAACGAGTTCATCATCGGCTCCGCCGCCGATGCCCTGCTCTGCCGCTACAAGGCCGGCCGCCGCAAGCTCGACGCCAACGACCAGCTGACGCTCGAATGGGCCGGTGCTTATGCGCATTACCATGCTGCCATGATGCGCACGATCGTCATCGGCGAGCCGACGCACCGCCACCGCGAACTCTACAATGCCTGCCGCGAGACCATCGAGGCGATCGAGACAGTGCTGAAGCCCGGCCATACCTTCGGCGATGTCTTCGACATGCATGCCAGGATCATCGACGAGCGCGGCCTTGCCCGCCATCGGCTGAATGCCTGCGGCTATTCGCTCGGCGCCCGCTTCTCCCCTTCCTGGATGGAGCACCAGATGTTCCATGTCGGCAATCCGCAGCCGATCGAGCCGAACATGTCGCTCTTCGTGCACATGATCATCGCTGATTCCGATACGGGCACGGCGATGACGCTCGGGCAGACCTATCTGACGACAGCGGATGCCCCGCGCACGCTGTCCCGCCACCCGCTCGATTTCATCGGGCTTTAAAGATCGAGCTTGCCCTGGCTGACGCATGTCGCCCGGAAGTGTGCAGCGGTTCCGGGAGAACGACATGCATAAAAACAAAGAGCTAAAGCGCGTCGCATGAATCAAGTCTAATGCGACGCGCTTTAGAATCCGGAATTGACAGAGGACCTTGCCCGCCCGCATAAATTCGGGCGGGGCTGATGCGATTGTGGGAAGGACGGATCAAGGGATGACGCGAGCTGCGATTGTGCCCACGCTCCTGGTCGTCACGGCTCTGCTGACCGCCTGCAATACCACCGATGCACTGACGCCGCTGGTCGACATTGGTGATTCCTCAGCGAGCGTGCCGTCGAACCCGGTCACGCAAAGCGAGGCTGAAAGCCTGGCAGGCACCCGCCAGCCGGCCTTCGCCGCAAATACACGGCAGGGCGGCTATCACCCGGCCTACGACCAAACGCAGCGAGCCTATCGGCCCGGCTCCGGTGCGCCCCCGACGACGATGCAGGCGCAAGCCGATGCTTTGTCGCGCAACGATTCCTCGCCCGCCGCCTCCGCCCCGATCGAAGGACAGTCGCTGCCGCCGCCGTCAAGCGACGGTGAACCTGCCGCTCCGGCGGCCGAGACCCAGCAGCCTCGGCAAACCGCCGCTCTCAACCCCGGTCCCTCGTCCGCTCGCGGCAATACCGTGCGCTTCCTACCGATCATCGGCGCACCGGTTCAGGCGGTCACCCCCCTTTCGCGCCAGCTCGGCTCCGAGGCTCGCGCGCACGGCCTGTCTATCAAAAGCTCGACGGATGCGAGCAGCGACTACATCCTCAAAGGCTATCTCTCCGCCTTCAGCGACGACGGCAAGGTCACCGTCGTCTATGTCTGGGATATTCTCGACAGTGGCGGCGGCCGCCTGCACCGCATCCAGGGGCAGGAAAGCGTGCCGACGGCCGCAGCCGATCCCTGGGCCGGCGTTCCGGCCTCGGTGATGCAGCAGATCGGCTCGAAAACCATCGCGGAATTCTCCTCCTGGCGGCAGACGCAGGGCGGTTAGTCACAAACTTTTTGCAAATATGAGAGCCTGTGGCGCCTTTGCCCTTGCATTCACGGGGAAGCTGGCTAAAAAGCGCGGCTATCAGCGCATAACAGGCGGACCAAAATGAAGGTTTTCGCAGGCAATTCGAACCGGCAACTCGCCGAAGCGATCTGCACCTATCTCAATGTTCCCTTGGGGAAAGCCAGTGTCCGAAGGTTTGCCGATCAGGAAATCTTCGTGGAAATCCAGGAGAATGTGCGCGGCGAGGACGTTTTCCTCGTGCAGCCCACCGCCTTTCCTGCCAACGACCACTTGATGGAACTGCTGATCATGATCGACGCGATGCGTCGTTCGTCGGCACGCCGCATCACGGCCGTCCTTCCCTATTTCGGCTATGCCCGTCAGGACCGTCGTGCTTCAGGCCGCACACCGATCTCCGCCAAGCTGGTCGCAAACCTGATTACCGAAGCTGGCGCCGACCGCGTCATGACGCTCGACCTCCATGCCGGGCAGATCCAGGGCTTCTTCGATATACCTACAGACAATCTCTTTGCCATGCCCGTGCTGACGCGCGACATCAAAAGCCATTATGACCTCAGCAACGTCGTGGTCGTCTCGCCTGACGTCGGTGGTGTGGTTCGCGCCCGCGCGCTTGCCAAGCGGCTGGACTGTCTTCTGGCCATTGTCGACAAACGTCGCGATCGGCCGGGTGAATCCGAAGTGATGAATATCATCGGCGACATAACCGGCAAGGACTGTCTGCTGATCGACGACATCGTCGATTCCGGCGGCACGCTCTGCAACGCTGCCGACGCGATGTTGGCCCAGGGCGCATCCAGCGTCACCGCCTATATCACCCATGGCGTCCTCTCCGGCGGCGCAGTCACCCGCGTCACGTCCTCGAAGCTGCGCGAACTGGTCATCACAGATTCGATCCAGCCGACAACGGCCGTGCTCTCCGCACCCAATATCCGCATTGTCACGACGGCGCCGCTGATCGGCGAAGCCATCAGCCGAACGGCGCAGGAAGAGTCCGTCTCCAGCCTCTTCGATTAAAAAGAGCCGGCATTCGCCGGCTCTTTCAATTTCTGCATCAGATGAAAGAGCAGTTGCCGGCATGCTCTCCGAGACGCATGAATTGCTGGCCGTTGATCGTCGCGCAGCCGCATGCCTTGACCGCCCAAGCCCGGAATAAGCCGTCACGCCGGTCGTTGATGCAAAAAGGCCGGCACAAGGCCGGCCTCTTCATTTCTGATCCAGATTGAAAAACCTCAAGGCTGCTGCGGCTGCGCAGGCACCGCGTCCTGCCCCTGATCCTGCTCCTGCTCCTGATCTGGCTCCAGTCCCTGATCTTGATCCTGCTCCTGGTCTGTCTCCAGCCCCTGATCCGGACCATCCGGTCCCTTGATCTGCTGGCCGTTGACCGCCACGGAACCATCGCGGCTGACGCTGATGTCCCAGCGCGAACGGCCGTCCGCGTCGGTCTTGGCAAAGCCCTTCACCATCATGATGCCGAAGGAAACCTGGTTGAGGTCGGGATCCGTCTTTGCGAGTTCCTGAATCGCGGCGATCGTCTTGTCGAGATCGCGGGCAAGAATCGTCGCCTCCATCGAATAGTCCTTCTGGCTATCGACCCGCCCCTCGATCTTGCCCGTCATATCGACATCATAGACCTGCGACTTGGCGCTGATCTTGGGAAACTCGACGGTGAGCCGACCGTCGCGGAAGAGCTTCTTCGACATCTCCTCGCCGGTCTTTTCCGGTGCCGGATCATTGAAATCCGCTGCCATGAGGGCGTCACCAAAGCTTGCGAAATCCAGGTTCGGAAGAGCAAGCTGGAAATCGAAGCTGGTGGGCATGAAGGCCGAATAGGTTGCCGGCATCAGCGGCGTGTCCAGATTGATCTCCTGCGCGTTCATGCCGAAACCGAAACGCATGGCGTCACTCGGCCCGTCGATGGCGAGGTTGTAGCCGAAGGCCTTGGCGCCGCCCTTGCCCATCTCGCTGCTGACGGTCAGATCGTTGACCCCGATCGTCTCGCTGAACAAGGTCAGAAGCGGGAAGGCCTCCTTCACAAATCCCTTGAGCTTGTCGCTGTTCTCCGGGCTCAACTTATCTTCATCGAGATGGTCGAGCACGAAGAAGACCATCTCGCGAATCTGTTTTGCCGGCAGACCGTTCACTTTGGCCTCGGCATTGATCGAGCCGGCTCGGAATTCAACAGGCGGCATTTGCAGGCCGGAAACCTGCTCGACGAAACCCGACATCGAGCCGGTGCCGACAAAATCGACGCGTCCGTTGCCGCCCGCACTGTCCGACGAACTCAGCTTCTGGTCCATGCCGGCGATGGTGGCATGAACCTCTTCGGTTTCGGACTTGCTTGATATCTTGATGTCCTTGGCCGCGAAGGTGCCCGAGCGCAGATAGCTGATGGCGGGGTCGAAGACGCCGGAATAAACAAGCGAAGCGATGGAATAGGTGAAATCCGTCGGCTTCTGATCCGGACCTTTGAAGTGGCCGGAGACGTCGAACTTGTTGTCACCTTCGATGTTCCAGAGCCCGCTGTCGAGCGGCGTGGCGAACATCGAAAACGGTGTCAGCCCTTTGATCGTGAACTTCGCCGGATCGGCTTTGGCAAGCAGCTTGGCCAGATCGTAAATGACTTCGTAGCGCGCGCCCGCCGGATTGACTGATATAAGGCCGCTCTTCGCCAGGTCGGCCGGAAGCAGCTTCGTCAAAGTCTCCTTGACCGCATTGGCGCCGTCCTGGTTGATCTCCGCGCCCTCGGCCGTGGTGAAAAGGCAAAGGGCAAGCATGCTCGTTGCCGTGACAAGTTTGAGACGCATAGTCTGTTTTTCTCCTCAGCCGCTTTTTTGATTTGCGGCCATCCAAAGATGGCAACCGCGCAGATGTCAAGCCAAGTGGCGGCAGGTGCTGGCAATTTGCCGCGCGGGCAGGCGTGGATTGCGAATAATTCAACGAGGTTCTTCTGGTTGAAACGGAAGGTGTGGAAGCAAGCAATCGATCCCAGCAGATTTGCCGTCTCGACAATTGAGCGCCCAGGCGAAAGCCTGTACATCGGCGAAAAATCACCGCAATCCGCAACTTGCCTTTCCGAGCGACTTATAATATAGGCCACCGGTCCGCGTAGACACCCTTGGAGGCAACGCGGATGAGGCTGGGTTATACCCGCCTCCGGTTCGTCGGAACAAGGCTTTCGCCCACCGCTGAACTCTCCAAATAACCTCGAAAGGAATAGCCATGAGCCAGGAAACTTACGAGCTCAAGGCCGAGGCGCGCGAACGGGTTGGTAAGGGGTCCGCCCGTGAACTTCGCCGCAACGGTTTGATTCCCGCTGTCATCTATGGTGACAAGCAGGCCCCCATTGCCATCGCTCTCAACACCAATGAGGTGACGAAGCGCATTCACGCTGGTGGTTTCATGACCACCGTGGCAACGATCGAAGTCGACGGCAAGAAGTTCAAGGTTCTGCCGAAGGACTACCAGCTCGATCCGGTCCGTGACTTCACGATGCACGTCGATTTTCTGCGCGTCTCCGGCAACACCCAGGTGACCGTCGAAATCCCCGTTCACTTCATCAACGAAGAGAAGTCCCCGGGCATCAAGGTCGGCGGCGTTCTGAACATCGTCCGTCACGAAGTCGAAGTCCATTGCCCGGCCGACGCGATCCCTGAATTCTTCAACGTTGACCTCAACGGCAAGAAGATCGGCGACAGCATCCATATTTCGGAAGTCACCCTTCCGAAGGGCGTCACGACGGTCATCGACCGCGACTTCACGATCGCGACCATCATTGCCCCGGCTGGCGGCATTGATGAAGCTGCTGAAGGTGGAGCCGAAGCCTGATCGCTTCGACCAATTTGTAAAGCATGCGGCCCGCTTTCCCGTGAACTGGCCCCTGAAAGGTTGTCGTTCAACTTTCAGGAGCCAATTCACCGGGAAGGCGGGTTTTTCATTGCCCGAAAAAGGCCTCCGTTTCAGCAAATTTAATATATTCGTGAAAGCATGCCCCGTCAGCCGCGATGAAGCCTGCCCGAACGCGCGACAGCAAATATGGCCGGCCTGGGGGAGTAAACGGAACCATGGACAATTCCGTTGAGAACAGATTTTTTGGGATTGTTTGCGGAGCGCTGCTTGTTTTTGTCGCTCCTCTCTTTGTTCTCTTCCTTTTTCTTTCCTCGGAACGGGCCGATAAGGAAATACGCGACCATATTTCCGTTCTTCTTGTCGCCAATGCCCAGGCGCTGGCAAAGCCGCTCTGGGATCTCGATGAGGAAAGCGTCACGCAGATCAGCGCGACGGTCGTTTCCCAGGGCGCCATCGTCAAGGTCGAAGTGCGCGATCAGTCGGGTCAGCTCGACGTCAGCCAGTCCACCATTCCGCGCTCCTTCGACGGCAAGCTCGTGCAGGTGTCGCGCGCCATCATCTACAACACCGTCGACGGCCCGAAGAACCTCGGCAGCATCAGCGTTTATTATCCCGCGCTCGGCCTGTTTTCCGGCCTGAAGCAGGAAGAAGTCGTCTTCATCTCGATCTTCATCTTCGCCGTCCTGGCCGTTTTCGGCACGGCACTGATCGGCAACCGGTTCTTCGTCATTCAGCCGCTTATGCGGCTGACCGCGGCGATCGAGGCCACCCGCCAGTTGGGCTCCCGTCATCATGTCGACTGGCAGTCGAACGACGAGATGGGACGGCTTGCCCGCAGCTTCAATGAGATGCAGACAAAGCTTGAAAGCGAAGAAAAGGAGCTGAAGCTCGCCCACCGCCGCGCCACCGACATCTATAATCTGACGCCCGCCATGCTCTTCTCACTCGATGAGGAAGACCGCATCACCGCCGTCAGCGACTACTGGCTGCTTGCCACGGGTTATAACCGCGCTGCCGTCATCGGCCGCAACTTCGCCGATCTCGTCACATCGGCCACCCGCGACAAGTTCGTCAGGCGACGCCAGGCCGAAACCGGCATGACCGTCACCGTCAAGTTCGTCTGCCTGGATGGCCGCACCATGGACGTCCTCATCATGGAATCGGAGGCGGAAGCCGGCGCTCACGATCGCCTCTCGCTATCGGTCATGACCGATGTGACCGAACTCAAGGCATCCGAGGACCGCAATCACCGCCAGGCGATCACCGATCATCTGACCGGGCTCCTCAATCGCCAGGGCTTCGAAGCCGTCCTCGACAGCAAGATCGCCGCCGCCGACGCGGCCGGCCAGGAGCTTGCCTGCCTCTTCGTCGATCTCGATCGCTTCAAGTGGATCAACGACAATATGGGCCATGCCGCCGGCGACATGGCGCTGGTCGAACTTGTCGAGCGCCTGAAGACCTTTCTTGCCCCCTCCGATGAGGCAGCGCGTCTCGGCGGCGACGAATTTGCCATCTTGCTGCCGGCCAAGGACGCCGAAAAACGCGCCAGGATGATGTGCGAGCAGATCGCCTCGATCTTCGAAACGCCGTTCGCCCCCGACATGCATCTAAGTGCTTCCGTCGGCATCGCCATTTATCCGCACCATGCCGCAACCGCGGCCGAGCTGCTGCAGAAATCCGACCTGGCGATGTATGCGAAGAAGCGCGACGGCAAGAATGGCGCGCAACTCTTCGACAACGCCATGCTCGACCGCGCCCGCAGCCGCGCCGAGATCGAAGCCAATATCGAAGCCGGCCTCGTCGACAACTGGTTCGAGGCCTTCCTGCAGCCGATCGTCAATCTGAACGGTCGCGGCATTGCCGGTTTCGAAGCGCTGATGCGCCTCAACCATCCGCAGAAGGGCTTGATGCCGCCGGCCGAGATCATCAGCGTCGCCGAAGAGACGGCAAAGATCGTCCGCGTCGGCAACGTCATCATGGAAAAGGCGATCGCCAATCTCGCGAAGATTTCCCGCATATCAGGCATGCAGGATACCTATCTCGCCATCAATTTCTCGCCGCTGCAGTTCGAGCCGGCGCTGCCGGCCCGCCTTGCCGCGATCGTCGGTCGCCATGGCATCCGCCCTGAACGCATCGTCGTCGAGATCACGGAAGCCGTGCTGATGCACGACAACCCGCAAATCCGCATGATCGTCACGGAGCTTCGCCATTTCGGCTGCCGCATCGCGCTGGACGATTTCGGCACCGGCTATTCGTCGCTAAGCTATCTCAACCGCTTCCCCGTCGATATCATCAAGATCGACCAGTCCTTCACCCGCGCGATCAACGATGGTGACGACGACGTGCGCCAGAAGAGCCGCATGCTGATCGAAGGCATTACCACGCTCTCGCACAAGATGAACTGCACCGTCATCGCCGAGGGCATCGAGACAGAAGAGGAATGCCGCACGCTCCACCAGATGGGGCTTGATTATGGCCAGGGCTACCTCTTCCACCGTCCGCAGCACGCTGCCGTACTCATCGAGGAACTGATGGCCTTGCAATCGGCAGTCGCACGGGCCTCTTGAACGAAGGATAAAGGAGATGATGACGATGAAAAAGCTCCTGCTTCTCGCATGCCTGGCGCTGCCCTGCACCGCCCATGCGCAAACGGTGACCTTCACAACCGAGGACTATGCCCCCTTCAACTATCGGGACGGCAAGGAGATCAAAGGCGCGACTGTCGAGCAGGTCGAAAAGATAATGGCCGCGATCGGCGTCGACTACACGATCGAGATCATGCCCTGGGCGCGCGCCTTCAGCCTTGCCCGCACCGCACCGATGACCTGTGTCTTCGTGACTGCCCACAACAGCGCGCGCGACCCCCTGTTCAAATGGGTCGAGCCGCTGCTCATGGATCGTAACATCCTGATTACCCGCAAGGGCTCGGGTGTTACCGCCGCCAATCTGGAAGAGGCGAAGAAATACACGGTCGGCACTCAGCGCGAGGATTACACAGAGACCATCCTCAAGGAGAAGGGCTTCACCAAACTCGATGTCGCCAGCGACTTCAATGCGACGCTGCGCAAGCTGCTCGGCGGGCGCATCGACATGATGCCGATCTCCGAACTCTACTTCGACAAGCTGAAGGCCGACCAGCCGGTGGAGATCGTGACCGTGCTCTCCGCCCAGCCGATGAGCATCGCCTGCGAGAAGAGCTTTCCGGACGACCTGCTCGCCAAGATGCAGGCGGCCCTGGACAAGCTGATCGCCGATGGCGACCAGAAGCAGATCTTCCAGAAATACGGCATGAACCTGTCGGAGTGACTTCGACGGACACTGCCCTTTCGACTTGACTTTGGGTTCATTTCCAGATGGTGAACGGCGGGAAGTTCTAGCGAGGGAAGACCGACCATGCTGATCATCGCAGGTCTCGGCAATCCCGGCGGCAAATACGCCGGCAACCGCCACAATATCGGCTTCATGGCCGTCGACGCCATTCATCGGCGCCACAGCTTCTCGCCCTGGTCGAAGAAGTTCAGGGCCGAAATCGCCGAGGGCGAGCTTGGCGGCGAAAAGGTGTTGCTGATCAAGCCGCAGACCTTCATGAACCTCTCCGGCGAGGCCGTCGGCGAAGCGATGCGATTCTACAAACTCCAGCCCGCCGATCTTGTGGCAATCTACGACGAACTCGACCTTCCCCAGGGCAAAGCCCGGCTGAAGACCGGCGGCGGCCATGGCGGCCACAATGGCATCAAGTCGCTGGACGCCCATTGCGGCAAGGAATACCGGCGGCTGCGCCTCGGCATCGGCCATCCCGGCGTCAAGGAAATGGTGCAGAACCACGTGCTCGGCGATTTCGCCAAGGCCGACAGGGCCTGGCTGGAGCCGCTTCTCGAGACGCTTGCCGACAATGCCGACATGCTGGTGCGAAACGAAGATTCGCAGCTGATGAACAAGATCGCGCTGGCGCTCGGCGGCAAGGCCGAAGAGGAGAAGCCGCGGAAAGACAGCAAGACGTCCGAAAAGAAGCCGGCCGGCCAGTCGCATATCCATCAGGCCCGCAATCACAATCAGCCGAAGGTGCTGGCCACCGGCCCGATGGCCGATATTCTGAAGAAGATGTTCGGTAACAAAGGCGAATGAGGCCGGTGCCGGATCAGAATTTCGCCATCCGTGCCGCCGCCGCCGGCGACCTTCCCGGGCTGGCCATGCTCTATCAGCATTTAAACCCGGCCGATCCGGTTCTCGATAAGGCCATGGCCGAAGAGCTGTTCTTGACCATCCTCGCCCAGCCGGGCATGACCGTATTCATCGGCTTTGCCGGTGATGTTGCCGCCGCCACCGCCACGCTGATCGTCGTGCCCAACCTGACGCGGAACGGCGCTTCCTATGCGCTCATCGAAAACGTCGTCACCCACGCCGATCACCGCCAGCGCGGTTATGCCGGCGCCGTCATCGGCCATGCGGTGACCGAGGCCTGGAAGGTCGGCTGCTACAAGGTGATGCTGCTTACCGGCTCGACGAATCCGGCGACGCATCGCTTCTACGAGAATTGCGGCTTCATGCGGGATAAGACCGGATATCAGATCCGCCGGCGCTGAACCCGAGTTATTCCTCCGGCTCGGTCGTGAACATCAGCGGAAAGCCCATCTCCTTGGCAAGGTCGATGCCTTCCTTAGCCTTGGTCTCGGCAATGTCCCTGGCGCAGACCACCACCACGCAGGAGCCGAGCTTGTGCGCCGTCATCATCACCTTGTAGCCTGTCTCCTCGCTCATGCGGAAGACGGACTTCAGGATCACGATGACGAATTCGCGTGGGGTATAATCGTCATTGACGAGGATGACCTTGTAGAGCTTCGGCTTGTCGAGCTTCGGCTTCACCTTGATCTTCGGTTTCAGGGCAACGTCATTGTCACTCATCGGAAAATCCACCCGTTGATGACATGGGGTCAGCAATCTTCAACACAGCCAATCAGTCGATGACAAATTTCAGTAGTCAGCCGTCGCGGCTCCAAGCTTCAAACGAGCAGAACTGCTCGCCGGCTGCGACATCGATGGGGTCAATTGCATCTGAGCGAGGACACATCCCGGTGAAATCCGCAATGCGCCGAAATCTCCGTCGCTTTTAACAATAGGTCAGCACGGATTGGTCGGCAAGTGAGCGACGCTAAAACCTCTCTAAGACTTGACCATATTGCTCCTTTATCCCATAGGCACCAGCAAGGAATTCAAGAACAGCAGGTTATAGCCATGGGCTTCAAATGCGGCATCGTCGGTCTGCCGAACGTCGGCAAATCGACCCTCTTCAACGCGCTCACCAAAACGGCGGCGGCACAGGCGGCGAATTATCCCTTCTGCACCATCGAGCCGAACACCGGCGAAGTCGCCGTGCCCGATCCGCGCATGCGCAAGCTTGCCGACATCGCCAAGTCGAAGGAACTGATCCCGACCCGCATCTCCTTCGTCGACATCGCCGGCCTGGTGCGCGGCGCATCGAAGGGTGAAGGCCTCGGCAACCAGTTCCTCGCCAATATCCGCGAAGTCGATGCCATCGTCCATGTGCTGCGCTGCTTCGAAGACAGCGACATTACCCATGTCGAAGGCCGCATCAATCCCGTCGCCGATGCCGAGACGATCGAGACCGAGCTGATGCTCGCCGACCTCGAAAGCCTGGAGCGCCGCACCGAGCAGACGCGCAAGCGCGCCACCAGCAAGGACAAGGATTCCATGGCGATGCTGCCGATCATGGAAGCGTCGCTGAAGCTGCTCAATGAAGGCAAGCCGGTGCGCACACTGCTGTCGACGCTGGATGCCGAGGAAATCGCCATCCTCAAGGGGCTCAACCTTTTGACCTCGCATCCGGTGCTCTACGTCTGCAACGTCGCCGAGGCCGAGGCTTCGACCGGCAATGAATTCACCGAGGCCGTCGCCGCCATGGCCAGGGAACAGGGCGCCGAAACCGTCGTCATCTCGGCGGCGATCGAGGCTGAGGTGGCCCAGCTTCCCGAGGAGGAGGCCAAGGAATTCCTCTCCGCCCTCGATCTTGATGAGGCCGGTCTCGACCGGCTGATTCGCGCCGGCTACAAGCTGCTCCACCTCATCACCTATTTTACCGTCGGTCCGAAGGAAACGCGCGCCTGGACGATCGAGCGCGGCACGAAGGCGCCGCAGGCCGCCGGCGTCATCCATTCCGATTTCGAGCGCGGCTTCATCCGCGCCAACACCATCGCCTATGACGACTACATCAAGTTCAACGGCGAAGTCGGCGCCAAGGATGCCGGCAAGGCGCGCGACGAAGGCAAGGAATACGTCGTCCAGGACGGCGACGTCATCCACTTCCGTTTCAATACCTAAATAAAGGACCGCTGCCGCCTCAACCCGGCGGCAGCCTGTTTGCGATTGCCGGCGGCAGTGCGCGCAGCACCTGCCGTCGAAGCGGCATCCAGCCGGTGCCGATGATCAATACGATCGCGCCGACGACAATCAGCGTCGTGAAGATATAGGTGTCGACCGTGGCGCTCCCGTGCCGGAAGACGCTGAAGATCGCAACGCCGAGCGACAGCAGCCCCGACGTGACGAAGGCGCGGCGGTCGATGACGAGGCCGATCAGCATCAGCACCGCCACCGTCGCGACGACCACAGGCGTCCGGGCCGACATATTCGTCGGATCAAAGATACGGCCGCCTTCCCCGAGAGACAGCAGTGAAACAGTGCTGTAGAGCAGCGCCGGCGCCGCGCCGAGGTGCAGCCAGAAAGCGATGTCCGACCGAGTCGTCCGGCGCAGCCGGTCGCCGAGGTCGAAGTAGAGCGCCGTCGCGAAGAGGCCGAGCGCGCAGACGAGAGAAACCGCAGCCAGCACCGCAAGATGGTCGACGAAAAATGCGGGGTTGCCGCTGAGCCATTGCACCAGGCGCAAAAGCAGGGTGAGCACGAAGGCAAGCGTCGACATGATCGAAAGCGCCAGCGCCAGGGGCACACGATAGCGGGCATAGTAGACGCCGAGAAGAATCGGGAAGCCGGCAACGAACTGTGTCAGATCAGCCCCGATTTCGGAGGTCCAGGGCGTGAGGACGCGGGACATCAGCAAAAATATCCAGCAGAACAGCGCGATCGTCAGGCTGACGGCCGGCAAGGCGAGCCGCTGGCGGTGCACCAGGATTTCCGAAAGCACGATGATGGCGGGCGGCACCGCGTAAAGCGGCGCAAGACCCCAGAGGCCGACGAGCGCCACGATAACGCCGATGGTGATGAGCACATCGTGGAAGCCTCGCACGAAACGCGGCGTCTCCGTATCCGACCAGGCCTGCTCCTCGGCGGCGATGACAGGCGCCCCGGCGACGGCCACGCCGCGCTCGATGAGGAAAGGCAAAAGGCTCCCGCCCGCTTCCGGTGAAATCAGCTCTCGGCGCACCGCCTCGTCTAGGATCGACTTTAGTTCCGTCATAGCCGGTTATCTCCCCGGAATCGTTTGAGCCCGCGCGGATGCTGTTGTAAGCACTAGAGCATGATGCCGAAAAGTGTAAGCGGTTTCCGGCGACATCATGCTCTAACTCTTTAATGTAGAACAGAATTCAGATTTTAGGCCGACCGGCCTAAACATCCTGTTCTAGGCGCTGCATATGGCGGGGGAACGAATGTCGGTAGAAAAGCTGTCTTTCGAGGATTTTGAACCCGGACGCCGTTTCCCTCTCGGCCCCAAGCTGGTGCTTGCCGAAGAAATCATCGAATTCGCCAGCGAATTCGACCCGCAGCCGATGCATGTCGATGAGGCCGCCGGCCGCGCCAGCATTCTCGGGGGGCTTGCCGCCTCCGGCTGGCATACGTCTGCGATGCTGATGCGCATGATGGCAGACAGCTATATCCTGCACGCGCTCTGCGAGGGGGCGCCGGGCATCGATCTGATGGAATGGCGAAAGCCGGTGCTGGCAGGCGATACGCTGCAGGGCCACTCGACCGTACTCGAAGCCCGGCCGATGCGCTCGCGTCCCGGCATCGGCATCGCCAAGTTCCGCCACGCGCTGGAAAACCAGCGCGGCGAGCTTGTTTGTCTCTCGGAGAATTCGGTCATGATCCGCATGCGCGCCGCGCCGGGCATTCCCATGAGCCCGGAGGCATTGGCATGAGAATGTCCGAACTTTACGCCGTCGGCGAAAAGGCCGAGATCGGCAGCTACACCTTCACCGAGGAAAACATCATTCGTTTTGCTGGACGCTACGATCCGCAGCGTTTTCACATCGACAAGGAAGCGGCCAAAGATACTCTCTTCGGCGGCCTTTGCGCCTCGGGCTGGCACACCACCGCCGCCTGGATGCAGACTTTCCTCGCCTTCTGGAAAAGCCAGGCCGTCGCGCTTGCGCAAAAGGGCCTGACGGCGCCGAACCTCGGTCCCTCGCCGGGCTTCCAGAAACTGCAATGGCTGCGGCCGATCTTCCCGGGCGACGTCGTGACCTATTCCGTCGCCCTCCTCTCCAGCCGGCCGCTCGCGTCGCGGCCGGGCTGGCACCTCAACACCATCCTCTGCGAGGGCGTCAATCAGAACGGCGATCCCGTCATGCGCTTCGAAAGCGGCGTGCTGGAATTCGACTGACGCGGGCGTAGGATCCTGCTCAGTGGCCGGAGAATTCGACCAGCGTGTGCACGTTGACACCGAGCTCTTCCAGCTTCCTGCGGCCGCCGAGATCCGGCAGGTCGATCACGAAGCAGGCACCCACCACCTCCGCGCCGATCTGACGCAGCAGTTTCGTCGCGCCGACGGCCGTGCCGCCGGTGGCGATCAGGTCGTCGACCAGGATCACCTTCTCGCCGGGCTGAACCGCATCGCGGTGCATCTCCATTTCGTCGACGCCATATTCCAGACTATAGGCGATGCGCACGGTGTCGTGCGGCAGCTTGCCCTTCTTGCGGATCGGCACGAAGCCGGAGGAAAGCTGATGCGCCACCGCACCGCCGAGGATGAAGCCGCGCGCCTCCATGCCGGCGATCTTGTCGATCTTCGTGCCGGCATAGGGCTGTACGAGTTCGTCGACTGCCCGGCGGAAAGCCCGCGGGTTGCCGAGCAGCGTGGTAATGTCGCGGAAGATGATGCCGGGCTTGGGGTAGTCTGTAATGGAGCGGATGCTGGCCGCAAGCTCCGAAGTCGTATTGTCCATGGAAAGTCCGTATTCTGCTAAAGCATGTCGCGCAAAGTGTGGAGCGGTTTTGCGCCGACGACATGCGCAAAACCAAAACCTAAAGTGTGGGCCAAGCGAATCTGCAAGATCGCGACGCGCTTTAGGGCAAGAAACTGGCCGCACTCTATCAATTGCCAGGGGCGGAACCAACAAAAAAGGCGGCCGAGGCCGCCTTTTGAATGTTCGTCGGGAAAGCTCAGTGATCCTTGTTGGCGTAGACCGAGCGCTTCGTCAGGTAGATCAGCAGCGTGAAGATTGCCAGGAAGATCATGACCATGAAGCCGGTGCGCTTGCGCTCCTCGAGATGCGGCTCGGCGGCCCACATCAAGAAGGCGGAGACATCTCTCGAATACTGGTCGACAGTCGCCGGCGCGCCGTCGTCATAGGTCACCTGGCCGTCGGAGAGCGGCTTCGGCATGGCGAGAACGGCAGCGGCATGGAAATACGGGTTATAGTGCCCACCCTGCGGCACCTGGAACCCGGCCGGCGGCTCTTCATAGCCGGTCAGCAGCGCGTGGATGTAATCCGGGCCGTTTTCCTGATACTGCGTGAAGATGTCGCCGACAAAACGCGGGAAGCCGCGCTCGACTTCGCGGGCCTTGGCGATCAGCGAAAAGTCCGGCGGAACCGCACCATTGTTGGACGCGGCGGCGGCTTCGGCATTGGCGAAAGGCGCCGGGAAGTGGTCGGAAGGGACCGCCTTTCGGGTAAACATCTCGCCGGCCGCATTCGGCCCGTCCTGGACCTCGTAGTTTGCGGCGAAAGCCTTCACCTGCGCCTCGGAATAACCAAGCTCGCCGAGCATGCGGAACGGCACCAGGTTCATCGAATGGCAGGCGGAACAGACTTCGGTGTAGACCTTGAGGCCGCGCTGAAGCTGAGCCTTGTCGTAATGACCGAACGGACCGGCAAAAGTCCACTCTTCCTCCTTAGGCTCCTTCAGCGGATAGTGCGGCGTCGCGCCTTCCTCGTGATGGGCCGCGGGTGCTGCTCCGTTCGCGGGCGCCGCTTCCTCAGCGAGGGCGGCGCTGCCGAGAAGAGCCGCGAAGGCGAGCGGCAGAATGCTTGCAACAAGCGTTTTCATATTTCCGTTTCCTTCCGTCGCTCGCTTACGCATTGGCCGCCGCACCGGCGGCTGCTGTCTTGTTGCGCTTTTCGAGCACCGCTTCGGTGATCGAGTTCGGGATGCGGCGCGGCGTTTCCACCAAGCCAAGAACTGGCATCGCGACCAGGAAGAAAGCGAAGTAGAGCAGCGTGCAGATCTGCGAGATCGTCGTGAACAAGCCTTCCGCCGGCTGCGAGCCGAGCCAGCCGAGTATGATCGCATTGATCACGAACAGCCAGTAGAAGAGCTTGTACCAGGGACGGTAGACGGCCGAGCGAACCTTGGAGGTGTCGAGCCAGGGCAGGAAGAACAGCACGATGATCGCACCGAACATCACCAGCACGCCGCCGAGCTTGGAATCGATCGGGCCGACATTGAAGGTGATCGAACGCAGCATCGCATAGAACGGCAGGAAGTACCATTCCGGAACGATGTGGGCGGGCGTCTTCAACGGGTCGGCCGGAATGTAGTTGTCGGCATGACCGAGGAAGTTCGGCAGGTAGAAGACGAAATAGGCATAGACCAGCAGGAAGATCGAGACGCCGAGCGCATCCTTCATCGTCGCATAGGGCGTGAAGCGCACCGTATCGGTTTTCGTCTTGACCTCGACGCCCGTCGGGTTGGTCTGGCCGGTGACATGCAGCGCCCAGATATGCAGGACGACAACGCCGGCGATCATGAAGGGCAGCAGGTAATGCAGCGAGAAGAAGCGGTTCAACGTCGGCTGATCGACGGCAAAGCCGCCAAGCAGGAACTGCTGGATCCATTCGCCGACCAGCGGGAAGGCCGAGAAGAAGCCGGTAATGACGGTCGCGCCCCAGAAGGACATCTGCCCCCAAGGCAGAACATAACCCATGAAGCCGGTCGCCATCATCAGCAGATAGATGACGACGCCGAGGATCCAGAGGATTTCGCGCGGCGCCTTGTAGGAACCGTAATAAAGACCGCGGGCGATGTGCAGGTAGACGGCGACGAAGAAGAACGAGGCGCCGTTGGCATGCATGTAGCGCAGCAGCCAGCCGTGGTTGACGTCGCGCATGATCTTTTCAACGGAGTTGAAAGCCAGCGTCGTGTCGGCGGCATAATGCATGGCGAGCGTAACGCCCGTCAGGATCTGCACGATCAGCATGACGGCGAGCATGGCGCCGAAAGTATAGGCATAATTCAGGTTTCTGGGAACCGGATAGGCGATGAAGCTGTCATAGACCATGCGCGGCAAAGGCAGGCGCGCATCGACCCATTTCTCAAGGCCGGTTGACGGCTCGTAGCTGGAATGGCCACTCATTAATCAGTCTCCCCTCAACCGATCTTGATTTTGGTATCGGATATAAATGAAAAGGTCGGAATCGCCAGGTTCTGCGGCGCAGGACCCTTACGGATGCGGCCGGCCGTATCGTAGACCGAGCCATGGCAGGGACAGAACCAACCATTGTATTCGCCGGCCTGACCGAGCGGAACGCAGCCGAGATGGGTGCAGGTGCCGATCATGACGATCCAGTTTTCCTTGTCCTTGCCGCCGGAACGGTCGACACCGGTTGCCTGAGCTTCAGGCGGAAGGTTCGCATTGCGGGCGATCGGATCCTTGAGATCCGCCAGCGGAACATCGGCGGCAGCCTTCACTTCCTCAGGCGTACGATTGCGGATGAAGATCGGCTTGCCGCGCCACTTGACCGTCAACGACATGCCGGGCTCGAGGCTCGCAACATCGACTTCGATAGAGGCAAGTGCCAGTGTCGATGCATCCGGGCGCATCTGGTCGATAAACGGCCAGGCAACCGAAACGGCGCCGACAGCGCCCGCCATACCAGTGGTGAGATAAAGGAAATCACGGCGAGTAGGCTCTGTCGAAGCCTCGCTTGTCGTTACGTGTTCGCTCACGGCCTAACCATCCTCTGCGCAATTATTGCGGAATTCCGCCCTGCCCCCTCTGCCGGCGAATCGATCTGGACACAATTCGGCCATAGATTCCCCGGCAATCCGGCGCGTTCTAAGCTTGATCGCAAATTATGTCCAGCCTTGGCAAGGGGACGAGGGCACAATGTCGCGGGAATTTCCGAGGATTTTTTTAAGGCAAACACAAGCTTGCCACTATGCTGCATTGCAACAAAATGGTCGCCGTGATAGGCGCGATGGCAGCCACGCCAGCGAGCCGGACCGGAACGAATGAGAGACACGATTTTTTGCGTATTCAGCGTCCTCACGACGCTCGTCCTCGCCGTCGTCTCGCTGCGCTACGTCAGAGATTTCTATCTGCTGTCCTTCTTTTACAGCTTTCAGGTCCATCTGGCGGTGGCCGCAGCGGCGGCGTCTATCGCAGCCCTTCTCGTCAAGCGGCACTGGTATGGGGTGCTGACACTGAGCGTATCCGTGGTCCTTGCCGTCCACGGCGTCATGATGATGCGCGAATTCGCCGAGCCCGCTGTGGAAGAGAACCGCCCGGCCCTCTTCAAGCTGATGTCTTTCAATATCGAGAACGATAATTTCGCGAACGGCGGCGCAATCGCCGACATGGCCATCGCCTCCGGCGCCGATGTCGTCAACATCCTGGAGGCCGAACCGGTTTTGTCGGAACTGCCGCGGCTCTTGAAGACCTATCCCTATTACATCGGCTGTGGCGTCGGCATGCAGGAATGCGATACGCTGGTGCTGTCCAAGCGTCCGCTCATCGAACCCCGCATCCGCAACCTCGGCCTGCTCTGGCGCAACCGGCTGACGATATCGACCATCGATTTCGATGGTCAGAAGGTCAACTTCCTCGCGGCGCACCTCACCAAACCCTATTATGACGAATTCCACGGCCTAGAGATCTGGGATCTCGCGGAGATCATTCCTTCCCTGCCGGGGCCGCTCGTCCTTGCCGGTGATTTCAATACCTCGATCCTGGCGCCCGACGTGCAGTGGCTCATGCGCGGCCAGGGCCTCGGCACGGTATCGCTGGAGCCGGCGACATGGCCGATTAAGGCAGGCGCCTTCGGCATTCCGATCGATCACGTCTTCAGCAAAGCGCCGCTGCGGCTGAAATCTGTCCGCCGCATCCAGGACAGTTTCGGTTCAAATCATTTTGGCCTGATGGCGGAATTCGTCGTCGATCCCTGAGTTCTGATCGTCGTCCGCCGCCAGGAAGCCGCCGGACTGACGCGCCCAGAGCTCGGCATATAGCCCGCCGCGGCGAAGCAGTTCGTCGTGGCTGCCCTCCTCGATGATCCGGCCGAGATCGACGACGATCAGCCGGTCGAGTGCGGCAATCGTCGACAGCCGGTGGGCGATGGCAAGCACGGTCTTGCCCTCCATGATCCGATGAAGATTGGACTGGATCGCTTCTTCCACTTCCGAATCGAGCGCCGACGTCGCTTCGTCGAGAACGAGGATCGGGGCGTCCTTCAGCATGACCCGGGCAATGGCAATACGCTGGCGCTGCCCGCCCGACAGTTTGACGCCGCGTTCGCCGACATGCGCATCGAAACCTTTGCGGCCCTGCTGATCCTGCAGGCGCTCGATGAAATCGATGGCTTCGGCGCGCCGGGCTGCCTCGACCAGCCGTTCCTCGCCGGCATCCGGGCGTCCGAACAGGATATTGTCGCGCACCGAACGATGCAGCAGCGACGTGTCCTGGCTGACGACGCCGATCTGCATCCTGAGAGTTTCCTGTGTCACCGCCGAAATATCCTGGCCGTCGACGAGGATGCGGCCGTCCTGAATATCGTAGAGGCGCAGCAAGAGGTTCATCAGCGTCGATTTCCCGGCACCGGAACGGCCGACGATCCCGACCTTTTCCCCCGGGCGAATGGTGAGCGAGAAATTTTCGACGACCGGCCGGTGATCCTTGCCGTAGCGGAAGGAAATATTGTCGAAACGAATGCCCGGCTGCCGGATCATCAGGCTCTTCGCATCGGGCCGATCGACGAGCCCCAGCGGCTGGGAGATCAGCTCGGCGGCATTCTGGATGGTGCCGAGATTGCGCATGATGCCGTTGAACTGCGTCATCATCCGTCCGAGCAGGAAGTTCAGCCGGAGCACCAGCGCCAGCGAGAAGGCCACCGCCCCGGAGCTGACTAGGCCGCGCAGCCAGAGATCGACGCTCAGCCCCGCCATGGTGACGATCATCAGGCCGGAAAGCAGCGCCATCGAAGCCCGGACACCGGTGATGAACCGGGTGAAGCGCAGCACCGTATCCTGATAGATGTCGAAGCCCTGCCGCATGTAGCGGTCGCTCTCCTCATCGCGGGCAAACAGCTTCAGCGTCTGCATGTTGCTGTAGGAATCGACCATCCGGCCGTTCAGCATCGATGCGGCTTCCGCCGTTTCGCGCGAATGATGGCGGATCCGTGGAACGAAGTGGCGGGCAAGGAGGCCGAAGGCGCCAAGCCAGAACAGCACGACGGCGGCGAGGGAAAAGTCCAGCCGGGCGACGAGCGCGAGCGTCGTGACGGCATAAATGCCGACGAACCAGACGCTTTCCATCAGCGAAGTCACGAGATCGCCGGTCGCCTGCCCTGCCGACCAGACCTTGGTGACGATGCGTCCGGAGAAATCGCTCTGGAAGAACGACAAAGACTGCCGGGAGACATGGAGATAGGATTGCCAACGTGCTAGATTGTAAAAACCAGGCGTGATCACCTGCTGGTCAACAAGCGCGATCAGGAAGGCGACGACGAAGCGCACGATCCCGATGAGAGCGAGCATGCCGAACAGCTCGCCGCCATGGGCTGCGAGAAGACCGCTCCAGCCGGTACCGGGCGTGATGCTGCCGAGGATATCGACCAGCCGTCCGACGAACCAGAAGAGCGCCGCCTCGATCGCCGCCGACATGCCGCCGAGAACGAGCATGGCGATGAAGGGCATCTTCGCCTGGCCGATATAGAACCAGATGAATCCGAGCGTCGAGCGCGGAGGCTGGAGATTGGCGCGCGGACGAAACGGATCGATCCAGGTCTCGAACAGGCGTAGGATAGGGCTTAAGATCATGGAAGCGATATAGGCGGATTAGGAGGACCGGCAAAGAGAATGGAATGCCGACAAACCTTATATTTTTGTAATGATCGATAACATCGGCGGCATCGCTATTGATTGCCCCCCAACCGGTCACAATCTGACACTACGATGGCGCTTCACCGGAGATAAGTTTCATGGAAACGAAAATGCTCGATGCGCATATTCCGCTTCCGCTTGCAGAGAGGCTCGACGCCCTCGCCATCGACCTGGCGCTGCCGCGCGACGAGATCGTCACCGAGGCCCTCGCCGCCTGGCTCGACCAGGAAGAGCGCCGCCGCATCGTGGCGTTGCGCACGATCGCAGCCGCCAACACCATCGTTATCGTCGAACATGACCGGGTGATCGACTGGGCCGACAGTCTTTGAACCGCCGGAGAGCAAGCGCGGCATCGTCGCCAGGTCAGCATCAATTCCCGCCGAGAATACCGACAACATTCCGACGGCCGTGCAGAACGCGCAAGATCGTAACCGATCCATTTTCCACGGTATAATAGGCGCGAATATCCTCGAAACCCGGAACGGGCCACGATCTTATGCCCGCCAGTTTTGAATTTCCAAATGTCGTCGGCGTGCCAGAATTCGGATATTCGAGAAGACGCACGAAAGACTGTTCGGCGGCATGCAGAAACCGCAGACCGAGTTCCTCTCCGCCACGCTCCGCAAGATAGGAAAGCTGCAACAACATATCGTCGCGAGCTGCCGGTTTGACGGCAAGCTTCATGGCGACTTCTTGTTGCTCTGCGCTGCCAGCAACTGCGCGGCTTCTTTCCTCAGATCGCTCCAGAATGCGGGCGTTGCCTCAACGGCGTCCCCAGATGTCAGGCCCTCGAGCAGCAAGGCCTCAAGCCGCGCCTCGTTTTCGCGCTCCTGCGCATCCCGAACGAGGCCCCGGAAATATTCGCTGACATTGCCATAGCCCTTGCTGGCCATCTGGCTTTCGACAAAAGCCTTGAGGCTGTCGGGCAATGAGATCGTCACGGTCGCCATAAGCAACATTCCTCGCTGAGATCAACAAATGTACCACAGCTTCTTAACTGTTCTCAACTGTTAAGAAGCCCTCCCCGCTCTTATGTTGGGAGGGCCTTTTATCACTCCGCCGCCTCTTCCGCTTCCTCGGCGTGATCGGAGAGGAAGCCGCCGGATTGGCGGTTCCAGAGGTCGGCGTAGATGCCGCCATTTTCGATCAGTTCGCCATGCGAGCCGGCTTCGATGATCCGCCCCTTGTCGAGCACGATCAGCCGGTCCATCTCCGTCAGCGTCGAAAGCCGGTGGGCGATCGCGATCACCGTCTTGCCCTCCATCAGGGCGAAGAGGTTTTCCTGGATCGCCGCCTCGACTTCCGAGTCGAGCGCCGAGGTTGCCTCGTCGAGCACCAGGATCGGCGCGTCCTTCAGGAAGACGCGGGCGATCGCGATGCGCTGCCGCTGGCCGCCGGAGAGCTTGACGCCGCGTTCGCCGACTTGCGCGTCGAGCCCTTCGCGCCCCTGCATGTCGACGAGCCCCTCGATGAACTCCCAGGCATTGGCGCGTTTGGCGGCCTCGATCACCTCGGCATCGGTCGCTTCCGGCCGGCCATAGGCGATGTTGTCGCGGATCGAGCGGTGCAGCAGCGAGGTGTCCTGCGTCACCACACCGATCAGCGAGCGCAGGCTTTCCTGCGAGACGCCTGAAATATCCTGCCCGTCGATGGTGATGCGGCCCCCCTCCAGATCGTAGAAGCGTAAGAGCAGGTTCATCAGCGTCGTCTTGCCGGCGCCCGAGCGCCCGACGAGACCGACCTTCTCGCCCGCCTTGATGTCGAGCGACAGATTGTCGATGACACCCTTGCTCTTTCCGTAGTGGAAGCGGATGCGCTCGTAATGGATCGCGCCCTTCTTCGCCGTCAGGACCGGAGCACCCGGCTTGTCGACGATGTCGTGCTGCTTGCTCATCATCTCCATGCCATCATAGACAGTGCCGATATTCTCGAACAGCGCCGAGACTTCCCACATGATCCATTGCGACATGCCGTTGACGCGCATGGCAAGACCGATAGCAATGGCGATCGCACCGACCGAGATCGCCCCGTTCAGCCAGAACCAGATCGACAGGCCCGAAACAACGAAAAGCGCGACGCAGTTGTTCAGGTAGACGCTGATGTGGAAGAGCGTCACCTTGCGCATCTGCTTGTGCACGGTCTGCAGGAACTCGTCCATGCCCTCCTTGGCATAGACCTCCTCGCGGCCGGCATGCGAAAACAGCTTGACGGTGGCGATGTTGGTGTAGCTGTCGACGACGCGCCCCGTCATCATCGAGCGTGCATCCGCCTGCGTCGCCGCGATCTTGCGAAGCCGCGGCACGAAATAAGAGACGATGCCGATATAGACGGCGAGCCAGACGAGGATCGGGATCATCAGCCGCCAGTCGGCCGCCGCAATGACGATGATCATCGTCAGGAAATAGCTGACGACATAGACGAAAACGTCGAGGATCTTCATCACCGTTTCGCGCACGGCAAGCGAGGTCTGCATCACCTTGGTGGCGACACGCCCGGCAAACTCGTTGGCGAAGAACGTCATGCTGTGACGCAGCAGGAAGCGGTGCATCTGCCAGCGGGCGCTCATCGGATAATTGCCGAGCAGCATCTGGTGCATGATGAGGGAATCGAGGCCGGCGGCCAGCGGCAAGCCGACCAGCACCAGCGCCGCCATCCAGAAAAGCTTGTGGCCCTCCGTCTGCAGGAACGTGGCGCGGTCGGCATTGGTCAGCCAGTCGACGATATCGCCGAGAAACTGGAAGAGCGCCACTTCGCCGACGGCGATCGAGGCTGTCAGCATCGCCATCAGGCAGAGCCAGGGGGCGGCCGGCTTGCTGTAGTGCCAGCAAAAGGCAAAGAGGCCCTTCGGCGGAGCGACAGGCTCCTCGCTCGGAAAGGGATTGAGTCGCTGTTCGAACCAGCCAAACATGAAATTGCTCCGAAACGTCAGCGTTTCGGCTCCCGGCTTCGCGCCATCCCGGCGCCATGCAAGCACATATGGGAACCGAACGTTCAAGGGGCGAGGCTGAAACAGCCGCACAATGGATCAAGAAGGGAATTTCAGGAAGAAATGCGCCCTAGCGGCGCCATGTCACCTTGATCGGCATCACGGCGGGAAAGCGCATATGGAGCAAAATATTCATGTCGGCCCTCCCTGTTGGCGATTGAAGACGTGCATGGATACCGCGAAAACCGCGAAATTTCCAGCCCCCTGATGGCGTAAATTGAACATCTCGGGAGCAAAATGGCCCCTGTTGCTCCGAAATGACAGTTGGATTACGCCTCTCGCGGCGAAACGAAAATTAAAAGGCGACGCGTCATGACGGACCTCAGACTGGCACTCTATCAGCCGGATATAGCAGGCAACACAGGCACGATTCTGCGTCTTGCCGCCTGCTTGGACTTCGCCGTCGATCTGATCGAACCGGCCGGCTTCGACGTTTCCGATCGCAACCTGAAACGCTCGGGCATGGACTATATCGCCGCCGCTGCACTGACCCGCCATGTCAACTGGGACCGCTTCGAGACCTGGCGCGCCACGACTGGCCGTCGCCTGATCCTCGCCTCGACCAAGGCGGCCGACCGTTACACCGATTTTACCTTCCGCCCCAAAGACATACTGCTTTTCGGCCGCGAAAGCGCCGGCGTGCCGGATCAAGTGCATGAGAAGGCGGATGCCCGCATCCTGATCCCGATGGTCGAGGGCCAGCGGTCGATCAACGTCGCCGTCTCAGCCGCGATGATCGTCGGCGAAGCGATGCGCCAGACCGTCTGGAGTTGACCGTCCGGGCTTGACGTCTGGACTTGACCGGCACCGGCGTCGGCGAAATAGCCGATCAGCTCCGGACCGTGTCGGAAAATGGCGTTGTCAATCCGCGCCAAATCGGTCTATATTTATTAGCCGAGCAAACAAAAATTTCGTATAGCCTCCATAATTTCAACAGTTTGGAAGGTTACGCTCAAGCCTACGCCTCTCAAGACAGATGAAAGAAGAATAAAAGCAAGAAAATGGATTCCACAGTCATCATGATCAACCTGTTCGGCGCCGTGGCTTTGCTGCTGTTCGGCCTCGCGCAGGTGAAGGACGGCGTGTCCAGGGCCTTCGGCGCACGGCTGAGAACAGGTCTGGCGAGCGGCACGCGCGGCGGTTTCCGGTCCTTCCTGTCGGGATTGGTGGCGACCATCGCGCTGCAGAGTTCGACGGCAACCGCGCTGATGACCGCATCCTTCGTCGAACGTGACCTGATCAAGCCGCGCATGGCGCAGATCGTCCTGCTCGGCGCCAATGTCGGCACGGCGATCACCGCCTGGATCGTCGCCACCGGCATCGAATGGCTCTCTCCGCTGCTGATCCTGGCCGGCATCGTGCTTTACCGCGGCCGCTCCAGCACCCGCCAGGGCGGCGGTGCGGCGCTGATCGGCATCGGGCTGATGCTGCTGTCGCTGCATTTGCTCGGCCTCGCGACGGAACCGATGCGCGCCTCCCCGGCTCTCGCCGCCTTCATCGGCCTTCTGGACGGGGCGCTGCCCGTGGCGCTGCTCTTCTCGGCAGCTCTTGCCTTCCTCTCCTCGTCGAGCCTGGCTGTGGTGGTGCTGATCCTGTCGCTCGCCTCGGCGGGTCTGGTCTCGGCCGAACTTGTCATCGTTCTCGTGCTCGGCGCCAATCTCGGCGGTGCGATCCCGCCTGTCATTGCGACATTGTCCGGCCCGGTTTCGGCGCGGCGCGTCACGCTCGGCAATCTCGCGGTGCGTGCGCTCGGCTGCTTCATCGCCCTGCCGCTGGCGGGCTATGGCGCCGAACTCATCCAGATGCTGCCCTTCGGCCCGGCCAAGCTGCCGGTCGATGCGCATCTCGCCTTCAATCTTCTGCTCGCAGCGCTTGCCTGGCCATTCTCCCGACCGCTCGCCACCCTGATGGCCCGACTGGTGCCGGATCAGGCCGAACCCGACAACGCCCCGAAATATCTCGATGCGCAGGAGCTTTCGACACCCGTCATTGCGCTGACCAGCGCCACCCGCGAAGTGCTCGGCGTCGGCGACCTCATCGAGCGCATGCTGGTCAGGGTCTCCGAAGCCTTCGAGCAGAATGATGCCGGCAAGCTTGCCGAAATCCCGGCTCTCGAAGAGCGCGTCGACCGGCTGCAGCAGGCAGTGAAGGTCTATCTCTCGAAGCTCGGCCGCGAGGGTCTCACCGACGAGAACGCCCGCCGCTCGATCGTCGTCATCGACTACGCGATCAATCTCGAACATATGGGCGACATCATCGAGAAAGGCTTGCGGGAACAGGTGGCGAAGAAGATCTCGCTCGGCCTGAAATTTTCCGACGACGGTCATCAGGAACTGCGCAAGCTGTTCGATCTGACGATCGACAATCTGCGCGTCGCCCAGACGATCTTCGTCACCCGCGATTTCAATCTCGCGCGGCAGATGATGGAGGTAAAGGTCGAGGTGCGCCGGATGGAGAAGCAGTCGGCCGAGCGCCATCTCGAACGCCTGCGCGACGGCCGCGCCGACAGCCTGCAGACAAGTTCGCTGCATCTCGACATGCTGCGCGACCTGAAGCGCATCAACGCCCACATCGTCTCGGTGGCGCATCCGATCATGGATGAGAGCGGCCTGCTGATCGAAAGCCGCGTGCGGCCCGCGGCCGAGTGACGATCAGTCGGCCGAAGGCAGGCGGCGCATGGTGAATTCGATGTGGTCGCCGTCGAGCTGGCGCCAGCTCTCCACCTCGGTCCAATAAGCCGCTTTCGGATATTCGTCGAACCATTCGCGCGCCTTGGCGCGGGCATCGATGAGGGCGAGGCAATATGTCTGACGGACGAAATGGTCTTTATTTCGGGGAGGATTTTCCGCCCGGTGTCTCGCCATTCTGCGCTTCAGGCCGTCGAAGGACGGAGGTCCTGGAATTTTTGCCATCAAACCTACCTCTTGTGAAAAGGTAATATCGAAATCATTGATTTGCGAGTCGAATCTTGGCTGCACCCACCCGCACCGCCGGCTTGGCGAGATGCGGCGCCACCTGCTAAACCGAAAGTGCAATCAAGAATGAGCGAGTCGTGTCCTGAAAGGGACCGGTCGCTGGAGGCGTGACATGGAAAGACCGGAACTGCCGATCGGCCTGCCTGAGGACATCGAAGAGAAGAAAGAGGCCGCCCGCAATTGGTTCGAGGGACTGCGCGACACGATCTGCGCCTCCTTTGAAGCCCTCGAAGACGAGCTGGAAGGCCCGCTCTCGGATCAGGAGCCAGGCCGCTTCGTCGCCAAGGACTGGTCGCGCGAAAACGGCGCCGGCGGCGGCGGCCGCATGTCGATGATGGAAGGCCGCGTCTTCGAAAAGGTCGGCGTCCACACCTCCACCGTCCACGGCGAGTTCTCGCCGGACTTTCGCGGCCAGATACCGGGCGCCAAGGATGATCCACGTTTCTGGGCCTCGGGCATTTCGCTGATCGCCCATCCCGTCAACCCCAATGTTCCCGCAGTGCATATGAACACGCGCATGGTGGTCACATCAAGCCGCTGGTTCGGCGGCGGGGCCGACCTGACGCCGGTGCTGTCGCGCCGCCGTACACAGGAGGACGAGGACAGTCAGCTCTTCCACAAGGCCATGGAGATCGCCTGCCGTAACCACGCCGTCGCCGATTACGACGCCTACAAGGCATGGTGCGACGAATATTTCTTCCTGAAGCACCGCAACGAGGCCCGCGGCATCGGCGGCATCTTCTATGACTGGCTGCATTCGAGCGAGGAAGCCGGCGGCTGGGACGCCGATTTCGCCTTCACGCGCGATGTCGGCAGGGCCTTCGCCATGGTCTACCCGAAGATCGTCCGCTCCAACTTCAACAAGCTGTGGACGGAGGCCGACCGCGACGAACAATTGATCCGCCGGGGCCGTTACGTCGAATTCAATCTGTTGTATGATCGTGGCACCATCTTCGGCCTGAAGACCGGCGGCAACGTTGAATCCATTCTCTCTTCATTGCCCCCCGTCGTCCGCTGGCCATGAGACTGTGATATCTCATCGATAAATTCGAGGTGATAGACCTTCAAGAAAAATCAGTGCGTCCTAACTTTATATGTATGTGCGTAACAATCGGAGGAGGATTGTCATGACGATACAAAGTGGCTCGCCTGCGTCCACGGATGTCCAGGAAACATCCCGTACGATCGACACATCCGAGTTTTTGACGCGCATCGCCGAAAAGCTACGGGCCAAAAGCGGCTCGGATCTGCCATTGTCCTGCTTCATTGAGCAGGTCAAGCTGCAACTGGCCGGCGGAAAATCGCCGGAACAACTGCAGAACGAAGCTGCGGCCGCCAACAGCAACATGCCCGGCCAGCTTTCGGATACCTACAAAGCTTGGGCTATGCCCGACTGAAAGATCTTCTCCGGTCGACACCTCATGCCGGCCGGAACCTTCTCTTCCTCCGCACATTCATCAATCGCGTGAAAACGCGAGGGCCGTTGCGTTCCAGACAGAGGAGAAAACCATGCGACTTTTCGAATGCGGCACGCTCGTTCCCGGCTGCGCCTGGCACACCCGGGCGGACAATGACGCCGAAGTGGTCCGCCGCGCCGTCGAGCACATGAAGAGTGCTCACGGTGAAACGACCATACGCGAGAACATGGTTGATAATATCAAGGCCCGCATCCGCGACGAGGCAAACGCCGCCTGATCGCCGGTGGGCAGATGCACGGATGAAAGCAAGTTGAGGTGCGCCGCATCGACCGGATGCGACGGCCATGACCTTTATCGCGTCCGTTCCTGCAGCCGGACGAGCAGTACTGCCCGATCGGACGCGAAGTTTTCCTCGACCCACTGGCATTCCAGGCTGCCAAGCAGTTCGCCAACGCGCGGGCCGGGCGCGATGCCTGCCGATAGCACATCGCCGCCATTCAGTGGAAATTGCGGCTTCTTCCAGTTCGCGGCCTGATCCAGGAGCTTGGTGAGCCGCGCCGATCGGGCCATTTCGCCGAGATCGCCCTCGGCCTTGCCGCGCGCAACGGCAAGCGCCAGCTTTAGCCGTGTCGTGATGCCGTCTTGACCGTTGCGATAGAGCAGCCGTTCGAAGGCGGCCGACGACATCTCGTCATTGACCGGCGCTGCCATCGCCCAGGCTTTGAGGGTGGCCGCTTCCGCATTCGAGAGCTTCAACCGGGCTGCAAGCGCCGTGAGCCGCGTGACATCGGGCGGCACGATCGCGGCAAGGCGCAGCAGCGGATCGGGCGTCCAGCCGAGCGCCTTTTCGGTGGCAACAAGCGAAGGGATCGCATCGATCCCCCATTTTTCCGATTCCGGCAGGATTTCCGTCAGCACCGCCATCTGCCGCATCCAGAGCAGCGCCCGGCCGGGTTCGGCAGCCCCGAGCAGCTTTCTAAGCTCCGACCAGACGCGTTCTGCCGACAGCGTCTTCAGTTTCGAACGCGCCGCCGCACAGGCCTTCAGCCCCTCGGCATCCGGCCGTCCGGAACCGTAATAGGCAAAGAAGCGGAAGAAGCGCAGGATGCGCAGATGATCTTCGGCAATACGCCTTGCCGCGTCGCCGATGAAGCGGATGTTGCGCTTCTCGATATCGGCAAGCCCGCCGACGAGATCCACCACTTCGCCCTCGGAGTCCGCATAGAGCGCGTTGATCGTCAGGTCGCGCCGTTCGGCATCCGCTTTCCAATCGGTGCTGAAGGCGACCTTGGCACGGCGACCGTCGGTCTCGATGTCGGTACGAAGCGTCGTCACCTCGAAGGGCTTGCCGTCGATGACGAGTGTCACCGTGCCGTGCTCCAGCCCTGTCGGCACTGCCTTTATGCCGGCCACTGCTGCCCGCTCCATCACGATCTCCGGCGTCAGCGTCGTGGCGATGTCTATATCGCTGACCGGCAGACCCATCAGGCTGTTGCGCACCGCGCCGCCAACCACCCGTCCTTCTCCGTCATCGGTATTGAGAAGTGCCAGGACCCGGCCGAGCGCCGGGTCGCGGAACCATGCTTGGTCGGCCAGGCCGGTCATGCATAAAGCCTTTCATAAAGCGTGCGGACGATGCCGGCGGTGATGCCCCAGATCATTCTGGTTTCATAGGGCACGCGGTAGAAATGCCGGTCGATGCCGTCGATCACACGCCTGTCGCGGCTATGATTGGCAGGGTTCATCAGGAAGGAAAGCGGCACCTCGAACACATCGTCCACCTCGGTCGGGTTCAGCGTCAGCGCAAAACCGGGCGTGACGACGCCCAGCACCGGCGTGATGCGGAAGCCGGTCGAGGCAAGATAATTCGGCAGCCGCCCGACGGTCTCGACGAAGGAGCCGGCAAGACCGATCTCCTCCTCCGTCTCGCGGATCGCCGCCATCTCGGGTGAGATATCGGCGGGATCGATCGAGCCGCCGGGAAAGGCAATTTGTCCGGAATGTTTGCGCAGCGTCGTCGTGCGCTTGGTGAAGATCACACGCGCCTCCTCGCCATCGTCGACGACGGGCACGAGCACGGCGGCGTCGCGCAGCTTGAAGGTCGCGACCTCCTCCACGATATCGGGATTGAGGATATGGTCGCCGTGATCGCGCCAGGCATGATCGACCGGCCCTCCATTCTGATTGAGCGCGCGGCGGCGGAATTCGGCTGCTGAGAACAGCGGATAACGGTGGGTGATCGCATCATTCATCGGGAAAGTGCATCCAGTTCGTCGGCCGGCATGACCGGGAAAACCTCGCCGGCGGAGCGGATCGCAAACATCGCCCGCCCCTCCACGTCGAGGATCTCGCCGAGTGCCGCCAGTTCATACATCACTGCACGCGACACCAGCGCCTCCAGCCGCCCGCGCACATGCAGATAGGGTTTCAGTTCGGCATTGCCGCCCGCAATGGCAAAGCGCAGCCGATGCTCTCCTCCCGCCTCCACGACATCGCCGACATTGGTGCGGAATGTCAGCACCTGTTTGCCTTGCCCCCCGGTCACGCTCATTTCCACGGCGACGAAAGGCGCGTCGACGACCCTGATCCCGACCTTTTCCACAGGAGTTACGAGATAGGTCTTCTGGTCGTCGTCTTTCCGCAAAACCGTCGAAAACAGCCGCACCAGTGCCGGCCGGCCGATCGGCGTGCCCATGTAGAACCAGGTGCCGTCGGCCCTGATCTCCATGTCGATATCGCCGCAGAAAGGCGGATTCCACCGCTCGACCGGCGGCAATCCGCGTTTTTTACCGCTACTTTCCGCAGACGCACGCGAAATCATGGCGGCAAGTCCCGCCGCATCCGCCTGTCCGCTGATTTCTTCGGCTGCCATTCTTCCGTCCCGGTTTGTCCTTAACGAAGTAAAGTCACGAGATAGTCATTCGTAACGAACTTGTCAGCCCGTCGCATCTCCATAACTCTATCGAGTATGAGGCAGATGTATAAGTCCGCCGATTCGCTGCCGAATGATTTCAGCCGTTGGAGATGCCCGTGGGTATGATGAAGACCGAAGCCAGCCTCGATGAAAAGGCGATCGTCGCCGCCGCCGAGAAGGCGCTCTCCGATATCGCCGCCATCCGCGGACAAGTCTCGAAGGTGATCTTCGGTCAGGAAAGCGTCGTCGAGAACACCATTCTCGCCGTGCTGTCCGGCGGCCATGCCCTTCTCGTCGGTGTCCCCGGCCTTGCCAAGACCAGGCTGGTGACGACACTCGGCGAAGTGCTCGGCCTTGCTGCCAACCGCATCCAGTTCACGCCGGATCTGATGCCCTCGGATATCCTCGGATCCGAGGTGATGGACCAGGACGACAGTGGACGCCGCTCTTTCCGCTTCGTCAAGGGCCCTGTTTTCGCCCAACTGCTGATGGCCGACGAAATCAACCGCGCCTCGCCGCGCACCCAGTCGGCCCTTCTGCAATCCATGCAGGAATATCACATCACCATCGCCGGGCAGCGCTACGACCTGCCGGCCCCCTTCCACGTGCTCGCCACCCAGAACCCGCTCGAGCAAGAAGGCACCTATCCCCTGCCCGAAGCCCAGCTCGACCGTTTCCTGCTGCAGGTCGACGTCAACTATCCCGAGCTCGCCGCCGAGCGCCAGATCCTGCTCGAGACGACGGGCTTGGGCGAAACCCGGCCGGAAGTCGTCATCGACGCACAGCGACTGATCGAAATCCAGACCCTGGTACGCCAGATGCCGGTGAGCGACACGGTCGTCGATACCATCCTGGCGCTGGTGCGCTCCGCCCGCCCCGGACAGGGCAATGCCTCGACCGACAAGAACGTCGCCTGGGGCCCGGGCCCTCGCGCCGGCCAGGCGATGATGCTCTGCGCGCGCGCGCGCGCGCTTTACGAAGGCCGCCTCGCGCCGTCGCTCGACGATATCTTCGCGCTTGCCGAACCCATTCTCCAGCACCGCATGGCGTTGACGTTCGCCGCCCGCGCCGAAGGCATGTCGGTGCGCGACGTCATCGCCGGACTGGTCAAGCAGGCAAAGGGATAAGGAAGCCGGACGCGTGGCATCTATCGGACAGATCGTCAACCCGACGCCAGGCAGCGATGCCCTTTCCCGCGCCAGGCAGCGGGCCGCCCTGGTGCCGGACTGCCTGGTGGAGGCCAAGCGCATCGCCAACACGGTGATCGCCGGCTGGCATGGCCGCCGCAAACGCGGCATCGGCGAAAATTTCTGGCAGTTCCGTCCCTATGCCGAGGGCGAAAGCCTGTCGCGCATCGATTGGCGTCGCTCCGCCCGCGACGACCATACCTACGTGCGCGAACGCGAATGGGAGGCGGCTCACACGATCTGGCTCTGGTGCGACATGTCGCCCTCGATGATGTACAAGTCGAGCTATGGCAGCGTCTCCAAGGAAAGCCGCGCGCTGGTCGTCATGCTGGCGCTGGCCGAAATCCTCGCCCGCTCCGGCGAGCGCATCGGCTGCCCCGGCATCATGGAACCCATCTCCGCGCGCAACGCCGCCGAGCGCCTTGCAGCCGCGCTCATGCACACGCCGCTGACCGGCGGCCTGCCGGAAACGGCGATGATCCGCGGCTGGAGCGACCTCGTCCTCATCGGCGATTTCCTCGACGACGCCCCGGCGATCATGGAGCGCCTCGGCCCGCTTGCCCGCCGCGGCCTGCGCGGCCACGTGGTCGAGATAGCAGATCCCGCCGAGGAGATCTTCCCCTATAGCGGCCGCACCGAATTCACCGATCCGGAGAGCGGCGCCAAGCTCATCTCCGGCCGCGCCGAACACATCCGCGAGGCCTATCGCAACGCCTATCTCGCCCGCAGGGACGGCCTCGGCCAATCGCTGCGCCATCTCGGCTGGACCTTTGCGACGCACCGCACCGATCATCTTGCCTCTGAGGCATTGGTCGCGGTGCATATGTATCTGTCCGGCATGCCGGCCAAGGCGACGCATGGAGGGCAGCTATGAACGCCCTCCCCTTCGCTTTCGCCTATCCCGCCATTCTCGGCGCGCTCGTCGCTCTGCCCGTCATCTGGTGGCTGCTCAGGCTGACGCCGCCGCGGCCGAAGACCGAGGTGTTCCCGCCGCTGAAGATCCTGGCATCGGTGCTGAAGCGCGAGGAGACGCCGGCGCAAAGCCCGTGGTGGCTGACGCTGCTGCGCATGCTGCTCGCCGCCGCCATCATCCTTGCGATCGCCGATCCGGTTTTCAATCCACGCACCAGTTCGCTCGCATCCGGCGGCCCGCTCGTCCTCTTCGTCGACAACAGCTGGGCGACGGCGCCCGACTGGGAACGCCGCATCCAGACTGCCGACGCGTTGATAGACGATGCCGAATCCGCCGGTACGCCGGTATCGATCGCCTTCACCGCCGATCCCACAAACAACGCCGTACCCGGCACCGCAGCGAGTGCTCGCGACAAGCTGCGCGCCGCCGAGCCACGGCCGCTTGTGCCGGACCGCGAACGCGCCTTCCAGGCGCTGCGCGCCGCGCTGAACGGCATCAAGCCCGGCACCCTCGCCTTCCTGAGCGACGGCGCCGCCGCCAAGTCAGACGATGCCACAGTACGCAGGCTTGCCGAACTCCAGCCCGCCGATCTCCGGCTGATCGAGGGCGATGCCGCACGGACGGTCGCGATCACCGCGGCCAACAATGCGGCCGATGCCATGACCGTCAAGGTTACACGTCTCAACGCTTCGCATGCCGCATCCGTGGCGCTGAACGCCGTCGATAGCCAGGGCCGCTCGATCGCCAACGGCAGGGTGGATTTCCGTCCCGGCCAGAGCGTTGCGACGAGTTCGATCACCGCACCTTTCGAGATGCGCAACGATTTCGCCCGCGTCAGCGTCGATAACGGCGCAACGGCGGGCGCGGTCCATCTTCTCGACGACGCATTCAAGCGCCGCCGCGTCGTCTTGCTGTCGGGTGCAGGCGGAGATGAGTTCCAGCCGCTGCTCTCGCCGCTCTATTATATCCAGCGGGCACTGCAGCCCTATGCTGATCTGATCCAACCCAGCGATTCCGATCTTTCGGTCGCCATACCGAAACTTCTCGCCAGCAATCCCTCCATCATCATCATGGCCGATATCGGCCGGTTGCCGGAGGAGACCTACGAACCTCTGACCCGCTGGATATCGAACGGCGGCATGCTGCTGCGTTTCGCCGGTCCGCGCATGGCGGCAGCCCCCGCGGACGACCCGCTGATCCCGGTCATCCTGCGCCAGGGAGAACGGGCGCTGGGCGGCACCTTGTCCTGGAGCGAGCCGCAGTCGCTTGCCGAATTTCCGAGTTTCGGGCCTTTCGCCGGCATAACGCGCCCCGCCGATGTCGTCATCAAGCGGCAGGTGCTTGCCGAACCGACGCCCGATCTTGCCGAACGCACCTGGGCGAGCCTGGCTGACGGCACGCCGCTGGTGACGATGAAACAGCTCGCAGCCGGCCAGATCGTCCTGTTTCATGTCACTGCGGAAGCGACCTGGTCCGATCTGCCGATCTCCGGCACTTTCGTCGACATGCTGCGCCACCTGCTGCAGATATCGCGCTCGGGCGGCGTCACCTCTGAGGCGCGCGGCAATGCGCGTGTCTCGGAGACCCTGCCGCCGTTCCGCATGCTGACGGCCAAGGGCACGCTCGTCTCCGAGACGGGCGCGGCGCGCCCCCTCATCCCACAGGCAGGAACCGAACCGACGGCGAATTTCGACAACCCGCCCGGGCTCTACGGTTCGGAGGATGGTTTCACTTCGCTGAACGTATTGCCCGAGAATGCCGAACTGACGCCGCTCGACACGGCCGGCACCAACGCTGTGCGCGAAGGCCTGATCGGCGGCGAAAGCTGGTCGGCAAAACCCGCGCTCTTTCTCGCAGCCTTTCTGCTGCTGCTCGCCGATAGCCTGATCGTCCTCTTCATGAACGGTGCGTTCTCCCGCTCGCGCCCGGCTGTCCGCACAGCGGCGATGATCGCTATTGCGCTCAGCGCCGGCTTTCTCATGCAACCCGGCACGCTTCATGCCAACGACTCCCGGCCCGGCGACGACCTCATCCTGCAAAGGCTCGACAACACGCACCTCGCCTATGTCGTCACCGGTGAGCAGGACGTCGACAATATATCCGAACGCGGGCTCGAGGGCCTGACCCAGTTCCTGACCTTTCGCACGACGCTGGAGCCGGCGCCGCCCGTGGGCATCGACCTCACCAAGGACGAGCTTGCCTTCTATCCGATCATCTACTGGCCGGTTTCGGCGACGGCGCCGATGCCGTCTTCGGCGGCGATCAGCCGCATCGACGCCTATATGCGCAATGGCGGCACCGTGCTTTTCGATACGCGCGATCAGATCAGCGCATTGGACAATGGCGGCAATGTCAGCGCCAACGGCCAGAGGCTGCAGCAAATCCTCGGCAATCTCGACATTCCGCCGCTTGAGCCGGTACCGTCGGATCACGTGTTGACGAAATCCTTCTATCTCCTGTCGAGCTTTCCCGGTCGTTACGCCGGCAGCCCCCTGTGGATCGAGGCCCGGCAGGGCGGCCGCGAAGCGACCGAAAAATCGGCAGCGACGGCCGACGGCGTTTCGCCGATCCTGATCACCGGCAACGATTTCGCCGGTGCCTGGGCAATCGACGACAACGGCATACCGATGCTGCCGACCGTGCCGTCCGATGAAACACAGCGGGAATATGCCTATCGTTCCGGCGTCAACATCATGATGTATATGCTGACCGGCAACTACAAAACCGACCAGGTTCATGTTCCCGACCTGCTCGAACGGTTAGGGCAATGAGATGACGTTCGATTTTTCGCCCTTCCTGCCTTGGCCGGTTCTGGCCGCACTGGCTGCCGTCAGCGCCATCATCGCCGGCCTGGCGGTCTGGCGCGGCATTCGCGGCGCCTGGATCCGGACGCTGGCGGCACTCGCCATGCTGGCCGCCCTTGCCAATCCCGTCCTGCTGCAGGAGGACCGGGATCAGCTGTCGACCATCGTCCCCGTTCTCGTTGACCGAAGCCAGAGCCAACAGACACCCGACCGCGTCAAGACGACAGACGATGCGCTTGCTGCCCTGAAAGGACAGCTCGCCCGCTTCCCCCAGATCGAACCTCGCTTCGTCGATGTCGAAGGCGACGTCAATTCCGACGTGCCGTCGACCCGGCTGTTCGACGCGCTGTCTGCCAACATCGCCGATGTCCCGCCCGCCCGTATCGGCGGCGCCATCATGCTGACTGATGGCGAAGTCCATGATGTCCCCGCCGCCAACCAGGCGCTCGGTTTCGACGCGCCGATCCACGGCCTCATCACCGGCAAGGCCAATGAATTCGATCGCCGCATCGAAGTCATCAAGGGGCCGCGCTTCGGTATCGTCAACGAGGAGCAGCAAGTCGTTCTGCGCGTCTTCGACGACGGCCCGAGCCCCGGCGGCACGGCCAATGTCACGGTGAAACTGAACGGTGACGAGATCGCTACCCTGCAGGCGACGCCCGGCCAGGATACGCCCTTCTCCTTCAAGGTGCCGGCCGGCGGCAGCAACGTGCTCGAATTCTCGGTCGCGGCCCTTCCCGGCGAGGTCACCACCGCCAACAACCGCGCCGTCCACGTCATCGACGGCATCCGCCAGAATCTCCGCGTCCTGCTCGTTTCCGGCGAGCCGCATGCCGGCGAGCGTGCCTGGCGCAACCTGCTGAAATCCGATGCCTCCGTCGATCTCGTCCACTTCACCATCCTGCGTCCGCCGGAAAAGCAGGATGGCACGCCGATCAACGAGTTGTCGCTGATCGCGTTCCCGACGCGTGAACTCTTCGTCGACAAGATCAAGGATTTCGACCTGATCATCTTCGACCGCTATCAGCACCGCGGCGTACTGCCACTGCTCTATTACGATTACATCGCGCAATATGTCGACAACGGCGGCGCGCTGCTGATCGCTGCTGGTCCCGAGCATGCCGGCCCCGATTCCATCGCGCTGACGCCGCTTTCGTCGGTCCTGCCGGCAACGCCCACCGGAGAGATGATCGAAAAAGCCTTCTATCCCCGCCTCTCCGAGGAAGGCCGCAAACATCCCGTCACCCGCGGCCTGGATGGTTCGGGCGAGGATCCGCCGCATTGGGGCCGCTGGTTCCGCAGCGTCGATGTCGACCGGCCGCAGGGCGAGACGATTATGCTCGGGGCCGACAACCATCCGCTGCTGGTGCTGAACCGCGCTGGCCAGGGCCGCGTCGCCATGCTGCTTTCCGATCAGGGCTGGCTGTGGGCGCGCGGCTTCGAAGGCGGCGGTCCGAACGTATCGCTCTATCGCCGTATCGCCCATTGGCTGATGAAGGAGCCGGCGCTAGAGGAAGAAGCGCTGACGGCGCGCGCCTCCGGCCGGACCCTTGAAGTCACGCGCCAGACGATCGGCGACAATCCCGGCAACGCCACCGTGCGTTATCCCTCCGGCAAGACCGAAACTCTGGCGCTCACCCAGTCCGAACCCGGGCTCTACAAGGCCGAGAAACGGATGGACGAAATCGGCCTCTTCGAAATCCGCAACGGCAAGCTCTCGACACTTGTGCATATCGGCGCCGTCGACGCACCTGAGTTCAAGGCGATGATCTCGACGACCGATGTGCTGAAGCCGATCGCCGACAGAAGCAAGGGTCTCGTCACCCGCGTTGCCAACGAAAATGGCAGGATCAACGTTCCGCCGATCCTGCCGGTGCGCGGTCAGGTGCGCGTCGCCGACAATGATCGCATGATGATCCGCATGACCAGCGAGACGGTGTTGAAGGGCATCAACACGCTGCCGCTCTTTGCCGGCTTCGCCGGCGTCGGCATCCTGCTGCTGGCCTTTGGCGCCATGTGGTGGCGTGAAGGGCGATAACCCATGCCGGCATTCGAGCTGACCGCCTCACCCTCGCCGGAGGAACTCGCTGTTATCACCGATGCGCTCTCGGCCTTCAACAATAGTGATGTTGGCCCCGCGGATCGCCGGCCGCTTGCCGTCCTCATCCGCGACACGGACGGCAAGGTGACCGGCGGTCTGTCCGGCTTTACCGCCTGGGGCTGGCTGTTTACCCAGATGCTCTATATTCCCGATACGCTGCGCGGCACCGGTCTCGCCGGCAAGATCCTCGCGAAAGCGGAAGACGAGGCGAAAGCCCGGGGCTGCCGCGGCGCCTGGATCGACACGTTCAGCCCGCAGGCCTTGCGAGCCTATCTGCGTCAGGGTTATGAGGTCTTCGGGGAGCTTGAGGATTTCCCGGAGGGCCGCACACGCAGCTTCCTCCGGAAAAAACTCTAATCATCCGTGCCAGGCGATAATGCCCTTCAGCCGCTCGTGCACGCCTTCGGCGATCGGAACGACGAGTACGCGGCCGGGGTCGACGGGTCCCGGAAAGGACAACGCGTTATAGGCGACCTTCTCGAAGCCGAGCGGGCCGTAATAGGGCGGATCGCCGACCAGGATGACCGCTTCCGAGCCCTTGCGTCTGGCCGCCTCCACCGCGATCCGTACCAACTCACGGCCGATACCCTGGTTCTTGTGCGAGGGCCGGACGGCAAGCGGGCCGAGCAAATGCCCCTTCGCCGTGCCGGCCAGCACCGGCGTCATCCGCACGGAAGCAATCGTCTCGCCATTGTCGGTGCAGATGAAGGAGAGCGACAGATCATGCGGCCCCTGCTCGCGGATGCGCGCGGCAGCGCGCGCGAAGCGACCGGGACCGAAGGCTTCTTCGTTGATGTGTTCGATGGCGGCGTCATGAGACGCGTCTTCGGTGAGGTAGACGAGATCGTGCTTGTACATGATGACAGAAACCGGATGGACAGATTGATGGGTCTCGAACACGCCTTGGGCGTTCGGGAGCATCAGCGTCGTCGCGGGTTTCTGAAAATGAACATCAGGCAGGGGTCTCTCAAATCATGACAAGGCCGATAGCAGGAAAAATTTCCGCCGTCCAACGCAAAATGCACACCACGGCACTCGAAACTATGCAGTGCCTGAACGGCGTGACGCACTGTTCAACCTTTACCACCTGCAAAGCGCCGCTATCTCAGCTAAGTCAGGTCCCGACACGCAATCAAGGGAAGTGAAGATCATGGGAATGCTGGTGGACGGCGTCTGGCATGACGTCTGGTACGACACGAAGGAGAGCCAGGGCCAATTCAAGCGACAGCCGTCGCAGTTTCGCAACTGGGTGACCTCGGATGGTGAGGCCGCCCCTTCCGGCAGCAGCGGCTTCAAGGCCGAGGCCGGGCGTTACCATCTTTATGTTTCGCTTGCCTGTCCCTGGGCGCACCGCACGCTGATCTTCCGCAAGCTGAAAAAGCTGGAGGAGCTGATTTCGGTCTCTGTCGTCGATCCGCTGATGCTCGAGAACGGCTGGGAATTCAAAGTCGGCGACGGCGCCACGGGCGACCCGCTTTTCGGCGCGGCCGCGCTCTGGCAGATCTACGCCAAGGCCGATCCGCATTATTCCGGCCGCGTGACCGTTCCCGTCCTCTGGGACAAGAAATCAGGCACGATCGTCAACAACGAATCCGCCGAGATCATCCGCATGTTCAACAGCGCCTTCGACGGCCTGACCGACTCGAAGATCGATTTCTATCCGGAAGATCTGAGAGCCGAAATCGACGCGCTGAATGCCACCGTCTACGACACAGTCAACAACGGCGTCTACAAGGCGGGCTTTGCCACCACCCAGGACGCCTATGAGGAAAATGTCGGCAAGCTGTTCGAAACCCTCGATATGCTCGACGAACGCTTGGGCAAGGGCCGCTACCTCTTCGGCAACCGCCAGACCGAGGCCGACTGGCGCCTGTTCACCACGCTGGTGCGTTTCGACGCCGTCTATGTCGGCCATTTCAAGTGCAACATCCGCCGCCTCGCCGACTACCGCAACCTGCCCGGCTATTTGAGGGATCTCTACCAGACGGCGGGCATTGCCGAGACGGTGAACCTGACGCACATCAAGCAGCATTATTACCGCAGCCACAAGACGATCAATCCGACCGGCATCGTCCCCGTCGGCCCGGCGCTCGATCTTGACAGCCCACACGGCCGCGCTACAGCGCCGCGCGTCTTTTCAGACGCGCAAAGGACGCCATAGAACTTTAAATCACGGCTTGAATTTGCCTCTCACCACCGGTGGTCAGGTTCCTGCTCGCCGCGCAACTCGGCCAGGCGGCGATGCGTCGCCTCGGTCGTGCCGGCGGGCAGGCTGTCGAGCGAGAAGAAGCCGCTGTCGGAGATTTCCCAATCCGGCGGGCGCGGCGCCGTCTGCTCGACGCTGGCCCGGTAGAATACGACATGGTCGCGCCGTGTGGTCGTGGTGTTGAAATAGACCTGGACCAGTTGCGGTTTGCCGATAATCCTGAGGTTGCCCTCCTCGCGCAGTTCCTTGGCGAGCGCTTCCTCGACCGTCTCGTTGCGTTCCAGCCCGCCGCCCGGCATATGCCAGCCGCCGACATAGCTGTGACGCACCAGGAAAATCCGCCCTTCGGCGTCGAAGCAGGCAGCCCTGACACCCATCGTCATGCCGCGGGCGAAGGAGAAATAGACATGCAGGAGGCGCAAGGCCAGCCTGATGTGAGGGGGCCGCTTTTCTTTATCCACCATCGTACCGTTTCAGCCCTTCATCGCGCCGGATGTGTTTGATTTGTCAATAAGCTGGTCTATGTCTCGTAGGATGTTCAAACTCGCGCATATTTCCGACGTCCACCTCGGGCCGCTGCCCCGTCTTTCCATCCAGGAGCTGTTTTCAAAACGCATAACGGGCTTTGTGAACTGGCATCGAAATCGACGCAAGCACCTTTTCGGCAGCACGCTGGATCTGCTGCTCGACGACATCCGCGCCCATCAGGCCGATCATCTGGCCGTGACCGGCGACCTTGTCAATCTGGCGAGCGGCATTGAGATCCGCGCCGCCGCCGCCTGGCTGCGTGAACTCGGCGACCCCGCCGACACTTCCGTCGTTCCCGGCAATCACGACGCCTATGTGCCCGGCGCCTACGAGAAGTCGATGCGCGCCTGGTATGATTATGTCCGCGGCGATCTCGCCCCGCCGCAATGGCAGGAGGATCGCCATATCTTCCCCTATCTGCGCATCCGCGGCAAAGTCGCGATCGTCGGCTGCTCGACGGCGGTCGCGACACCTCCCTTTGCCGCCTCCGGCTTTTTCGGCGCCCGCCAGGCCCGCGATACCGTCAACATGCTGCGCGCGGCCGGCGAGGCCGGTCTCTTCCGCGTCGTCATGATCCATCATCCGCCGATCCGCGGCGCCACCACCTTCTACAAGCGCATGATCGGCATTCGCCGCTTCGCCGCGGTGATTTCGACCGGCGGCGCCGAGCTGGTGTTGCACGGGCATACGCACCTCAACACGCTGCACTGGCTGCGCGGCCAGGTCCAGCCGGTGCCCGTCGTCGGCATTGCCTCGGCCTCGCAGGGACCGGGCAGCATCAAGCCGCCCGGCGCCTACAACCTCTTCTCCATCGATGGAGCTCCCGGCGCCTGGGAGCTCAGCGGTGAGCGCTTCAGCCTCAACCGGTCCGGCGATGCCGTGATGCCGGAAAGCGTCGATATTTTCGCGCGTTAGCGCAGGATCCGGACTCTGTTCATCCAGAACTTGAATCGATCTGAGAAGACATCGGACCATCGTCGCAACATTTGCCGCAGAGACCGCTTACCCCCTTGGTATTTTTAATCGTAAGCGTACAATCCGGCCAACCGCATCGCCTCAGAACGGAGCCCGCCGATGACTTCCTCTTTCCGTCACCTGTCCAGACTTTCGCTCGCTGCCGGCTTCGCCTTCGGCATCGCCACGGCCGCTTTTGCGGTCGGCGGCAGCAATGATGACACCAATCCGCCGCCGAAGACCGAGACGACCAAGACCTGCACCGGCGGCAAGGTCTGGGACAAGGCCAAGAAGGAATGCGTCAACCCGAAGAAGAGCAGCTTCAACGATGACGATCTCTATAAGTTCGCCCGGGAGTTTGCCTATGCCGGCCAGTATGAGAACGCCATCACCGTGCTCAATCTCGCTCGCAACCAGAACGACCCGCGCATCCTGAACTATCTCGGCTACGCCAACCGCAAGGCCGGCCGCATGGAGCTCGGCATGTCCTATTACCGCAAGGCGCTACAGGCGGACGAAAACTACATCCTCGCCCGCTCCTACATGGGCATGGCGCTGGTGGAACAGGGAGATATCCAGGGGGCTCGTGTCCAGCTCGTCGAAATCCGCGATCGCGGCGGCGAAGGCACATGGGCCTATCGCGCTCTGCTGCAGAGCTTGAACGGCTACAAGACATATTGACGCAAGTTTTGTGGACCACAATACGAAAACCCCTTGAGAAAAGGGGATGAAGACCGCCGAATGCTTGCGCAGTGCAGGAGACTTGTTTCATAAAGCACATGCATCGTCGGCGTCGATAAGGCCGGCTTCGCGCCCGACGGCGAACCCTTCGTCCGCGAAACCATCGTGAATGCTTCTTGGATAGACAATGCGTCAACCCGCAACGACCATCGACCTCCGGCGTGATCTCGTCGGCCTTCTGCCCCGCCTTCGCCGCTTCGCGATCACGCTCGCGGGTGAGGCTGCCGTCGCCGACGAACTCGTTCAGGCCGTCTGTCAGCGCGCCATCGCCAAGGGCCATCAATGGAGCGGTGAAGGCCGGCTGGAAAGCTGGATCTATACGCTTGCCCGCCAGCAGTGGACGGACGACAGCCGCAAGCGCAAGCCGAAGGCTTCCGTCCGCGGCAACGTCACCGATATCAGAGAAGCCGCGCGCGAGCGCTCGGCTGCGGTCGATCCCGACGCCATCCATCGCATGATCGCCGACATGCCGGACGGCCTGTCCAGCATGTTCCTGCTCGTCGACGTCGAAGGCCACAGCTACCAGCAAGCGGCCGACATCATGGGCACGCCGGTGGCAAATGTCGTCTCGCAGCTTGCCACCGCCAGGCTGCATTTTGCCGGGCTCGCCGACACCCACCCGATTCACAGGTACTGAATTTGCCCGATCTTAGGAAATTGCCGCTCGAAGCCCAGCTCACCGCCCTTCTCGACGGCGAAGTCTCGCCCGAACAGCGCCACGAGTTGGAGCAGCGCCTGGCAGTCGACGAGAACGCCCGCCGCCTGCATGAGAGGCTGCGCCACGGCGCCGATTTCGGCCGCCGCCGCCTCGACGATATCCTGAAGGAGCCGGTGCCGCTCGCCCTCGTCCGCTCGATCAAGAGCACGCAGCCGCCGAAGACGCCGATCGCCCAGCGCGCCACGCGCCCGCAGGTGAAACTGGCGCCGACCGGCCCGCAGGCGTTGGCCGCCGCTCTCATCCTCTTCGCCGTCGGTTGCGGTATCGGCTATTTTGTCGGCACCAGCCCTGATGCCGACGACATCGCCGCCACGACCTCGACCGCCGCGCCCGCCAATACCAGCGACTGGCTGGGCGACGTCACCGCCTATCAGCGGCTGCTGATCCGTCAGCCCCGTCATCTCGTCGAAGTACCCGCCTCGCAGGCCGAGGAAATCTCCAGCTGGCTGACCACCGCGATCGGCGTGCCTTTCCGCGTGCCCGATCTCAGCGCCGAATCCTGGACCTTCCAGGGCGCCCGCGTCATTCTCGGCGACAGCCGCCCTGTCGGCCAGCTCGTCTATTCCAACGCCGACGGCGACGTCATCTCCATCTGCTTCCGCAAGGACGCGCTGCCGCCGGAGACCGACGATTTCAAGGAAACGATCAAGGACGAGATCGGTCTTGTCACCTGGCACAATGCCGGCACGTCCTACGTGCTTGCCGGCCCCTCCGCCGAAGCCGCCCTCGGCCAGCTCGCCATGAAGATCGCTACGGCGATTTGATGACCGCCAGCGGAGCTGAGGCGGCACCATGGCAAAATCGACTATCAGCGCCAGCCGCCCCCTCATCCGACCCTGCGGGCCACCTTCTCCCCGCTGGGGAGAAGAGGGAGCGAGTGGTGGCCTACCGTCCGTCGGCGCCCTTTTGCGGATGAGAGGAAGCGAGACGTTGCGGCATATCTCTTCTCCCCAGCGGGGAGAAGGTGCCGGCAGGCGGATGAGGGGGCCGCACGGCACGTCTTTCATTGCTTTCGCGTGCGCTCAGCGCAGACGCAACGAAGTCAACCTAATCGTCAGGCCGCACCGTACCGAGACGATCGCGGCCTGATTCAATCCGATCAGGCCTTGCCGGCCTTCAGCTCGAGCACGCGGTTGGCCGCAGAGACGATTGCTTCCAGCGATGCCGCGACGATGTTGGTGTTGATGCCGGCGCCGAAGAGCTTGCCGCCGGGATAGGAGGTCTCGACATAGGAGATCGCCGCCGCGTTCGAGCCGTGCTGCAGCGAATGCTCGGAATAGTCCTCGACCGACATCTCGATGCCGAGATAGTGCGACAGCGCATTGATGAAGCCGTCGATCGGGCCGTTGCCGTGTCCTTCGATGCGCTTGATCTCGCCATTATCGGTGATCTCGGCCGCGACGATCCGCTGGCCCTTGCGCTCCGTGTCGGGATAGGTGTGGTGATCGACAAATTTGAGGCGCGCATCGGGCTGGGTCACGTAGCGCTCGATGAAACGATCATAGATGCGCTTGGAGGGAAGTTCCTTGCCCTCGACATCGGTGATGCGCTGAATGTCCTCGCGGAACTCGACCTGCAGGTTACGCGGCAGGTTGAGCCCGTAATCCTGCTGCAGGATATAGGCGATGCCGCCCTTGCCGGACTGCGAGTTGATGCGGATGATCGCCTCGTAGGAACGGCCGACGTCACGCGGATCGATCGGCAGATAGGGCACTTCCCAGACCGGATGGTTGGCGACCTGTGCGGCCTTCATGCCCTTGTTGATCGCATCCTGATGCGAGCCGGAGAAGGCCGTATAGACCAGCTCGCCGACATAGGGGTGGCGCTCTGCAATCGCCATCTGGTTCGAATATTCGAACACTTCCTTGATGCGCTCGATATTGGAGCAGTCGATCCCGGGATCGACCCCTTGCGTGAACATGTTCAGCGCCATCGTCACCACGTCGACATTGCCGGTGCGCTCGCCATTGCCGAACAGCGTACCTTCGACGCGGTCGGCGCCCGCCAGCAAGGCCAGTTCGGCGGCAGCGATCCCCGTGCCGCGATCGTTATGCGGATGCAAGGAAATGATCAGGTTTTCGCGATTGTCGAGATTGCGGCACATCCACTCGATCTGGTCGGCATAGACGTTCGGCGTCGCCATCTCGACGGTGGACGGCAGGTTGATGATCAGCTTGTTGTCAGGCGTCGGCTTGACGACCTCGATAACGCCGTTGCAGATTTCCAGCGCCACTTCGAGTTCCGTGCCGGTAAAGCTCTCCGGCGAATATTCGAAACGGTAGCCGCCCCCGGCCCTGGCCGCCATATCGGTGATCATCTTGGCGGCATCGACGGCGATCTGCTTGATCCCTTGCACATCCTTGGCAAAGACGACGCGGCGCTGCAGCTCGCTGGTCGAGTTGTAGAAATGCACAATCGGCCGGTTGGCCCCTTCCAAAGCTTCGAAGGTGCGGGTGATCAGTTCGGGGCGGCACTGCACCAGCACCTGCAGGGAGACGTCGGCCGGAACATTGCCCTCCTCCACGCACCAGCGGGCGAAATCGAAATCCGTCTGCGAAGCCGAGGGAAAGCCGATCTCGATTTCCTTGAAGCCCATTTCGAGCAGCAGCTGGAACATGCGGGCCTTGCGGTCGTGGCCCATCGGATCGACCAGTGCCTGGTTGCCGTCGCGCAGGTCCACCGAGCACCAGACCGGCGCCTTGGTGATGGTCTTCGTCGGCCAGGTGCGGTCGGGAATGTTCACCTGCGGATAGGGCCGGTATTTCAGCGCGGCATCGGGCATACCTTTTGCGGAGGATCGGCTGCTAGTGTTGTCCATTGTCTTGTCTCCTCGTCCCGGCATTTGTCCCGCCTCTTAGCCGATCACGTCGGGCTTGGCGATAAACAAATGCGGACCTTCGTCGGTCGTTAGGTCAATTTTGAAAGTGAATCGCGAGGAGCGATGCCGGGCGGGCTTTCGGCCGCCGGGCGCTCCTCAACGGACCCGGCAACCGCGCGTAAGGCCGAGGAGAAGAAGCGAGGTCAGGGCGCGCGTATTGTCACGCAGCGCAATGCGGCCGCGTGCAATCGTGTCGGAAATTCTGGCGCCATGGGTCTTCATGGCCGCGCTTATAGCCTTGGGCGGCGGAACTGGCAAGCCCTCGCAGCACGCGCCTTCCGTTACCTCGACTGAGACCGGTCTTTCCAAACCCTCACCAGCTGCGACAGCGCGAGCATCAGCCCGCCCGCGATCAATCCCCAGAAGGCGCCTGAGATGCCGCCGAAGGAAACGCCGGATGCTGTGACGAGAAAGGTGATCGCCGCCGCCTCGCGCGATTCCGGCGCCTGGAAGGCCGACATCGCCGAGGACGAGAAGGCGCCGACCAGCGCCAGCCCCGCCACCGCTTCGATCAGGATCGGAGGCGCCAAGGCAACGAAAGCCGTCACTGCGCCGGCAAGCAGTCCGAGGACGATATAACCGACGCCGGCGACCAGCGATGCCCAATAGCGCCGCGTCGGATCGGCATGGGCGTCATGCCCGGCGCACATGGCCGCGGTGATCGCCGCCAGATTGACGGCATGGCCGCCGAAAGGCGCCGACAGCAGCGAGAAGAAGCCGGTGACGGCAAAGAGCGGACCGGGTTTCGGATCGTAGTGATTAACCTTCAGCACCGCGATGCCGGGAATGTTCTGCGAGGCCATGGTGACGATGAAGAGCGGCAGCGCGATCGACACGAAGCCGGCAAGGTTGAACACCGGCCGGACGATTTCAGCCGTCGGCACGAGCGACCGTTCGAGCGAGGCGAATGCGCCGTCGGGGATATCGACGCCGAAGGCCAGCACCAGGACGAAGGCCGCGAGTGCTGCCGGCACTGCCCAGAGCCGCTTGAAGGCGCCGACGACGATCCAGGCGAGAACGATCGGCAGCCCGAACAGCGGATTGAAGCCGATCGCCTTCACCGGCGCGAAACAGAGGCCGATCAGCACGCCGGAAAGCATCGCATTGGCAAGCGGTGCGGGAATGGCGGCAACCGCCCGGCCGAGCGGCTTGAACAGCCCGGCGACGATGATCAGCGCAGCACAGATCAGGAATGCTCCGACCGCCGCATTGAAGCCGCCCTCGATCGCCCCGGTGCTTGCCAGCAGCGCGGCGCCCGGCGTCGACCAGGCGATGCTGATCGGCAATCGCGTCACGGCACTCAGCACGATCGCGCAGACGCCCATGGAGATCGACAATGCCATCAGCCCGGACGCCGCCTGCGCATCGGTGGCACCCACCGCTTCGAGCCCATGCAGCACGACGGCAAACGAGCTGGCAGAACCGACGAAAGCGGTCAGCAGCCCCATGAACAGGGCCTGGACAGAAAAATCTTTGAGCATGGCGGAACTCGCAGGCTGCGGGAAGGCGCATGGAGCATGACGATCGCCGCCAACGCAAGCCCGGATTCGGTCCTTTCCGTCCAGCCCTTGCCGATAGGCATCAGCCGAAAACAAAACACCCTCGCCTGCGGTGAGCCGGCAAGGGTGGTTCTTGGTATCTTTGACTGAGAAACCTCAGATATCGGCCTGCGACGTGACGATCCGCGAAACGAGGCCATAATCCTTCGCTTCTTCGGCAGAGAGCCAATAGTCGCGATCGGTATCCTTGGCGATCTTGTCGAGCGGCTGGCCGGTGGCGGCAGCCATGATCTTGTTCAGGCGCTCGTTCATCTTGATGATCTCACGCGCCTGGATCTCGATGTCGGATGCCATGCCGCGTGTGCCGCCGGAGGGCTGGTGCAGCAGGAAGCGGGTGTTCGGCAAGCAGAGGCGCTGCTCCTTCGGAGCCGCGACATAGATCAGCGCGCCGGCCGAGGCAACCCAGCCCGTGCCGATCATCCAGACCTTCGGCTTGATGAACTTGATCATGTCGTGGATGGAATCGCCGGATTCGACATGGCCGCCGGGCGAATTGACATAGATGCGGATATCGTCGTCGCTGGCCGCGGCAAGTGCAACGAGCTGCGAGCAGACCTTCTGTGCCAATTCCTGATTGATCGGTCCGTAAATGAAGATCGAACGCGACTTGAAAAGATTCGCCTCCGTTTCCTTGCCGAGCGGCAGTTCCTTGGTCTTGTCGTCTTGTTCTTCGTCGTTCATTCGAACCTCTTGGAGATGAATTCGGCTTCCCCGCACATAGTGCGACTCAATGCCTAAAACAATGCGGGAAAAACACAAGGCACCGAAGCGGTGGAGATATCCTTAAGAAGCCTCACGCCGTTCTGCAAGCCTTACTGAAATGTAACGGGCAATGGCTTTGAAAAGCCTGAATCGGTTCCTACCTCACCCCTCACATGGCAACCGCCATACGAAATCAACAGGAGACAGGACATGTCACCGGAAGAACGCCAACTATTGACTGCCCTCTTCGACCGCGTGCGCACCGCGCAAGCCCAGCCGCGCGACCGCGAGGCCGAGGCCCTGATCGAGCAGGCGACGCGCGAGCAGCCATCGTCCACCTACTATCTGGCCCAGGCCGTCATCGTTCAGGAAAAGGGGCTGGAAGCAGCCGCCAATCACATCAAGGAACTCGAGGAGCGCGTTCGGCAGCTCGAAGCCGGCGCCAGCGAGCACCGACAGGCCGAACAGGGCGGCGGTTTCCTGAGCTCGATCTTCGGCAACACCCAGACGCAGCAGCCGGCTCCGGTCCCCTCCAACCCCGGCCCCTGGGGCCAGCCGTCGCGGGGCTATGACGAAGCCCGCGATACCCGCCAGATGCCGCAGCAGCCGACCGGACCGTGGAGCCAGCAGGCCTCTGCGCCGTCTGCGGGCGGCAGCTTCCTGCACGGCGCGCTCGGCACGGCGGCGGGCGTTGCCGGCGGCATGCTGCTTGCCAATTCGCTGAGCGGTATCTTCGGCAACCACATGTCTTCGCTCGGCTGGGGCTCGCCCTTCGGCGCCAGCCCCTTCGGCAATGCCAGCGCGCCGGCCGAGGAAACAACCGTCATCAACAATTATTACGGCAATGACGATGTCCGCCAGGCGTCCGACAATGCCGGCAATGATGACGACGACAATGTGCAGCAGGCCGATTATGACGATGGCGACGATTACAGCGATGACTCGTCCGGCGACGTCACGGATGTGTGAGAACCAGCGCTGAAGCCTTGACGGCCAGCGGTCGGACAAGGGACAGCGGTTGCCGCACCCTCGCCCGGCCCTTCGCTTGGGCTCAGGGCGTTCGCTGCTGCAATCGATTCACTGGATCGATTGCTCGGGCTGCGCCCGATCGCAGCTCACCCACGTCCGCGATAGGTGGGCACACCCTGCTCCGGCAGCCACACCCCTTCCGGCGGCTTGCCCGTCTGCCAGAACACGTCGATCGGAATGCCGCCGCGCGGATACCAGTAGGCGCCGATCCGGAGCCACTTGGGATCGAGCAGTTCGACGATGCGCTTGGCGATGTAGATCGAGCAATCCTCGTGGAAAGCGCCGTGATTGCGGAAGGAATGCAGAAAGAGCTTCAGCGACTTCGATTCCACCAGCCATTCGCCCGGAATGTAATCGATGACGATATGAGCGAAATCCGGCTGCCCGGTCATCGGGCAGAGCGAGGTGAATTCCGGCGCGGTGAAGCGCACGACGTAATCGGTGCCGGCATGGTTGGACGGCACTTTTTCAAGCACCGCCTGCTCCGGCGACTGCGCGGTTTCGGTTTGCTGACCCAGCATCGACAGGCTGGAAACATCGGTATTCGGCATCATGCCTCCTTGACGACTTTGACGCGGATGCCATGGGCCTTTTCGCCCTCCGGCTCCACATGAATGGCTATTTTGGCGCCCTCATGCACGGCGCTGATGGCATCCTCAAGGCGGTCGCATATATCATGTGCCTGCCGCACGGACATAGTGCCGGGCACGACCATGTGAAAATCGATGAAGGTAACAGTGCCGGCCCGCCTGGTCTTCAGGTCATGCACGCCGATCGAGCCCGCCGCATGGGTGGCGATCGCCTGTTTGATCGCCTCTTCGTCGCGCGGATCGACCGCCTGGTCCATCAGCCCGCCGATCGATTGCGAGATTACCTTCCAGCCCTGATAAAGGATGTTGATAGCAACGAGGATGGCGAGCACCGGATCGAAGATCGCATAGCCGGTCGCCAGCGCCAGCAGCAGGCCGACGAGCACGCCAACCGACGTGACAACGTCGGACATGATATGCTGCCCGTCCGCCGTCAGCGCCGCCGAGCGGTGTTTGCGCCCGGTCCGGATCAACAGCCGCGCCCAGACCGCATTGATGACGCCGGCCGCGACATTGATCGCGAGGCCGAGCACCGGCGCATCGAGCATGCGCGGTTCGCTGAGATAACCGATCGCCTCGTTGACGATCAGCAGGGCGGCGACGACGATCAACACGCCTTCGGTGACAGCAGACAGATATTCCGCCTTGTGATGGCCGAAGGGGTGGTCGTGATCGGCCGGCTTCTGCGCGTAGCGGATGACGAAAAAGGCGATGAAGGCGGCAACGACGTTGACCGTTGATTCGAGGCCGTCCGACAGCAGCGCCACCGACCCGGTGACCCACCAGGCCACCATCTTCAGTCCCATGACGCCGAGCGACAGCGGAATGCCCCACATCGCCAGCTTCCGAACCGTAAGATCGCCGTTGTCGCTCATATCGTCCTCCTGCGGTTGCGAATGAATTGCAGGGTCCAAGCCATTGAAATGCAAAACCGCCCACGCGAATGTCGCGCAGGCGGCCCAGTTGAGGGTGATATGGGCGATGATGATGGATTTGTCAAAGGAGAATGCCACTCCGTTCACGGCGTTGCCGCCCCTCGCCGGAAAGCTGCCTCGCGGCGCGACTCAGCCGATCGGGTCGGAAAGGTCAGCCTGCGGCCAGCGCAGGAGAGCGGCCTGCCCTGCCGGCGTCAGCGCGTAGACGCCCTTTTCCTGGCGCTCGAACCATCCATAGACGTTGTCGCGCAGGATCGGACCGGCCTTTGATGTCAGCGCCTTCATATCTCGAGGCCTTACGATTCCCCGATCGAGTGCCGAAGCGCAAAGCAGCGCCTGCTGGCGGTAGGCGGTCATGATCGGCGCCCGCGAGCCGCCGCCAACGGCAGGATCGCCGCGGCGGCGCTGATGCTCCTTGACGAGGCGCGTGCGCCGCTTCGGATTGGTGCGCGGCATCGGCGAGACGGAACTGACAATGACGCTGACCTCACCGCCGTCGGAGACGCCGAGCATGCCGATGCCGAGCCGTCGGCAGAGATCGCGGTAACGTTTATCGGCCTCTCGCCCGCGCCCCTTGGCCGAAACGCGGGCCGCGATCCAGACTTCATCGCTCATGGCGGCGCGGTCGACTGCCTGGAGAAGCAGTTCGAGGTTGAAGGAAAGTTTCAGTTCGCAGACCACCACGACCGGCGGCTCGCCCTCGCTCAAGCCGACGAGATCGCATCCGGCGACCTCGCCCTTCACGACATAACCGGCCGCCTCAAGGAAGGTTTTGACCGGCAGGTAGAGCGACGTTTCCACAGTGAAAACGTCGCCTCAGGCAGCGTTGAGATCAGCAATCTCGCCATATCGTGCGAGCAGTCGCGGTGAGGACATGTCGCCGGTTTCTTCGTCGACGATCACGGCATAGGCCGCCACGCCGACGAACCGCTCAGCCATCGCCGAGGCGATCTTTTCAGCGCTGACGGAATTCGACGCCTGGCGCATTTCGCCGGGCACAAGATTGCCGCGGTTCTTGCGGTAAGGGAGCACGATGAACTTTTCAGCATTGGCCACGGCGATAATTCCCGGTTGATCGTTCCTGAAATGTTCTGATTTGCCTGATAAAGTCAACCGCTGAATGGCCGCCGCCCTTCCCGTGACAAGGAAGGGCGGGGCGGATAGCCATCAAGCAGCCTTCGTCTTCGCCTTGCGGGCCAGATGCGCCACGACATTTTCAATCATCCGCATACCGGCATCGCCGCCGAGCGTCATGATCGATTCCGGATGGAACTGCACTGCGGCGATCGGCTCCTTCTCATGTTCGATGCCCATGATCGTACCGTCTTCGCTTTCCGCCGTGATGATGAACTCACGCGGCAGCGTCGAAGGATCGGCGAAGATCGAGTGATAACGGCCGACCGTCACTTCCTTCGACAGGCCGGAGAAGACGATGCCCGGTTCCAGCACGCGGATGCGCGACGGCTTGCCGTGCATCGGCAGGGCCAGATGGCGCAGTTCCCCGCCATAGGCTTCAGCGAGCGCCTGCAGGCCGAGGCAGACGCCGAAGATCGGCAGGTTGCGCGCCCGCGCCTTCTTGATCGTCGCCTTGCAGTCGAAATCCTTGGGCGTTCCGGGTCCCGGCGACAGCACGACGAGGTCAGGATTCAGCCGGTCGAAGATCTCTTCCGGCACCGGCGTGCGCACGGTCGAAACCGTCGCCCCGGTCTGGCGGAAATAATTGGCGAGCGTGTGAACGAAGCTGTCCTCATGATCGATCAACAGGATGCTGACACCCTTGCCGACGCTTGCGACGTCGCGCTGGATCTTGCCGGAATTGCCCGTTTTGGCATCGCGGATGGCGGAAAGCATGGCGGAGGCCTTCAATTCTGTTTCGGCTTCTTCTTCCTCTGGAATGGAATCGTTGAGCAGCGTCGCGCCGGCGCGCACCTCGGCGATGCCGTCCTTGATGCGCACGGTGCGCAGCGTCAGGCCGGTATTCATATCGCCGTTGAAGCCGACCATGCCGATCGCCCCACCATACCATGCGCGCGGGCTCTTTTCATGGCTCTCGATGAAGCGCATCGCCCAGAGCTTCGGTGCGCCGGTGACGGTGACGGCCCAGGCGTGGCTGAGGAAACCGTCGAAGGCATCCATATCGTCGCGCAACCGCCCTTCGATGTGGTCGACCGTATGGATCAGGCGCGAATACATCTCGATCTGCCGGCGGCCGATCACCTTGACCGAGCCGGGTTCGCAAACGCGGCTCTTGTCGTTGCGGTCGACGTCCGAACACATGGTCAGCTCGGATTCGTCCTTCTTGGAATTCAAAAGCTTCAGGATCTGCTCGCTGTCGGCGATCGGATCGTCGCCGCGTTTGATCGTGCCCGAAATCGGGCAGGTCTCGATGCGGCGGCCGGACACGCGCACGAACATTTCGGGCGATGCGCCGACCAGATATTCCTGGTTGCCGAGATTGATGAAGAAGGAATAGGGCGACGGGTTGATCGCCTTCAGCCGCCTGGAAATGTCGGAAGGCTTGCTGTCGCAGCGCTCCATGAATTTCTGCCCCGGCACGACTTCGAAGAGGTCGCCCTTGCGGAAACTTTCCTTCGCCTTGGTCACGAGCTCGGCATATTCGCCCGGCCGGTGATCGCTCTTCGGCGGAATGGAATCGGTGTGTTTGAAGGGTTCCGGCGCGATATCGCCTGCCTTGCCCTCGGTCGACACGCCGCCCTTTTCGAAATCGTAACGGTCGACCCAGGCCTTGGCGGCGTAATTGTCGACCACGAGGATCTCGTCCGGCAGGTAGAGCACCATATCGCGCTGGTCCGAGGGCCGCGTCAGCGTCAGATTGATCGCGTCGAACTGAAAGGCAATGTCGTAGCCGAAGGCGCCATAAAGCCCGAGGCTCGCATCCGCCTGCGAATAGAAGAGGTCGGTCACGGCGCGCAGCACGGTGAAAACCGTCGGCATCTTCGAGCGCTCTTCCTCGGTGAATACCCGGTCCGGCTTCTTGACCGAAAGATCGAGGCGGCGGGCGGAGGAAGCGCCGAGCACGAGCTCGGGCACCGTCTTCAGCCGCTCGGCCACAAAGCCGAGGATGACCTCGCCGCGTTCATTATAGGCTTCGATCCAGACGTCGCGCCCGAAGGAGGAGATGCCGAGCGGCGGATCGACGACGGCGGTATCCCAGCGCGTATAACGTCCAGGATATTCGTAGTTCGACGAGAACACAGCGCCGCGGCGTTCGTCGAGCTTGTCGATATAGGAAGAGACCGCATCGCCGTAGGGGATTGCCCGCCGCTGCCGCGTGACGGATATGCCGCCCTTGGTCTCGTAGATTTCTGCACCATCATCCCGCAGGATCGTTACCATTGTTCCACTCCGTTATCGGGGCCCGGACGACAGGCGGCGATAAAACAAAAAAGCCGCCTCGAAGTTTCGGGCGGCTCACTCGTCGTCGTCTTTGGACACGATTGGTCGAGGCCGCCTTAGCGAGCCCACCACCAAACAGCAATGTTCAAGGACTTGATCATGGAAAATTGTTAGCCTGAGATCGGCCATTGCGCAAGAGGCGATCGCGGGAATGAAAGGGGCAGCCCGAAAGCCGCCCCTGCCCCCAACCTTGAACGCGTAATCCGTAATCAGAACGTCTTGGTGAGCGAGACCTTGAAGGTACGGCCCGGCTCGGAATACCACTCCCGCGGCTGCGACGCCGTCGCCGAGCTGAGATTGACGTCGCGCACGGCGAGCGCGTTGTAGTGCTCCTGGTCGAAGATGTTGTAGACCCCGGCTTGAACGCGCAGGCCCGGCAGCTGTTCCGGCGTCCACCAGCCGGTCAGGTCGACGATGGCATAGCCGGGCGCATCGAAGGTCGTGTCGGCGGTGTTGGTGATTGGTGTATCGAGGTGGTCGGTCAGCATACCGGCTGAAAGCGTCGAGGAAAGATCGAAGCCGAAGGTCTCATTGCTCCAGCCGCCGCCGACGATCGCCTTGAACGGCGCCACCGAGCGCAGGCGCTGGGTGGTCTCTTCGTTCCTGCCATAGGCATAGGCAAGCGAAGTATGCAGATTGATACCGTTGCCGAAGGTCTTTGCTGCACTGACTTCAATGCCGGAGATCGTGGCTGCAGCCACGTTCGTGTAATTGAACTCCGTGAAGCCGGTCGAGTCGACGCTCGTCACCGTCTCGATGAAGTTCTGATAACGGGTATGGAAAGCCGCGACCCTGCCGGTAAAATCGCCCGTGTCGAAATTGGCGCCGACTTCGATGCCGCGACCGATTTCCGGTTCCAGATCAGGATTGCCGAGCTGGGCGTAGCGGCCCGTAGGGTTGTAGAAGCGGCTGTAAAGCTCGTCGACGGTGGGCGCACGGAAGCCGACCGCGAGCTGCATATAGAGCTCTATATCAGGCGTCAGGTCGTATGTCGCAAGGATCTTCGGCGACATGGCGGCTTCCGTCCGCTCGCGAAGATCGCCGAAACGGGTAAGGCCGGTATTGTTGGCAAAACCGCCGCCGGTCGTGGGATCGTAGTTGAACCAATCGAAGCGGAAGCCGGGCGTCAGCGTGAAGCCGGTATTGCCGATCTCGATCTTGTCTTCGACCACTAGCCCAAGGTTCTGGCTGTCCACATTGGGCACTTCCGCCTGATTGTTCAGCGACGGGCAAGTCGTCGACGTGGGGCACAGAGCCCAGCTATATTGGCTCCAGCTGGAGACGCCGACATCGAGGCCGACGCGAACCGAGTGGCTGAGGCCGGAATATTCGAAATCCTTCGTCGCGGTGCCGCTGAAGCCCCAGGTTTCGTTTTCGACCTCGTTGTTGCGGCCATAGGCAACATTGGCGGTCGTACGGCCCCCGCTGCCGGCTTCCTTCTTCAAATCCTGCCAATAAAGGGTGGCGCGCGCACTGCTGAAGAAGGCGTCGGAAGACTGCGCTTCATAATCGTAGTCGAGCGATACACGATCGCGGTCACGCAGTTCGCGGCCGTCATAATTGTCGATCATGAAGTTACGAGGGCTGGTTCCCCCCTGAAGGTGGCGCAGGTCGGTTTCAAGGTCCCGGCGGAACCGTTCCGCAGTCAAGCCGATGCGATGGCCGCCTTCCAGCTCCTGACGCAGTTTGAAGAGCAGGTTGTTCTGATCGAAGTCAGCCGGATTCGCCTCTGTGCGGAAACGACCGTAAACGTCATTATTGCCCATGTTCGCCCGCTCATGGCCTTTGCGGTAGCCGCCCTGGAACAGGATCGAGGTACCACCGATCTTCTTGGCAGCCGCGGCTGAGCCGGAAAGGCTCCTGTCTTCGCTGTCATAGGTCGACTTGACGATCGCGCCCCAATCGCGGCCTTCAGGAATGAGATCCTCCGGTTCCAAGGTATTGAGAACGATGGCGCCGCCGAGCATGCCCGAACCGCCCTTGCTCGAATCCGCGCCGCGCACGATATCGAGCGAGGACAATGAGTCGAAATCGAAGGTGTCGCCGCCGCCATTGGCGTTAGCAGGCGCAAAAGCACCCTGGCGCGAGCTGTTCGAAATATAAGGGATCGGAATGCCGTCGATGGTGGTCAGGATGCGAGCACCGGAAAGGCCGCGCAGGTTGAAGCCTGCGTCGCCTCGCGAATAGTTCACGCCCGCATCGACGCTACGGCCGATATCGTCGTAATTGGTGACCTGCTTCTCTTCCAGTTGCTTCTGGGTGATCTCCGTCGCCAGCGGCGTATCGGCGACGCTGCCCGGCGCCACGCGTTTGCCCTTGACGACGATCTTCTGCAGGACGGTGCTGTCCTCCGTCGTCGCTTGCGGCGTGGTTGCCGCAGCGCTTTGCGCGAAAGACTGCGAAACAGGAAGAACAACTGCGGCTGCCGTGCAGACCAATAGAACCGAGCGCCAATACCGGACGATCATAACCTACCCTCTCATGATGATTACCGGGCTGGCTGGTCGTGGCGCGTCGAACGCTCGAGGGGCTGGCTGGGCTTTGCGGATGAAGACGCGGAATTTCGCCTTCTTTTCGCCGCATAAAAAACATGAGTTGATATGTCAAGATAATGCGGAAACTTATGTTGAATATATTCAAGTTTTAATGATCTTTGCGGGCGTTGCGCAATTGCAACGAAAACCGCCACAATGCGTTATATCTTGCGCTATCGACATGACGGAACCGGATGCGTTGAGAACACTTTCGATACTGGCAATCCTCGCCGCTACCGCCTTTCTTACCGGCGCCCGCCTGCCCCCGCATGGCCCCTTACCCCAACCTCGACCCGACGCCGGGGAGATGACAGCTCCCGCCCCGCTTCCTGATAAGACTGAACCGCCTGCGCCGGTTGATGTACCGGCACCTCAGCCAAAACCTGACGTGAAAGAGCCGACGACACCCGCGCCCGACCAGCCGACGGCGCCCCCAACCGAACCGACAAAGCCCGAACCAGCAAAACCCGAACGGGCAAAGCCGGAGCCGTCAGAACCGGTGCAGGGCCCGCCGCTGCCGCCGGGCGGGGTCTCAAGCCCGCAGACACCGGTGGAAGAAAACAAGCCGCCTGCCGAACAGACGCTCGAAGAGCAACATCTGACGATCGAACCCGAAAGTGACGCGGAACACGCCGAATGCACCGCCGCACTCCAGGCCTTGGGTGTCATCTTCAAGGAAGCGCCGCGCATCGACGATGGCAACGGCTGCGGTATCGACAAGCCGATCACCGTCTCCGAAGCCCTACCCGGCATCAAACTGAAGCCTGAAGCGACGATGCGCTGCCCGGCCGCACTTGCCCTTGCCCGCTGGATGAAGGAAAGCGTTATTCCGGCGGCCTCGGCCGCCCTGCCGGAACAGGGCCGCATCACCACAGTCAACCAGGCAACGTCCTATATGTGCCGCCTGCGCAACAGCGCCGAAACAGGCAAGATCTCCGAACATGCCCGCGGCAACGCCATCGATATCACAAGCTTCCATTTCGAAAAGGGCGAGGATGTCGCTGTCCGCTCCCGCCGCGAGGATCCGACGCTGACCGGCGCCTTCCAGCGCACCGTCAGCGCCGCCGGCTGCCTTTATTTCACCACCGTCCTCGACCCCGAAAGCGACGCCGCCCATGAAACCCATTTCCATCTCGACGTCATCGAGCGAAAGGGCGGCTATCGCTATTGCCATTGATCATTCCGTGGCTGCGATCCCCGCTTGAATCGTGCAGCGAAATACCCAAATCAAAGCTGCAGAATGTCAGGGGAAGGGTTCGTCGCGTATGAAGATCATCGCATGTTACGCGATCTTGGCTCTCTTTTTCCTGGGCATTGGATTCGTTTTTACCGGCAAACTGCATTGGTTTCTTGCCGTCGGGATGCTGCTCACAGGCACATTGGAACGGCTTGTCCTCTGGATGCTCATAGGCCCCGAACAAGAGAAAAACCATCGTCTCCGTCTATTGAGACAACCAGCCAAGTCATCCCCGGATCAGAACAGCCCCTCGATATAACCCTGGTCGTTCAGGAAAATCCGCTCCGCCGAGGGTGATTTCGGCAGGCCGGGCATCGTCATGATCTCGCCGGTGATGGCGACGACGAAGCCGGCTCCGGCCGAAAGCCGCACTTCCCGCACCGTGACGATGTGGCCTTCCGGCGCGCCGCGCAGGTTCGGATCGGTGGAGAAGGAATATTGCGTCTTCGCCATGCAGACCGGCAGCTTGCCGTAGCCCTGCTCCTCCCATGTCTGCAACTGGTCGCGCACCGCCTTGTCGGCCGTCACCTCGCCGGCGTGGTAGATCTTCGAGGCGACGATCTCGATCTTCTCGAACAGCGAAATGTCGTCGCCGTAGAGCGGCTGGAATTTCGCCTGGCCCGATTCGGCCAGTTCCACCACCTTGTGCGCCAGTTCCTCGATGCCGGCCGATCCCTTCGCCCAGTGCTGGCAGAGGATCGCCTCGGCACCGAGTCGCGAGACGAATTCCTTCACCGCCGCGATCTCGGCATCGGTATCCGAGACGAAATGATTGATCGCCACGACGACGGGCACGCCGAAGCGGCGCACATTGGCGACATGCCGGCCAAGATTGGCGCAGCCCTTCTTCAGCGCCGCGACATCCTCCGTGCCGAGATCCTCTTTCTTCACCCCGCCATTCATCTTCAGCGCCCTGACGGTCGCGACGATGACGGCCGCATCCGGCTTGAGTCCGGCCTTGCGGCACTTGATGTCGAAGAATTTCTCCGCTCCCAGATCGGCCCCGAAGCCCGCTTCCGTCACCACATAGTCGCCAAGCTTCAGCGCCGTCTTCGTCGCCGTCACCGAATTGCAGCCATGGGCGATGTTGGCGAAGGGGCCGCCATGCACGAAGGCGGGATTGTTCTCCAGCGTCTGCACCAGGTTCGGCTGCATCGCATCCTTGAGCAGCACCGCCATGGCGCCGTCGGCTTTCAGGTCGCGCGCATGCACCGGCGTCCTGTCGAAACGGTAGCCGATGATGATGTCGCCGAGCCGCCGCTCCAGATCCTTGAGATCGGTGGCAAGGCAGAGGATCGCCATCACTTCGGAGGCGACGGTGATATCGAACCCGCCCTGGCGCGGGAAGCCGTTGGCGACGCCGCCGAGTGAGGAGACCATGCTGCGCAGCGCCCGGTCGTTCATATCCATGACCCGCCGCCAGGTGATGCGGCGGATGTCGATATTCTCTTCGTTGCCCCAATAGATGTGATTGTCGATTATCGCCGCCAACAGATTGTGTGCCGAGGTGATCGCATGGAAATCGCCGGTGAAATGCAGGTTGATGTCTTCCATCGGCACGACCTGCGCATAACCGCCGCCGGCAGCCCCGCCCTTGACGCCGAAGCAGGGGCCGAGCGAAGCCTCGCGGATGCAGACGATCGCTTTCTTGCCGATCCGGTTCAGCCCGTCGCCAAGCCCGACAGTCGTTGTCGTCTTGCCCTCGCCCGCCGGCGTCGGATTGATCGCGGTGACGAGGATCAGCTTGCCGTCCCTTTTGCCCGCCTGCGCCGCGATGAACTCGGCGCTGACCTTCGCCTTGTCGTGACCGTAGGGGACAAGTTGCTCGGCCGGAATGCCGAGCTTCGCCCCGATCTCGAAGATCGGCTTCTTGGCCGCGGCGCGCGCGATCTCGATATCGGATTTGATGGATGGCATCGATGTCCCCCGTCCCGGCCTCCGCAGGCGCGAAGGCGTTTGTCCTCGTCAATGGGATATCGAAATATCGGCAAGCTGTGAATAGTGCTCGCCTTGCGGCCGCCACGCTGGACGGTTATGTGGCGAGCAACGATCGCAGTTTTACAGGATGAAGACATGAAAGCACTGGAATTGATCATCGAGCGCATTATCCTGTCGAGCCGGTGGATCCTCGTCGCCTTCTATATCGGCCTGGTACTGGCGCTCGCCGTCTATGCCGTTTCCTTCGGCTACAAGCTCCTGAAGATCGCCTCCGGCGTCTTTGCCCTCGATGAGGCGGAGATGATCCTTGCCATGCTCAGCCTGATCGATGCGGCCCTTGTCGCAAGCCTGATCGTCATGGTGATGATCTCGGGTTACGAGAATTTCGTCAGCCGCTTCGACGAGGCCAGCGAAGCCGACAACGAAGTCTCCTTTCTCGGCAAGCTCGATTCAGGCAGCCTGAAGATCAAGGTCGCCTCCTCGATCGTCGCCATTTCCTCCATCCACCTGCTGCAGGTCTTCCTCAATGCCGACAAATACGAGGACGGCAAGATCATGTGGCTGACCCTCATGCACCTCGCCTTCGTCGCCTCCGCCGTCATGCTCGGCTTCCTGGAGAAGCTGATGAGCGTGACCTCGAAGAATGACTTGAAGGACAAGGGATAGAGCGACGACGAACCGGTGGCCACATCGGTGAGCGGGCACACCGGCCGTCAATGCATTGTTTTCCGCATCAATTCGCGGCTGCAGCAGCAGGAACGATCTCGGCCGCAGCTTTTCTGGGGCATCGAAGACTTTCCTTGGCATCGGGTCCACACAGGCGATCGCCGGGCTCATCGCCATAAGGGATGATGCCATTGACGATGCCGAGCTCGAGCGCCTGAGCACGAGGAATTTCTTTTCGCTCGATCGGGGCCGCGAGCATCATCGTCTCGAAAGACTCGGCATTGACGCCCATCTCGTCGAAATAGGCGAAGAATTTCGTAGCTTCAGCCGCCGTGGGTCTCGCAAAGCCGATATCGGAATATCCGATAATCCGCGGCGTTCCGCTCATCAACACGAGAGTACATGTCGAAAGACAGTATGCGCCGCCCGCAGAGACCTCTCCGCCGGTCGGTCCGCTTTTGGCCATGCTCGCCTTGCAACGCGGGTTCAGCGTCGGACAGTTCGGCAACCGCGTTCTGCCAACCGAGGTCTCCACACCGGCGGCACGGATCATGCGCCCCATTGCGAAAGCCGCATCCATGTCCCCGCCATTGGACTGAAGGACGATTGGCAGCTTTCTGTCGCCGAGCGTCTTCAAGATCGCCTTCAGCCGAGTCGGGGTATCCGGCGCGATGTCTCCCTCCGCAGAAATCCACTGCGTGCACTCCTCCTGGCAATTGCCATGATACATCAGGAGAAAATCCATCGAATGGGGTGTCGGCAGTTTGTCGCTTGCGGCTGCAGCCTGCGCGAGCGCGTCGACCGCCGAACGGCTGTGGCAGATGGCATCGGCGGCTGCACCCGGCACGCAGAGCGGCATGCCCGGCCACTCATTGTAAGCCAGCATGTCGGTGTTCAGCCCCATGCGAAGTGCATCCGCGGGTGGCACGATCGTGATGCGATCCGGAGCCGTGCTCATCATCAAAGCGATCAGATCGCCGCTAACGCCCATCTCCTTCAAATAGCTCGTCAAGGCAGCGGTGGCCTTCTTGCCGAGCTTGGTGGAACTGCTCTGCCCCACCGCCTTGCGTCCAACCTCCTTGCGGGAAATTTCCTGCTTCCTGCCGTTCACGATCTTGTATTCGATACGATAGGAGATACGCACCTTGTTGTAGACGGTCGTGATCTGGTGCACGCCGATGAAGGCCCATTGCGACGAGACGCGCGAGGTGCCGCCGGCGAAAGCCAGGGGACATGCGGAAAAACAGTATGCGCCGTCCGAATAGGTGACGCCGACCGAGCTGCCATCCTTAGCGATAGCCGCGGCGCAACGCGCATCATCCGCCGGGCAGTCCTTCAGTCGGGTGCCCCCGACGGCTGTTTCCAGGCCTGCCTTGCGGATCATCCGGCCCATCGCATAGGCAGCATCCACCTCGCCACCTTCCGACTGGAACACGACAGGCAGTTTCCGGTCTCCGATTTTCTTCAGAACTTTTCTGAGCTGGGCGGGAGTATCGGAGGTTATTCGCCCCTCTGCCGAGATCCATTCAGGACAGTCTTCCATGCAGAGGAGGCTGCGTACAATGATGAAACGCATCGCGGGCTGCCCCGTCTGCTTCTTCTGCTCGGCGGCCTGCGAGGTCGCGGCCCCGATCGACAAGCTCAGAAAAAATAAGGCAAGTAATATCAGAGAAAACAGATGCTTCATAAAAACAGAAATTGCAAAGCGCACGATTAAATCGCCTCATTTATACATGGAAGCAGGCTTAGCAATTGCACTGAACGGCAGCAAGTCGATTTCGATGGCAGTGTCGCCCAGCCTCTTTCCCGAAGTGATTCCCTTACCATCAGGCCTAAGCGAACTCATGACCATCCAGTCATGCAAGATGTTACCGATACCAGAACGCTACTATTATCGACGGCAACTCAACCGAAGCGCGCGCAATTGTGACTAATTCTTCACAATTTGGGTCAATCGGCTCGCATGAAGCCAATTGGGACTAGCATCCAACGGGTTTTCCGTATTTGATAGCGGTAACATTAGGCTGCCCGGGGGCGTACATATGTCTTACATGACCACCTCTGAAAGACAGTCATTGCTTTCGGCGGAACTTGCCGGGGCAAGAACGCGCAGCCTGTTTGCCCAGGCGCTCGGCAGGGTCTCGTCTGCCTTCGGATTGTCACATGCGACGCTGATGCACGCCCCCTCTTCGGAAGACCTCCTGCTGAGGCCCCTGCTGATCGAAACGTCGCTTCCGGCCGCCTATATCAGGGAGTTCGACCGCGCCCACATGATGCGCGGCTGTCCATTTGGCCTGCGGCTGAGGGAGTCCGCGGTCCCGCCGGTTTGGCACCTCAACGACGCGGTCAATGGTCAGGCCTTCCCCGCAGAACTGCGTGCTTTGATGCTGCGCCACGCCATACCGGCAGGCATTGCCATGCCGACCATTACAGCCGACGGCCAGCGTTTGGTCTTCTGGTTCTGCGGCGAGCGCGCCGCACTTGCCCAGAGCGAAGTCAATGAACTGGCAATGATCATTCTGCATGCACTCGATGCGTATAATGCAGTGAAGCGCAATGAAGAATGCACGCATAACGCGCTATCGATCCGAGAGCTGGAAGTTGTGCGCTGGACCGCCCAGGGCAAGACCTCGATCGAAATCGGCCAGATTCTGACCCTCTCGGACCATACCGTGAACGCCTACATGACGAACGCGATCAAAAAACTCGATTGCGTCAACCGTACCCAGTTGGTCGCGAAGGCAATTCGATTGAAGCTGATCAACTGAGAGTCGGCACGTCGTCCCGTGATCTGGGGGTATCGTGTCTTTTCGCTTCGAACAGCCCGTCATTGACAAGGCAGAGCAATCCCGCGCCCACATCGGCATCACCGATGCGGAAATCGTCCAGATGCTTGTCGCCTATCGCCTATTCGGCCTCTGGCGCATCGACATCGAAACAGGTCATTTCTTCGCAAGCGAGGATGTGCACACGATCTTCGACCTCCCCTACAGCAACGGCCCCGTCAACCTGGCGGAGCTGATGTCGCGCATCCACGCGGAGGATCGCAGCCTGATCGCCCAGACGTTCGAAGAGGCGAGCCTTCACCGCCTCGGCTTCCATTTCGTTTACCGCGTCGACAACCGGCTTGGCGGCTACAAGCTGGTACGCAGCGTCGGCCGCTTTCGTGACGGTGAAAGCGGCGGCAGCATCGTCGGCATCACTTACGAGTTCGTCGAGAAGCTGGGCGTCGTCGGCTTCGAGCACAATACGATACCCCGCTAATTCGAGAGTGCTCAGCGATCGAGCACAGAGCGGATTTCCACCAGGTTCGAACGCACCCTAAGAATATAGAATCCCATGGTGGCGAGGTGGCTCGGCATGATCCACCCATCCTCGCGCCCGTTCGAGATGATCGCCGGCTGAATGCGCAGTGCTGCCTGGAACTGCCGCGTCGTGCCGCCCCAGATCGCGCCGAGATTACGCTCCTGCACCACCTGCGAGAAATCCGCCTGCGCTGCGGTCAGGATGGCGTAATAGGCATAGAGCTGGCCGTAGGCGAACCAGAACCGATCGTCGGCGCGTGTATCGAACCAGCCGCGATTGTGGTGCTCCGAGCGTTCGGCGAGCATATCGGAAGTACTGCCGAGATCGTTGGCGATGCGGTCGATGAACTGCATCAGGTTGTCGGCGCGGCCATCGAAAATGGCGTTACAGGCGGCGAGATCGGTGTTGAACTTGCGCAGATCTCCGATTGCCGTGCGATAGAAGGAAGGCGTCGGTGTCTTCGGGCCGAAGGGATTGAGCCCGAAATACCAGCTGTATTCGTCGAACTGCAGATTGCCTCGCGCACGCTGCAGATCGTTGTTGATGCCCGAAGTGCCGCGCACGCGCCCGAGCGTATCGACAAGCTCCGCCGACGTCCGGCGGACCGCCTGGTTGATGCCGCGCTGGAACGAGGCCTTGTTGTCGAGAAAAGGCGTGTGATCCCAGTCGATGCCGAAAAAGCCCATCTTGTAAAGCAGCATGGAGGAAATCCATGCATTCTGGTTGACATTGAAATCGGTCAGGTCGGCCGTAACGTCGACGATGGCCGAGCGCTGGCAGGTCTTGGCGGCCGCCGTTCCGGCTCCCTCGGCAGCAGGCAGCTCCTGCCCGGCGGGAACCTTGCGTTCGGAAAGCCGGTACTGGTCGACGAAGGCGGTGTTGAAATTCGTCCAGACCTGCGTCTGCCAGAAGAAATAGCCGTAAAGTACGACGAAGAGCGCCACGAGTGCGATAACCGGCAGCCGGATCATCCAGCTCCGGCGCTCATACCAGCCGTGCGCGGCAAGGAAGGGCCAGAAGACCCAGGCGGAAAACAGGCGGGCCCAGCGACCGATCATTTGGCCGATCAGTCTGAAAAAACCGGCTATCCGGTCAAGCATCGTCGGCTCCTGTCAGGCGAGGCGAACATCAGGACATTTCGGCCCTTTGCATCACATATGCGCTGGATGGGCCGAGCACAACACGAGCGCTTCGATTTTCCGAAGAGCTCATCGCGCAAAAGCGCGCGAACCGCAGCCTGCGGCTCAGGGACGCAGGAAAGACAGACTGAAACGGAATGACCTGCGCGCGGTGTCGATCAGAGGCGCTCCCGATGTTTCCGGCGGTACGCCATAGGTCGGAAACCTGCCGGCGCATTCGAGATCGGCACGGCTTTTGCGCCGCTCCAGATCCTGGGCGACCAGCATGCCCTTCTCAAACAACCTGATCGGCGGGGCGATATCGGGAAAGAGTTCGGGTTTGATCCGCATCTTCATTCCCGGCCGGTCGGTATCGACCTGCGCCTGGTAGATGATCAGCCGCTCCTCGACGTCGATCATCAGCTTGCGCAGCAGCACGTTGCAGGCGGCAATTCGGCCGTTCAGCGAATCGACAAAGGCCTGGAACAGGCCGATGAAGCGCTCGCGCCGCTGGCTGTCGTCGCGCATCTCGTGCTCCTCGGCCGAAATCCGCTCGGCTTCCGCCTTCAGCGCCCGCCGTTCGGCCTCCATCTGCTCCCAATGCGCCCTGTTGCCGTAGACGCCGATCCGGCCCTGCGTTATCAGCGCCTTGGCGTTGAGCTCCTTCATCTTGAGGCGGGCGATATCGATGGAATCGACCAGCCGGCGCCGTTGCTCGACGATATCGACGAGGCCGCGTTCGGCTGCCTTGTGACATTCGACGATCGAACTGCGCTGGCTGGCGATCAGCCTGGCGAGAGCATCCGATTTCGCCAGAAGGTCGAGCAGCCGTTCAATGACCGGCGCCTCGCGCACGCGTTCGGTATACATGCGCCACATCCGCTGCCGCGAGGTCCAGCCGGCCATTTTTTCGCGCAGCGTCAGGCCGCGGAACCTGTCGAGATCGGCCGAAACCTCGGCCGTCATCCGGTCGAGCGAAAAGACCAGTTCGGCAAGCAGTGCATCCAACGCCGCATTGTCGGCGATATGGGCCTGGAAACGACCATTCTGTTCGAGAAAGATCTCGTCGGCCAACCGCACTTCGTCACCGTTGAACGCACGGATGCAGGCCACGCAATAGGCTCCGTCGGCCGCAATCCTCTCGGCAAGGCCGCCTGCGGCTTCGTACTGGCTGTCGAATGGCGGAGGTTTGCGCACCAGGCTCTCCAGGGAATCTCGTGCTTGCCAAGCTAGTGCAATTCGGGGAAAAGTGCGAAACGGTTTTCCGTCCGGCATTGCGTAAAATAAAACCACATCGTTTGCCGCGCCAAAGAAAACAGGCGACGTCGCGACCTCAGACCGGCTCGGCGATCCAGGCCCCGTTCATTGCTTCATCCCAATGCCTGCGGCAGAGCGAGACATATTTCTCATTGCCGCCGACATCGATCTGCGCGCCTTCGTGCAGCACGTTCCCCGCCGCGTCGAGCCGCACCACCATCGTCGCCTTGCGCCCGCAATGGCAGATCGTGCGCACCTCGCGCATTTCATCAGCGATCGCCAGCAGCTCCTGCGAGGCCGGAAACAGCTTGCCCTGAAAATCCGTCCTCAACCCGTAGACCATCACGGGAATGCCGAGCCTGTCGACGACCCGGGCAAGCTGCCAGACATGGACAGGCGTCATGAAATGCGCCTCGTCGACGAAGACACAGGCGATCGGCGCCCCGTCTCCGCTCAAGCTCGCAATCAGTTGGAACAGGTCCTCGTCCGGCTCGAAGGGAATGGCGCTCGCCTCCAGCCCGATCCGCGAGCCGATAACGCCGCGGCCGGCGCGCTCATCGAAGGCGGCGATCAGTTGCACCGTGCGCATGCCGCGCTCCTGATAATTATAGGAGGCCTGCAGCAGCATCGTCGACTTGCCGGCGTTCATCGTCGAGTAGTTGAAATAGAGCTTTGCCATCCGATTTCTCCTTAATCGGTTTATTGAAAGCTCCAACTGGCAAAGAAAAGCCCCGTAGCGGCAATAATCACAGGAATCGACGCCCAGAAACCGCCGAAAGCCTCGAAAACCGGACAGAACGAAAAATCTGCAGACGTCGCAATCGCACCCGTCGATACGACGCAAACACACGGAGGTCGCTTGTCAAACTCGGCTATTGGTGATTGGCTTGGGGACCTAAAGACTGGGAGTCTAAAATGAAAACAACAAGCGCATTCAAACTCGTCACTGCAACTGCCGTCGCCGCCCTCTCCGTTGCGACCGCCGCTTTCGCCGCCGATCCCGACAGCTGCTCCACCGTCCACTTCTCGGATGTCGGCTGGACTGACATCACCGCCACCACGGCTACCGCATCCGTCGTCCTGAAGAGCATCGGCTATCAGACCGACGTCAAGGTTCTCTCGGTGCCGGTCACCTATACCTCGCTGAAGAACAAGGACATCGACATCTTCCTCGGCAACTGGATGCCGACGCAGGAGAAGGACGTCCGTCCCTATCTCGACGACAAGTCGGTCGAATCCTTCGGCCCCAACCTCGTCGGCGCCAAGTACACGCTCGCCACCAACGCCAAGGGTGCAGACCTCGGCATCAAGGACTTCAAGGATATCGCCGCTCACAAGGACGATCTCGACGGCAAGATCTACGGGATCGAGCCTGGCAATGACGGCAACCGCCTCGTCATGGACATGATCGAAAAGAACACTTTCGGCCTCAAGGATATGGAAGTCGTCGAATCCTCAGAACAGGGCATGCTCGCCCAGGTCGCCCGTGCCGACAAGGCCGGTAAGCCCGTCGTTTTCCTCGGTTGGGAACCCCATCCGATGAACACCAACTTCAAGCTGACCTATCTGACCGGCGGCGACGATATCTTCGGCCCCGACTTCGGCGGCGCCAAGGTGTTTACCAACGTGCGCGCCGGTTATCTCGACGAATGCCCTAACATCGGCAAGATGCTGAAGAACCTGACGTTCTCCCTCGACATGGAGAACCACATCATGGGCAAGATTCTCAATGACGGCAAAGAGCCGGAAGCTGCGGCTTCCGAATGGCTGAAGGCCAATCCTTCCGCCATCGAGCCCTGGCTCGCCGGCGTCACGACCCGCGATGGCAAGGGCGACGCGCTGGCGGCCGCCAAGACCGGCCTCGGCCTTTGATGATATGAACGGGGCGGCTCGCCGCCCCGTTTCATTTTTGTCCCATTGTTGATTTTTTCTGGATAGGCGCGCTCTTGAATTGGATCACCGACTTTAAGATTCCCATCGGCCCTTTGGCCAAGTCCTTCGTGGACTGGTTGACCTCGAACGGCGAGTGGTTCTTCAATCAGCTGGCATTCCTGCTGTCGAGCGCCATAGACGGCCTGCTCTTCGTCCTGCAGAAACCGCACCCGCTGATCGTTATCGCCGCCATCACCGCCATCGCCTTTTGGCTGCGCCGGTCGATCGCGATCGCCGCCTTCACCTGTCTTGGGCTGCTGCTCATCGTGAACCAGGACTATTGGAAGGAGACGACGGAAACGCTCGCCCTCGTGCTCGCCGCCACCTTCGTCTGTATGGTGATCGGCATTCCGCTCGGGATCGCCGCCGCCCGCCGCCCTTGGGTCTATGCCGCCATGCGCCCGGTGCTCGATCTCATGCAGACGATCCCGACATTCGTCTATCTGATCCCGGCGCTGATTCTGTTCGGCCTCGGAATGGTGCCGGGCCTGATCGCGACCGTCATCTTCGCGATCCCTGCGCCCATCCGGCTGACACGCCTCGGCATCATCTCGACGCCGCCATCCCTGGTCGAAGCAGCCGTCGCCTTCGGCGCGCGGCCGATGCAGGTGCTGCGCAAGGTCGAGCTTCCCTTCGCCGCGCCGCAGATCATGGCAGGCCTCACCCAGACCATCATGCTGTCGCTGTCGATGGTCGTCATCGCCGCACTCGTCGGCGCCCCCGGACTTGGCGTGCCTGTCGTGCGCGCGCTGAACACCGTCAATATCGCCAAAGGCTTCGATGCAGGTTTCTGTATCGTCATCCTGGCGATCATTCTCGACCGCATATTCCGCGCAGGCGACGAAGGAGACGGCGCATGACAGCGATAGACTTCAAGAATGTCAGCATCATCTTCGGCGACCGGCCGGAAACCGCCCTTGCCATGGCCGACCAGGGCAAAACGCGCGACGAGATCGGTGCTGCGACCGGCCTGGTGCTGGGCGTCGCCAATGCCTCGCTGACGATCGAGGAAGGCGAGATCCTCGTGTTGATGGGCCTTTCCGGCTCGGGAAAATCGACGCTTCTGCGCGCCGTCAACGGGCTCGCTCCCGTGGTGCGCGGCGACGTTTCGGTCTCCACGAACACCGGCCCCGTCAACCCTTACAAATGCAGTGCCAAAGCCCTGCGCGACCTGCGCACCCACACCGTCTCCATGGTGTTCCAGCAGTTCGCCCTCCTGCCCTGGCGCACGGTCGCGGAGAATGTCGGCTTCGGGCTTGAGCTCGCGGGCATGCCGGAGGCTGAACGCAAGGTCCGCATCGGCGAGCAGCTCGAACTCGTCAACCTGACAAAATGGGCGGATCGCAAGGTCAACGAACTCTCGGGCGGCATGCAGCAGCGCGTCGGGCTTGCCCGCGCCTTTGCCACCGGCGCCCCGATTCTGCTCATGGACGAGCCTTTCTCGGCGCTCGACCCGTTGATCCGCACCCGCCTGCAGGACGAACTCCTTGAGTTCCAGCGGCGGCTGAAGAAGACCATCCTCTTCGTCAGCCACGATCTCGACGAGGCCTTCCGCATCGGCAACCGCATCGCCATCATGGAGGGCGGGCGGATCATCCAGTGCGGGACGCCGCACGACATCGTCAAGAACCCCGCCGATCAGTATGTCGCCGATTTCGTGCAGCATCTCAATCCGATCAACATGCTGACGGCGGCCGACGTGATGCAGCCCGGCCTCGGCCAGACCGCCGCCGGCATGAGCGTCAGCGCCACCGCCCGGGCCACAACCCCGCTCGTCGATGTCCTAGACGTACTCGCCCGCCAGCCGGGCAGCATCGGCATCGTGGAAAACGGCGCGGTCATCGGCACCATCACCGCCCAGGATATCGTCGCCGGCCTCACCCGCCATCGTCGTAAGGAGGACGCTTGATGTTTTCGATCCGCTTTGCCACAAAGCGGATATGAAGGATCAGCCCTCGCCCATACGCGAAACCGACGACGAGGCCCGCAGGCTCGGCCGCGTGCTGCTGCGCTCTGCGCGGCACGCGGCGCTTGCCGTTCTCGACCCTCAGACCGGTTTTCCTTTCGCCAGCCGCGTGCTCGTCGCCACCGATATTGACGGCAGTCCTGTCATTCTTGTTTCGAAGCTGTCGGCCCATACGAGAGCGCTCGCCAGGGACGCGCGCGCCTCGCTGCTCACCGGCGAGCCCGGCAAAGGCGATCCTCTCGCCTACCCCCGTCTGACGACCCAATGCCTGGCGGAGCCGGTCGAGCGTGGCCACGCGTTCTACGAGCGTATCCGCACGCGTTTTCTCTCTCGCCATACCAAGGCAGAGCTTTATATCGATTTTCCTGATTTTCTCTTTTTCCGTCTCAAACCGGAATTGGCCAGCCTCAATGGCGGCTTCGGCCGCGCCTATCAACTCGATGGAAACGATCTCGTCATCCAATCCGCCGCGAATGAGGAAATCGCCGCCGGAGCAGCAGAAGCAGTGCGAGATTTAGTAGAACGCCACCCTGACGTGGCCGAGACCCTCGCTAGCAGGTTAAACGCGCCGGAATCGGCTTCCTGGCGCATTTGTGGTATCGATCCCTCAGGTTTCGACCTCATTTCCGGCGATTTTCTGCTGCGATATGAATTCGAAACCCTCGTTGGAGAGGCCGATCACATTTGTTCAAACATATCTAAAATAGCATACTCGATACCTTAAATTTAGGTATATACAATCTTCGACCCTAGTTGCTAGTTTTTAGGTGTGGGTGAAAATCGCGACAGGCGGCCTGTGCCAACACACGTGATGTACGTTTCGCATTAGGAAGATAACAATATGGAAACCACTGATTTGGCCGAACACACGAATGTGGCGGCAGCGTTATTGTCGGCCATGGCCAACCCCAAGAGATTGCTGATCCTGTGTAGCCTCGTGAAGGGCGAAGTGGCCGTTGGCGCGCTTGCAACGCAGGTCGGCCTCAGCCAGTCGGCTCTCTCTCAGCACCTGTCGAAGCTGCGCGCTCAAAAGCTGGTCAAGACCCGCCGAGACGCGCAAACCATCTATTATTCGAGCACCTCCGAATCGGTGATGAAGATCCTGGCGACGCTCGAAGACATCTACCTCGTGCCGAGCAGGAACAGATCCGCGGCATGATGATAGCGCTGACATGAATGTCGGCACGATGCCGTGGCGTAAGGGAATGTTCCCGGAGGCACGGCAACGATATTTCAGCACCTGAACCTTTCGTACGACCGGCAAATTTCACGTTTGCCGGTCGTATCTTTATTTTGACATCCCCTGACCCCGTTATTGGCGCGGCGGACCGAAGCAATTTGAGCCTCCTGCCGGAAGCAAGCTTCGGGACTTTTCCCGTTGACGCCTTGGGAAGCCCTGATAATTTGACCGGACAGTCAAAATATGGGCGTGAAGCCCCGGAAACGGGCCGTCAGCGGCCAGGAGAACAGCATGTCCAATCGCCTCAATGCACCCAACGATCTTCGCGCCTTCTGGATGCCGTTCACAGCAAATCGCCAGTTCAAGAAGGAACCGCGTTTGTTCGTTGGCGCCAAGGATATGTATTATACGACCCATGACGGCCGTCAGGTGCTGGACGGCACCGCCGGCCTCTGGTGCGTCAATGCCGGCCACTGCCGCCCGAAGATCACCGAGGCGATCCGCGAACAGGCCGGCGAGCTCGATTACGCGCCGGCTTTCCAGCTCGGCCATCCCAAGGCCTTTGAGCTGGCCAACCGCCTGGTCGATATTGCGCCGGAAGGCCTGGATCACGTTCTCTATACCAATTCCGGATCCGAATCCGTCGAGACGGCGCTCAAGGTGGCGCTTGCTTATCATCGCGTGAAAGGCAATGGCTCACGCTTCCGCCTGATCGGCCGCGAACGCGGCTATCACGGCGTCAATTTCGGCGGCATCTCCGTCGGCGGCATCGTCACCAACCGTAAGATGTTCGGCACGCTTTTGACCGGCGTCGACCACATGCCGCACACCCACCAGCCCGGCAAAAACAACTTCACCCGCGGCGAGCCCGAGCATGGCGGCGATATCGCCACCGAACTCGAACGGATCGTCACCCTGCATGACGCCTCCACCGTCGCCGCCGTCATCGTCGAGCCGGTGGCCGGCTCCACCGGCGTGCTGATCCCGCCGAAAGGCTACCTGCAGAAGCTGCGCGAAATCTGCACCAAGCACGGCATCCTTCTGATCTTCGACGAGGTCATCACCGGCTTCGGCCGCCTCGGCGCCCCCTTTGCCGCGCAATATTACGACGTCAAGCCCGACATGATCACCGCCGCCAAGGGACTGACCAACGGCGTCATTCCGATGGGCGCCGTCTTCGTCACCTCCGAGATCCATGATGCCTTCATGAACGGCCCGGAGCACATGATCGAGTTCTTCCACGGCTACACCTATTCCGGCAATCCGATTGCCTCCGCTGCCGCGCTTGCTACGCTCGACACCTACAAGGAAGAGGGGCTGCTGACCCGCGCCGCCGAGCTTTCCGACTACTGGGCCGACGCGCTGCATTCGCTGAAGGACTGCCCCAATGTCATCGACATCAGGAATACCGGCCTGATCGGCGCGATCGAACTCGATCCGATCGCCGGCGAGCCGACCAAGCGCGCCTTCACCGCTTTCCTGAAAGCCTATGAAAGCGGCCTGCTGATCCGCACCACCGGCGATATCATCGCACTCTCGCCGCCGCTGATCATCGAGAAGCACCACATCGACGAACTGTTCAGCAAGCTGCGGACCATCCTGCAGAACAATATTTGAAGACGCTCGGAAGACTTTCAATACCGCAGCCCGCGACGGACATCGTCCTCGCGGGCTTTTCGTTTATGGAAAGAAAATTCAGATCACTGAGGCGATGGAGAGGCAGAGGGCAAATTTCTTCAGGAGCCGGCGATCGAAGTGCCCTTCGACACCCATCATCCATTTCAATGCATCGCTGGCACTCCATGGCGCCTTGTAAGGCCGTACCGAGGTGACGGCGTCATAGACATCACAGATCGTCGCAATACGCACATACAAGCTGATCGCGCTGCCGGACAGCCCACGCGGATAGCCCTTGCCGTCGGTGCGTTCGTGGTGATTGAGGCAGACGTCGAGAACGATCTCAGACAGGCCCTCCTGCCGCAGCAGGATTGCGTGTCCTTGCTCCGGATGCCTTCGCATCAAGCCGATCTCATCCTCTTCCAGGCGCCCTTCCTTGGTCAGGATCTCCAGCGGAATTTCGAGCTTGCCGACATCGTGCAGCAACCCGGCGGTGCCGAGTATCTGAACCGTTGCCTCATCGAGTGCGAGATGACGGCTGAAAAGGATCATCAGCGCACTCACCGAAATCGAATGGAGGAACGTCACTTCGTCTTTTGATTTCAGACGCGTCACGCTCAGGAAAACGGAAGGGTTCTCATCCATCGACTTGGAGACGGAGGAAATCACCGGCGCCACTTGCTCGAAGGTGACTCCCTCACCATTTTTCACGCGGCCGAAAACCTCCTCCAGCATCTGTACGGATTTCTGGACGGTTTCGCGCGCCGCCTTGCTATCGACCTCGGTGTCACGACCCGGCAGCCCATTGGTATCGAGGCCCTTGCTGGTGTTGATGACGACGACGGCAGTGCCGCACTTCCGAATTTTTGCGGCGTCGAGCTCACGACGAATGGAAAATCTGCGCTTCGACAAAAGCGGATCCTGCCACAGGCCCTCGATAGCCTCTACAAACATTCCGATACGCACCTGATTGGCGTCGATACGCTTGAGCATTCAGATCTCTAGTCCCGATACGTCTCAATAATTCGTGGAGCTTTCGTTTGCAGTGCAGCACTATTTGCGTGTCGCATGCTTCTACTACAATCCACCGAATTAACGGTTAATGCCAGATATGAAGGAGCCGCATGAATTCGGGTTTCCTTCTCGACCAGAGTTTGCACCTGGCAGCTCGGCCTCAAAAAAACGCAAAACCACGACAAAAAGAACCATTTCGATTGAATTTCCGGCGGGATCGACCCAATTTCTCCTCCGTTTTGTTATGATCTTGCGAAATCCCGTCAAAATTCTTAGAAATCCTGTCATGAGCCTCCGCCGAGTCAAACATGGCCGGCAGGTTCGCTGATCGCGCCCTTGTCGATCGTCCTTGGCACAGCCCGAAGGGCTGTTGAATGATCGGAAAATCCGGCGCGGCACCTCATCGCGGGTCGAAGGACCCCATCCAAGGAGACAGACTATGACCCTCAAGACATTGACGGCGACCCTGGTCGCGTCGCTCGCCTTTGCGCCGCTCGCCCATGCCGATATCACCATCGGCCTGATCGCGCCGCTGACCGGCCCCGTCGCCGCCTATGGCGACCAGGTGAAGAACGGCGCCCAGGCCGCCGTCGACGAGATCAACAAGAAGGGCGGGATTCTCGGCGAGAAGGTCGTCCTCGAATTGGCCGACGATGCCGGCGAGCCGAAGCAGGGCGTTTCCGCCGCCAACAAGGTCGTCGGCGACGGCATCCGCTTCGTCGTCGGCCCGGTCACATCAGGCGTTGCCATCCCGGTTTCGGACGTTCTGGCTGAAAACGGCGTATTGATGGTCACCCCGACCGCCACGGCCCCCGATCTCACCAAGCGCGGCCTCACCAACGTGCTGCGCACCTGCGGCCGCGACGACCAGCAGGCCGAAGTCGCCGCCAAATACGTGCTGAAAAATTTCAAGGACAAACGCGTCGCCATCGTCAACGACAAGGGCGCCTATGGCAAGGGCCTCGCCGACGCCTTCAAGGCGACGCTGAACGCGGGCGGCATCACCGAAGTCGTCAATGACGCGATCACCCCCGGCGACAAGGATTTCAGCGCGCTCACCACCCGCATCAAGTCCGAGAAGGTCGACGTCGTCTATTTCGGCGGATACCACCCGGAAGGCGGCCTGCTCGCCCGGCAGCTGCATGACCTCGCCGCCAACGCAACGATCATCGGCGGCGACGGCCTTTCCAATACCGAATTCTGGGCGATCGGCACGGATGCGGCGGCCGGCACGCTGTTCACCAACGCATCAGACGCCACCAAGAACCCGGATTCCAAGGCTGCCTCCGATGCGCTCGCCGCCAAGAACATCCCGGCCGAAGCCTTCACGCTCAACGCCTATGCTGCTGTCGAAGTGCTGAAAGCCGGCATCGAGAAGGCCGGCAGCGCCGAGGACGCGGAAGCCGTCGCGGCTGCGCTGAAAGACGGCAAGGAAATCCCGACCGCTATCGGCAAGGTCACCTACGGCGAAACCGGCGACCTGACTTCGCAGAGCTTCTCGCTCTACAAGTGGGAAGGCGGCAAGATCGTCGCTGCGGAATAAGTCAAAGTATAGAGACTGCGACCGGGCGCCATATGGCGCCCGGTTTCGTTTGTGGCATCGCATGTTGCCGCAGATCGGTTATAAGTTCCGGAATCGGTTGCAATGTGAGCGGTGCCATGACCAACAGACTCGAACGTCTCATCGACCAGGGTGTGGGCCGCGTGCCTGCCGATATCGTGCTGAAGGGCGGCAGCTTCTTCGATCTCGTCACCGGCGAAGTCGTCCGCTCCGACATCGCCATCGGCGCCGACCGCATCGTCGGCACCTCGGGTGATTACGAGGGCGAGACTGAGATCGACATATCGGGCAAAATAGTCGTTCCCGGCTTCATCGACACGCATCTGCACATCGAATCCTCGCTGGTGACGCCGCATGAATTCGATCGCTGCGTCCTGCCCTATGGCGTCACCACCGCGATCTGCGATCCGCATGAAATCGCCAATGTGCTCGGAGCCGCCGGCATCGAATTCTTTCTCGAATCCGCCCTGGAAACGATCATGGACATCCGCGTCCAGCTCTCCTCCTGCGTACCGGCGACGCATCTCGAAACCTCAGGCGCCGACTTGCCGATCGAGCGTCTGCTGCCCTACCGCCATCATCCGAAGGTCATCGGCCTTGCCGAATTCATGAATTTCCCCGGCGTAATCCACAAGGATCCCGTCTGCATGGCCAAGCTCGACGCCTTCGAGGGCGGCCATATCGACGGGCACGCGCCGCTTCTCTCCGGCAAGGATCTCAACGGTTATCTCTCGGCCGGCATCCGCACCGAGCACGAATGCACGACCGCAGCCGAAGCACTGGAAAAGATCCGCAAGGGCATGCATATCCTGGTGCGCGAGGGTTCGGTGTCCAAGGACCTCGCCGCGCTGATCCCGATCATCACCGAGCGGCTTTCCCCCTACCTCGCTCTCTGCACCGACGACCGCAATCCGCTCGATATCGCCGAACAGGGCCATCTCGATCATATGATCCGCACGGCGATCGCCAACGGCGTCGAGCCGCTGGCGATCTATCGCGCCGCCTCGATCTCGGCCGCCCGTGCTTTAGGACTCCGGGACCGCGGCCTGGTGGCGCCGGGCTGGCGCGCCGATCTCGTGGTTCTCGACAGTCTGGAAGACTGCCGCGCCGATATGGTCTTCTCCGCTGGCCGCCGTGTCACCGACGCGCTCTTTTCCACGCGCAGGCCGGTTGCCCCGATCGGCCTCGACAGCGTCAAGGCCCGGCCCGTCAACGCCGCTCATTTCGGCGTGCCGGCCAGGGAGGGCGAAACATCGGTCATCGGCGTCATGCCCGGCAAGATCATCACCGAGCATCGCCGCTATCGCCTTCCCGTCAAGGGCAACGAGACTTCGGTCGACCTTGCCAACGACATCATCAAGGTTGCCGTCATCGAGCGCCACGGCAAGAACGGCAACCACGCCAACGGCTTCGTCCAAGGCTTCGGCCTGAAGAAGGGCGCGATCGCCTCTACCGTCGGCCATGACAGCCACAATATCTGCGTCGTCGGCGTCGACGAGGACGACATGGCGCGCGCCGCAAACCGCCTCGGCGAGATCAAGGGCGGCTTTGTCGTCGTCGAGGACGGCAAGGTCACCGGCGAAATCGCCCTGCCCATTGCCGGCCTGATGAGCCTCGAGCCCTACGAGACGGTCCGCGATACGCTGCACCATCTGCGCAAGGCCGCTTTCGCACTCGGCGCCACGCTGGAAGAACCCTTCCTCCAGTTGGCCTTCCTGCCGCTGCCGGTTATCCCGCACCTGAAGATATCCGACCGCGGCATGGTTGATGTGGACAAGTTCGCGCTGATCGGGTGATGGAATCCTTGGCAAATTCCGCGCCAGCGCCTATTTTGCGATATCGCTGGAGCAAATCATGACCAAGCTGGAACAGATTGAAAGATCGGTGACCGAACTCGACAAGCAGGAGTTCGAAGCCTTTTCCACGTGGTTTGAAGCCCTTCAGGCCGAACGCTGGAATCGACAGATGGAAGCGGACGCCGCGAGCGGCAAGCTCGATCGTTTCGCGGAGAAGGCCTTGGCGGATTTTCGTGCCGGAAAGACAAGACCGCTTTGAAACACCATGCAACTCCCTCCTTCTGGGAGGCCTATGACGGCTTGCCTGAGCAGATGCGGAAGCTGGCCGACGAAAATTTCGATCTGCTCAAACAAGATCCCAGACATCCATCCCTGCACTTCAAGCGCGTCGGCCGCTTTTGGTCGGCGCGCGTTGGCACGTCCTGGAGAGCTTTAGCCATCAGGGATGGCGACGACGTCATCTGGTTTTGGATCGGCTCCCATGCGGATTACGACAAGTTGCTGAAATAATCCTCAAATCCGCGCACAGAACCCATCCAGCGCGGCAAGCTTCACCAGCCCCGAAGCTGACGCCGCTTCAAAGCCCGGCATCTCCAGCGACTCGCCCAGCACCATGCCCTCCGGCAGGCGGAATTCCGCCGGCTTGCGAGTCAGGTTGAAAACGAAGAGCAGCTTTTCTCCGCCCTTCTCGCGAGTGAAGGCGAGCAGGTCCTGGTTGGTGCCGATGAAAGTCATCTCGCCGTCGACCAGCGCAGGGTGGTTTTTTCGGAAGGCGAGCGTCCTGCGATAGTGCTGCAGCACGGAGCTGTCGCTCGCCTCCTGCGTATCGACGGAAAGGGCTGCCTGCTCATAAGGCACCGGCAGCCAGCTCTTTTCGGCAGAGGTAAAGCCCGCATGCGCCTTCCCGGCTTCCCACGGCATCGGCGTGCGGCATCCGTCACGGCCCTTGAAGGCCGGCCAGAAGCGGATGCCGTAGGGGTCGCGCAGATCCTCGAAGGCAAGTTCCGCCTCCGGCAGGCCGAGCTCTTCGCCCTGATAGAGGCAGATCGAGCCGCGCAGCGCCGCAAGCACCGAGATCGCGAGCTTGGCGATGACGGGCCGCTCCTCCTCGGTCAGCGCGAAACGGCTGACATGGCGCATGACGTCGTGATTGGAGAAAGCCCAGCAGACCCAGCCGTCCGTGACGGCTTTCTGAAAAGCCTCGACGCAGCCGCGAATATGCGGGGCGGTGAATTCCGGCCCCAGCAGATCGAAGGTGTAGCACATGTGCAGTTTGTCATCGCCGCCCGTATAGGCCGCCACCGTCTTCAGCGAGCGCGCGCCGTCTCCGACTTCGCCGACGGTCGTGCGGTCCTCATATTGATCGAGCAGTGCCCGGAAGCGCTTGAGGAAGCCGATATTCTCCGGCTGGGTCTTGTCGTAGAGATGGTTCTGCATGCCGTAGGGGTTGGTATCGGGCGCATCGAGGCCGCCGTCATCCGTATCGGGCTCGTGCGGCGGATTGCTTCTGAGTTGCTTGTCGCAGAAATAATAATTGACCGTATCCAGCCGGAAGCCGTCGACGCCGCGGTCGAGCCAGAACTTTACCGTCTCCAGCACCGCATCCTGCACCTGGCTGCTGTGGAAATTGAGGTCCGGCTGCGAGGTGAGGAAATTGTGCTGGTAATATTGCCGGCGCACGCCGTCCCACTCCCAGCCCGGGCCGCCGAAGATCGACAGCCAGTTGTTCGGCGCAGTCCCATCCGGTTTCGGATCGGCCCAGACATACCAGTCCGCCTTGGGGTTGGTGCGGCTCGCCCGGCTCTCGACAAACCAGGGATGCCGGTCCGATGTATGCGAGATGACCTGGTCGATGACGACCTTGATGCCGAGCCTGTGCGCCTCGGCCATCATCTCGTCGAAATCGGCAAGCGTGCCGAAGATAGGGTCGACGTCGCAATAATCGGAAACGTCATAACCCATGTCCGCCATCGGCGATTTGAAGAAGGGCGAGAGCCAGATCGCATCGACGCCGAGGCTGGCGATATGCGGCAGCCGGCGGGTGATGCCCTTGAGGTCGCCGAGACCGTCGCTGTTCGTGTCCTGAAACGAGCGCGGATAGACCTGATAGATCACCGCGCCGCGCCACCAGTCCGCATTCCCGCCCGTCTGCAATGCCATCGGTTACGTCTCCCGCTTGTTTGTGCTCGCCACACTAAAGCGGACGAAACAAAAGACAACCACATCAAGCCGTTATGAAAGTGCCGCCGATGTCGCAACAGGTCGTCGCGATCCGACAAGGGGGAGACGTATATAGGCTTGTCCACAACCCGTTTCCAGCCGCCGGATTTGGGGTTGCAACGCGATTCCTTTGCGATAAGGTGCGCACTGACCTGCACGTAAGAGGTCAAATGCCGGGAACAGATGTCTAATAAAGGCGCAAAGCCTAGAAAGGTGGACCCACGATGAACCAGTTCACGAAAAAATTTCTCGCCTCCGCAATGCTTGGCACATTGCTGGCGTTTTCAGCCCATGCGGCCACGCTCAACATTCACAATGGTGGCGACCCGCAGTCGCTCGATCCGCAGAAACTTTCGGGCGACTGGGAAAACCGCATCGCCGGCGACATCTTCGAAGGCCTCGTCACCGAAGACGCCAAGGACAATCCGATCCCCGGCCAGGCCGAAAGCTGGACGATTTCACCGGACGGCAAAGTCTACACCTTCAAGCTTCGCGACGGCATCAAGTGGTCCGATGGCCAGCCGGTAACGGCAGGAGACTTCGTCTTCGCCTTCCAGCGCCTCGTCGACCCGAAAAACGCCGCCGACTATGCCTATCTGCAGTTCACCATCAAGAACGCCGAAAAGATCAACAAGGGTGAAATCACCGATCTCAATCAGCTCGGCGTCAAGGCGATCGACGACAAGACGCTGGAGATCACCCTCGAAAACCCGACCCCTTATTTTCTCAATGCCCTGATGCATTACACCGCCTATCCGCTGCCCAAACATGTCGTCGAGGCGAAGGGGCAGGATTGGGTCAAGATCGGCAATATCGTCACCAATGGCCCCTATAAGCCGGTCGAATGGGTTCCGGGCTCCCATGTCACGACGGTCAAGAACGATCAGTGGTACGGCGCCAAGGACCTGAAGATCGACGGCGCCAAATTCTTCGTGCTCGAAGACCAGGAAGCCGCGCTGAAACGCTACCGCGCCGGTGAATTCGACATCCTGACCGACTTCCCGACAGACCAGTACGAGTGGATGAAAAAGAACCTGCCTGGCCAGGCGCATGTCGCTCCCTTCTCCGGCCTCTACTACTACGTCATCAATTCGACCAAGCCGCCCTTCGCCGACAAGCGCGTGCGCCAGGCTCTCTCCATGGCGATCAACCGCGAAGTCATCGGCCCGCAGATTCTCGGCACCGGCGAACTGCCGGCCTATTCCTGGGTTCCGCCGGGCACGGCAAACTACGGCGAGCCGGCCTACGTTTCCTGGAAAGATCTTCCCTATAAGGACAAGGTCGAAGAAGCCAAAAAGCTGCTGAAGGAAGCCGGTTTCGGCCCGGATCATCCACTGACTGCCGAACTCAAGTACAACACCAACGACAACCATAAACGCATCGCCGTAGCGATCGCCTCCATGTGGAAGCCGCTCGGCGTCAATGTCGAACTCGTCAATGCCGAGACCAAAGTGCACTATGATCAGTTGCAGCGCGGCGAAGTACAGATCGGCCGCGCCGGCTGGCTCGCCGATTACAATGATCCGGATAATTTCCTGAACCTGCTGGTGACAGGCGTCCAGATGAACTACGGCCGCTGGTCTAATCCCGAGTACGACAAGCTGATCAAGGACGGCAACGCCGAGACGGACCTCACCAAGCGCGCTGCAATGTTCAAGAAGGCCGAGCAGTTGGCGTTGGATGATTCTGCCGCCCTGCCGATCTACTACTATGTTTCGAAGAACGTCGTTTCGCCGAAGATCGAAGGCTTCGTCGACAACATTCAGGACATCCACCGCACCCGCTGGCTGTCGATGAAAGAGTAAGGGAAAACGGTCCTTTCCGCGCCCTGCGGAAAGGACCGGCCCACGATCATGATCAAATACGCCCTCCGTCGCCTGCTATCGACGATCCCCGTTCTGTGGATCGCCGTCACAGCCTGTTTTTTCGTTTTGCGCCTTGCCCCCGGCGGCCCGTTCGATGGCGAAAGGCCATTGCCGCCGGTGATCCTGAAAAACCTCGCGGTCCACTACAACCTCGATAAGCCGCTGATCCAGCAGTACCTGATTTATGTCGGCGATCTGCTACGGGGCGATCTCGGCCCCTCCTTCGCCAGTGAGGATTTCACCGTCGCCCAGCAGATCATGATCGGTCTGCCCTATACTTTCACCATCGGCACCGCAGCCTTCCTGATTGCCATCATCGTCGGCGTGGCCGTCGGCTGTCTTGGGGCGCTCTACCAGAACAAGACGCCGGACTACATTCTGGGCAGCCTCATCCTGGTCGGCGTCGTGCTGCCGAATTTCCTGATCGCACCGATCCTGCAGCTGATCTTCGGCATCCACCTCGGCTGGTTTCCGGTGGGCGGCTGGGGTGACGGCTCGATCAAATACCTGATCCTGCCGATCGTCGTTCTGGCCCTGCCGCATGCCGGTCGCATCTCGCGTATCACTCGCGGCTCGATGATCGAGGTGATGAACCAGAACTTCATTCGTACCGCCAAGGCCAAGGGCATCGGCCCGCGGCTGACGGTGATGCGCCACGCGCTGAAACCTGCGCTGATGCCTGTCGTCTCCTATCTCGGACCGGCGGCAAGCTACCTTCTCACCGGCTCGCTGGTCGTCGAGAGCATCTTCGGATTGCCCGGCATCGGCCGCTACTTCGTCAATGCGGCGTTGAACCGTGATTACGGCATGGTTCTCGGTACGGTCATCTTCTACATGGTGCTGATCGTGTTCCTGAACCTTCTCGTCGATATCGCCTATGCGTGGCTCGATCCGAAAGTGAGAAACCGATGATCCTCAACCCCGCAAAACGCGAACTGCTCGCCCAGGAGCTTCTGGAGGCGGAGGGCCTCGCCCCCGAAGGCCGTTCGCTGACCAGGGATGCGCTGCGCCGCCTGGCGCGCAACAAGGCCGCCGTGCTCTCGATCGCCGTCCTGGGGCTCCTGATCCTCGCCGCCTTCCTCGGCCCGTGGTTCATTCCCTTCAACTACGAGGACCCGGATTGGGCGGCCTTCCGCATCTCGCCCTCGATCGAAACCGGCCATTACTTCGGCACGGACCCGAACGGCCGCGACCTTCTCGCCCGGGTACTCTACGGCACCCGCGTCTCGCTTGCCGTGGCGCTGACGGCAACCGTCGTCTCCGTCGTCATCGGCGTGCTCTACGGCGCGATATCGGGCTATATCGGCGGCAGGCTGGATGCGATCATGATGCGCTTCGTCGACATCATGTATGCGCTTCCCTATATCCTCTTCGTCATCCTGCTGATGGTGATCTTCGGCCGCAACGTCTACCTGCTCTTTGCCGCGATCGGCGCGCTGGAATGGCTGACCATGGCCCGCATCGTGCGCGGCCAGACGCTGTCGATCAAACATCGCGAATTCATCGAGGCGGCCCGCGCATCCGGGCAACGGCCGTTCAAGATCATCGTCAAGCACATCATCCCGAACCTCGTCGGCCCCGTCGTCATCTTCGCAGCGCTGACCGTGCCCGAAATCATCGCCACCGAAAGCTTCCTCTCCTATCTCGGCTTCGGCGTGCAGGAACCGCTGACCTCGCTCGGCACGCTGATCGCCGAAGGGACCGACGCCATGGAAAGCATGCCCTGGCTGCTGATCTTCCCGGCAAGCTTCCTGGTGGCGCTGCTGCTCAGCCTGCTCTTCATCGGCGACGGCCTGCGCGACGCGTTCGACCCGAAGGATCGATAGAATGCTCCAAGAAAAAGACATCCTTCTCGAACTCAAGGACTACTCGATCACCTTCGCGACGCCGGATGGCGAAGTGAAGGCGGTCTCGAACATGAACCTCACCGTCCGGCGCGGCGAGCGCATCGCCATTGTCGGCGAATCCGGCTCCGGCAAGAGCCAGACCTTCCTCGGCATTATGGGCCTGCTTGCCAAGAACGGCCGGACGACAGGACAGGCGCTGCTCGAGGACAAAGACGTGCTGTCGCTGAAACCGCGCGAGCTGGACCAGATCCGCGGCAAGGATATGGCGATGGTCTTCCAGGATCCGATGACCGCGCTGAACCCGTCGCTGAAGATTTCCCGGCAACTGACGGAACAGCTTGAAGTTCACCGCGGCCTGACGGCGCGCGCCGCCTCCGACGCCGCCCTCGACATGCTGAAGCGTGTCGGTATCCCCGATCCCACGCGGCGCTTCCACCTCTATCCGCATGAACTCTCCGGCGGCATGCGCCAGCGCATCGTCATCGCCATGGCGCTGCTCACCAAGCCGAAGCTCCTGATCGCCGACGAGCCGACGACCGCCCTCGACGTCACCATCCAGGCGCAGATCCTCGATCTCTTCAACGACCTGACGGCAGAAATGAACACGGCGCTCATCATGATCACCCACGATCTCGGTGTGGTCGCCGGCCTCGCCGACCGCGTTGCCGTCATGTATGCCGGCCGCATCGTCGAGGAGGCGCCCGTCGACGAACTTTTCGACAATCCTGCCCACCCTTATACCGCGGCGCTGCATGCCTCGATCCCGCGGCCGGACCAGGATGTCGACGACCTCGTCGTCATCCCCGGGCGCCCGCCGAACCTGCAGCACCTGCCGAAGGGCTGCAATTTCTCGCCGCGCTGTTCGCAGGTCCAGGACGATTGCATCGACCGTCCACCGCCGCTCGAAACCCTGGCGCCGCGCCACTGCGCCGCCTGTTATCACCCCTTTCCGCGTCGTGAGGAGTTGCTGAACCATGGCTGACCGATCGCTTCTGAGGGTCGAGAACCTGACGACCCAGTTCGAACTGCCGGCGAAGGGCTTGTTCAAGCCGCCGGTCTTCCTCACCGCCGTCAACAATGTCAGCTTCGATCTCGCCGAAGGTCGCACGCTCGGCGTCGTCGGCGAATCCGGCTGCGGCAAATCCACCCTCGGCCGCTCCATCCTGCGGCTCCTGAAATCGCAGAAGGGCCGTATCCTCTGGCAGGGCCGCAACCTGCTCGACCTCACGGAGGAGGAAATGCGCGCGGCGCGCCGCGATATGCAGATCATCTTCCAGGATCCGATCGCCTCGCTCGACCCGCGCATGACTGTCGGCGACATCATCGCCGAGCCGCTCACCGTCTTCGAGCCCAAACTTTCGAAGGCCGCGCGCACCGAGCGTGTACGCGAGATCATGAGCGCCGTCGGCCTGGTTCCGGAGATGATCAACCGCTACCCGCACGAATTCTCCGGCGGCCAGGCGCAGCGTATCGGCATTGCCCGCGCAGTCGTCACCAGGCCGAAGCTGATCATCTGCGACGAGCCGGTTTCGGCCCTCGATGTCTCGATCCAGGGCCAGGTGATCACGCTCCTGCGCAAGCTGCGCAAGGAATTCGGCCTGACGCTGATCTTCATCAGCCACGACCTTTCCGTCGTGCGCCTGATCTCGGACGATGTACTGGTGCTCTATCTCGGCCGTGTGGTGGAATCGGGCGACTGCGCCACCGTCTTCGATCATCCCGCTCATCCCTATACCCAGGCGCTCTTTTCCGCAGCGCCGATCCCGGATCCGAAGCTCGCACGCCTGCGCACCCGCATCCGCCTGCAGGGCGATCCACCCTCGCCGCTCAACCCGCCGAAAGGCTGCGTCTTCTCTCCCCGCTGCTGGAAGGCGACCGATATCTGTCGCACCGAAATGCCGCCGACCGAGGAAGTCCGCCCCGGCCAGAAGGCTGCCTGCTATCATATGGACAGGCCCTGACCAGAACCCGGAAGCGGACCTATTTTGGGGTATAAAACCCCTGATAAGAAAGATTTATCCGAGGGCATGTTAACCCTTATCGGCCTGATCATGGGCCTGGGGAACGCATATATGAAATCGAAACTATCCGGATTGATCGCGGTTGCGGCCGCGATTATCGCTGCCTCCGCCGTGCCGTCGCACGCCGAAGATCTGAAGTTCCAGCTCACCAACGGAACCAATTCCGTGCTGACCCGCTTCTACAGCTCGCCGGCGGGCGTCGACAGCTGGGAACAAGACGTCTTCGGCGAGAATGTTCTCAATCCGGGCGAAAGCGCGAACATCACCATCGCCGATGGCCGCACCGTCTGCAAATACGACATGCGCTTCGAATTCGACGAAGATTCGGATCTCGACACCACCGAAGACACGCAGGATCTTTGCCAGCTCGGCAGCTACACCATCCACGAATAGACATTCTTCTCCAGAGCGCGCCTTCGCTTTATCTGCGAAGGCGGGCTTTTCATTTCGCGTTACATCGGCGCTTGTCACCCCGCCCGGCTCCGCGTATCAGCGGATGAAGCGTCAATTCAAAGCGATAGAGCGTCCTGTTGATCAGCGGCGCTCCGATGCCGGGAGGATCAGGTGAGCAGACGGTTTCTATCGATCGGTGAATGCATGGTGGAACTCTCGCAGGCGGGCGACGGCCTGCTGCGCAAGGGTTTTGCCGGCGATACCTTCAACACCGCCTGGTATGCCCGTGCCTGCCTTGGCCCCGACTGGTCGGTCGATTATTTCACTGCGCTTGGCGACGACGCCATGTCGGATGAGATGGTGGCCTTTATCGACAAGGCAGGCATCGGCACGAGCCTCATCCGTCGCATCAGGGGCAAGACGCCCGGCCTCTATATGATCAGCCTGAAGGACGGCGAGCGCTCGTTCAGCTACTGGCGCGACAATTCGGCCGCCCGCAGCCTCGCCGCCGATCCCGACCACCTGCGCGAGGCGGTCGAGAGCGCCGACGTCGTCTATTTCTCCGGCATCACCCTTGCCATTCTTCCGCAGGAAGACGCCGCGACGCTGCTGGCCGAAGTCCGCCGTGCCAAGGCCGCCGGCAAGCTCGTGGTGTTCGACCCGAACATCCGTCCCCGCCTCTGGGCGAGCTACGACGTGATGCACGCGACGATCAGCGAAGGCGCCCGCTCCTCCGTACTCGTCATGCCGAGCTTCGACGACGAGGCCGCCCATTTCGGTGACGCCTCCATCGAGGCGACGATCCAGCGCTACCGTGCACTCGGCGCCGTCGACATCGTTGTCAAGAACGGCGCAGACGGCGTCCGATTGAATTTCTCCGGCGATGAGACCTTCGTTCCGGCCGAAAAGGTGGAGAAGGTGGTTGATACGACAAGTGCCGGCGATAGTTTCAACGGCGCCTTCCTCGCACACTACCTTGAAACCGGACAAGCAACCTCCGCCGCCGGCTTTGCCGCAGCCGTTGCAGCCCGCGTCGTCAGTGAACACGGCGCGTTGGTAGCAAAGGAAAAGCTTGGATTGAGGGCCGGCTGAGCCCGCGCATGACGACAGTCCGACTGCGCGCAAAACTCTCTCGCCGGTCGACATTTCGCCGCGGTTGAGGGGACTGAAAAATCAGGACTTCGTCGGCCGATCCGGCCCGCGAACCGCCTCGTCATGATACCAGCAGCTATCGAGCGCCGCATCGCACACCTCCGCGGCCTCGCGTTCCATCAGCCGGGCGCGTTCGAACCGGTTCGCGGCCCGCGTCGGCTTGACGGGAAACTGGTAGATCGTTGCGGATTCACGATGGAAACCCGTGGGCATGAGATCGCCTCCATTCAGCTCTCGCATCAACATTCAGCACCGAAACCATAGCACAATGCACATAGTTTATGCAAATTGCACAAATTATGTGCGTCGATATAGATATGATTGATCGATATGCTGTCTACTCGAGAAGCGTCCGCCTATTTGTTCAACACTTCATCAGTTTAAGCTAACGCCCAAATTTTCATCCCGTTCCAAAGCGGAAAATCTCCTTTCTTCTTGATGAATCAGCCCTCGGCCGTGCCGAAGGCCGTTTTCAAAGACAGAAAAACACAGGCGCCAACCGGCTGATTCGGGATTTTTCCTTAACCGGGCATCAAACTGGCACGCTACATGCATTAATAGGTGCATCCCCTGGCGGTCGGATGCGTGCATGCGCCGAGATCGTCTCCGGATTTGCTCACCTTCGTAGCATTGAGAGAGTCACGATGACAAAATTTAAGCTCGAGTATATTTGGCTCGATGGTTACACTCCGGTCCCGAACCTGCGCGGCAAGACGCAGATCAAGGAATTCGACGCATTCCCGACGCTGGAACAGCTTCCGCTCTGGGGCTTTGACGGCTCGTCGACGCAGCAGGCCGAAGGCCGGAGCTCCGATTGCGTGCTGAAGCCCGTCGCCATCTATCCCGATCCGGCCCGTACCAACGGCGCACTCGTCATGTGCGAAGTCATGATGCCCGATGGCGTCACGCCGCACGCATCGAATGCTCGCGCCACCATCCTCGACGACGAAGATGCATGGTTTGGCTTCGAGCAGGAATATTTCTTCTACCAGAACGGCCGTCCGCTCGGCTTCCCCGAGCAGGGCTATCCGGCTCCGCAGGGCCCCTACTACACCGGCGTCGGCTATTCGAACGTTGGCGACGTCGCCCGCGAAATCGTCGAAGAGCATCTCGATCTCTGCCTTGCTGCCGGCATCAACCACGAAGGCATCAATGCCGAAGTGGCCAAGGGCCAGTGGGAATTTCAGATTTTCGGCAAGGGCTCCAAGAAGGCCGCCGACCAGATCTGGATGGCGCGTTATCTGCTGCAGCGCCTGACCGAAAAATACGGCATCGACATCGAGTATCACTGCAAGCCGCTCGGCGACACCGACTGGAACGGTTCGGGCATGCATTGCAACTTCTCGACCAAGTACATGCGCGAAGTCGGCGGCAAGGCCTATTTCGAGGCGCTGATGGCCCAGTTCGAAAAGAACCTGATGGACCACATCAACGTCTACGGCCCTGACAACGACAAGCGCCTGACCGGCAAGCACGAAACGGCTCCGTGGAACAAGTTCTCCTACGGCGTTGCCGACCGTGGCGCCTCGATCCGCGTACCGCATTCCTTCGTCAAGAACGACTACAAGGGCTATCTGGAAGATCGCCGCCCGAACTCGCAGGGCTGCCCCTACCAGATCGCTTCCCAGGTTCTGAAGACGATCTCGGAAGTTCCGCTCGCCGGTTCCGCTTCCGCTGCCGCCTAACCTCCCAAGCGGCGCCGGTCCCCGACCGGCGCCGCTATTCTTTCTGCCTGAAAACTGGGATCGGCCGCTGACATATTCGCGGCGATCGAGCCGCTGAATGCCCAGCAAACGCTGGCATGCGGCTGTAATATTTCCATCATGGTCATGCCTCAAAATAGGCAAGCGGGAATCGCCGTTCCGGAACCCCGCTTTGGGGTTGAGCGTTGACAGATCACTGCAACGCGGATGGAAATCGCGAGATGCTGCAACGTCCGGCAAACACTTATAGCGGCGAGAGCTGGGCCAATGCCACAGCCGCCGGAAATCTGCCGGAAAGGCTGGTCATCGTCACCGACGCCTGGCATCCGCAGGTCAATGGCGTGGTGCGTTCGATCGAGAACACCAATCGCGAGTTGGCAAAGATGGGCGTCGAGGTGTCGATGGTAACGCCGGAGCGCTTCAACAGCATCCCCTGCCCGACTTATCCCGAGATCCGCCTGTCGATCGCCGGTTATCGCCGCATTGCCCGCGAGATCGAAAAGCACAATCCCTCCTACGTGCATATCGCCACCGAAGGGCCGCTCGGGCTGACCGCCCGCCGCTGGTGCCTGAAGAACCGTATGCCGTTTTCGACGAGCTACCATACCCGCTTCCCGGAATATGTCGCGGCCCGCCTGCCGATCCCGAAGAGCTGGCTCTATTCCTTCGTCCGCTGGTTCCACAATGGTGGTGCCGGATGCATGGTGGCGACACCGAGCCTTGCGCGCGAACTGTCGGAAAAGGGCATCCGCAATCTCATGCCCTGGAGCCGCGGCATCGACGCCACGCAGTTCCGCCCGATGGCGCTCGAAGAAAAACCCTTCGGCTTGCCGCGCCCGATCTTCATGACCGTCGGCCGCGTGGCGCTCGAGAAGAACCTGCCGGCCTTCCTCGATCTCGATCTGCCCGGCTCGAAGGTCGTTGTCGGCGACGGCCCGGCGCGTGCCGAACTCGAAAAGCAATATCCCCAAGTCTTCTTCGCCGGTGTGAAGTTCGGCGAGGAACTGGCGCAGGCCTATGCCCAGGCCGACGTCTTCGTCTTTCCCTCGCTCACCGACACTTTCGGCAACACCATCCTCGAAGCACTGGCATCGGGCGTACCGGTCGCCGCCTATCCGGTGACCGGCCCACTCGACATCATCGGCGAAGACAGCGAGGTCGGCGCGCTCGACATGGACCTGCGCGCCGCCTGCCTCGCCGCCCTCTCCGCTTCACGCGAGAAGGCGCATGCGCTCGCCATGCAATACTCCTGGGAAGCGGCGACGCTGCAATTCATCAACAACATCCGCGCCGCAAACGGCGTGATCACGCCGAAATGGAAGAAAGCCTGGCAATTTGCCAAGTCGCTTCCAAGAAGCAGAAAGCCCGGCGAAACCGCCGGGCCTCTCCCATCCGGAGATTGATCGACCCTATTTGTGCAGGGCGTTGCGCAGCGTATCGTTGGCGACGGCAATTGCACTGCGCGCGGCAGGCGTTTCGGCAATCGCATTCAGCAGCACGAAGTCGTGGATCGTACCGTTGTAGCGGATCGACGTGACCTTGACGCCGGCCTGGCTGAGTTTGCGGCCATAGGCTTCGCCCTCGTCGCGCAGCACGTCGTTTTCATCGGTGATGATGAGAGCCGCCGGCAGGCCGTTGAGCTGCTCAAGCGAGGCCTGCAGCGGCGAAGCCGTCGGCTCCTTGCGCTTGGCCTCATCGGGCAGGTAGGCGTTCCAGAACCACTTCATCGCCTCCTTGGTCAGCCAAGGGCCGTTGGCGAACTCATTATAGGAACCGTTGTCGAAATTGGCGTCGGTGACGGGGTAGAACAGCACCTGCTGGTCGATGGCAGGACCGCCGCGCTCCTTGGCAAGCAGCGTCACCACGGCCGCCATATTGCCGCCGACGCTGTCGCCGGCGACCGCCAGCCTGCTGGCATCGACATTGAATTCCTTGGCATGCTCGGCGACATATTTGGTCGCGGCATAGGCCTGCTCGATAGCCACGGGATAGCGGGCTTCAGGCGAGCGTTCGTAGTCGACGAAGACGACGGCGGCATCGGCGCCATTGGCGATCTCGCGCACCAGCCGGTCATGCGTGTCGGCATCGCCGAGCACCCAGCCGCCGCCGTGGAAATAGAGAATGACCGGCAGCGTGCCCTTGGCGTGTTCGGGGCGGACGATGCGCAGCTTGATGTTATCCGTCGGGCCTGCCTTGATGACCTTATTCTCTTCCTGCGCGGCAAGCTTCTTGACGCCGCCCTTCTGCGCGCCGGCCAGAACATTGCGGGCATCGGCCGGCGACAACGTGTAGATCGGCTTGCCGCCGGCAAGCCCGTCGATGAACTTCTGCGTTGTCGGTTCCAGTACCGGATCGGCAAGCGCGCCGATGGCGGAAGCTGCGAGCAGTGCTGCCGCGGAAACTGCGGTCTTGATGGTCGACATTGTCTTATCCTCTCATTTCGGTGTCCGTTGCGGCCACGGCAATTTATATCGTGCACGATTATTTATCGAACAATTAAAATTGTCACATATCTGCCATGCATAAAAATCGCTTCCAATTATTTATCGCGCGATATAAACTCGATCAATTTTGGAGGTGACCATGCAGGATCAGCTGAAGCTCGACGATTTCATCTGCTTCGCCGTCTACACGGCAAGCCACGCTTTGAACCGCGTCTACAAGCCGCTTCTCGACACGCTTGGCCTTACCTACCCGCAATATCTCGCCATGGTCGCGCTGTGGGGTGAGGACGGCCAGACGGTGGGCGGCCTCGGCGAAAAGCTCTTCCTGGAATCGAGCACGCTGACTCCGCTGCTCAAACGCCTGGAAAGCGCAGGCTATATCAGGCGCGAGCGCAGCCGAGAGGACGAACGCGTCGTCGTCATCCGCTTAAGCGAGGCGGGTATTCGCCTGAAGGAAAAGGCGATCGGCATTCCCGGCTGCATCGTGGAAGCGAGCGGCCGCGATGCGGTGGATCTCACCCGGCTCCAGGCCGAGATCGTGACGCTTCGCGAAGCGTTGAATGAAAGCGTGGCTTAGTTCAAGACGATCGAGATAGGTCGTGCCTGAGGCGCCCCCCTCTGCCCTGCCGGGCATCTCCCCCACAGGTGGGGAGATCGGATGGGCGGACCCGCTCACTCCAACATCAATTGTTTGGGGAGATACTATCCGCGAGTCGATCTCCTCCTTGTGGGGGAGATGCCCGGCAGGGCAGAGGGGGGTAACCCTAAGCACGACGCGAACGGATATTCCGCAAACGCCAACTGGCGCCCCCAAGAACCCTAGGTCCGCCTCTTCTTGCCTTCGAACGGATTATCGGCCGAGCGGAAATGAATGCGGATCGGCACGCTCGGCATGTCGAAATCGGCGCGCAACCCGTTGATCAGGTAACGCGTATAGGATTCCGGCAGCGCGTCCGAGCGGGTGCAGGAGATCATGAAGGCCGGCGGACGGGCCTTGACCTGCGTCATATATTTCAGCTTGATGCGGCGACCGGACACGGCCGGTGGCGGATGCTGGATCTGTTGCGTCTCCAGCCAGCGGTTGAGCCGCGCGGTCGAGATGCGCTTGTTCCAGACCCTGTCCGTGTCGATGATCGACTGCATCAGCTTGTCGAGACCCCAACCGGTCTGGCCGGAGATCGGCACGGCGCGGATGCCGCGTGCCTGCGGCAGCAGCCGGTCGGTCTTTTCGCGCAGATCCGCAAGCACCGCCTGCCGGTCTTCGATCATGTCCCACTTGTTGAACGCCAGAACCGCCGCGCGGCCCTCGCGCAGCACCAGGTCGACGATCTGCAGGTCCTGCTTCTCGAAGGGGATCGTCGCATCGAAGACGATGACGACGGTTTCGGCGAAGCGGATGGCGCGCAGCGCGTCGGCGACGGAAAGCTTCTCCAGCTTCTCGGTCACCCGCGCCTTGCGGCGCATGCCTGCGGTGTCGAACATTTTGATGGTGCGGCCGCGCCAATCCCATTCGACCGAGATGGAATCGCGTGTGATACCGGCCTCCGGCCCGGTCAGCAGCCGGTCCTCGCCGAGGAAGCGGTTGATCAGCGTCGACTTGCCTGCATTCGGCCGGCCGACGATCGCCACCCGGAGCGGTTTTGTGTCGTCATAGGCGGGCTCTTCGTCCTCGTCCTCACCCTCATCAGCCGCGTGGGGGATATCGACGTCGGTGACCGCAACATCCTCCTTGGCATAGGCCCGGTCCTTGCCGATCGCCTCGACGATCGCATCGCGCAGATCAAGCATGCCTTGCCCGTGTTCGGCCGAGATCGGCGTCGGCTCGCCGAGGCCGAGCGTATAGGCGTCGTAAAAACCGCTGTCCGAGCCGCGCGCTTCGGACTTGTTGGCGACGAGCACCACCGGCTTGCCGCGCCGGCGCAGCATTTCTGCAAGCGCGGTATCGACAGGCGTCAGCCCGTTCTTGGCGTCGACGACGAAGAGCGAAAGATCGGCCTCGTCAATCGCCGCTTCGGTCTGCGCGCGCATACGGCCCTGCAGGCTTTCCTCGTCGGCCTCTTCGAGGCCGGCCGTGTCGATGATCGTGAAGGTCAGACCCATCAGCCGCGCATCGCCCGGCCGGCGGTCACGCGTCACGCCAGGCGTGTCGTCGACAAGCGCCAGCTTCTTTCCCACAAGCCGGTTGAAAAGCGTTGACTTGCCGACATTCGGACGACCGACGATCGCGACCGTGAAACTCATTCTTTTTCCTTAAAACTCAGCCCTGCGCGGCGGGTGCCTTGCCGGATGCGGTAATGAGATCAAGCATCATATGGGCGCGATTGCCGACATTGCGCGGGCTGTCGGTATCGTCGACGATCGACTGGAACCATTGACGCGCCTGCGTCATGTTGCCGGCCTTGTAGGCGGCAAGGCCGAGCGCCTCGCGCGCCGAGTGGCGGAAGGCGTTGCCCGGCACGGCCATTTCCTCGATCGCCGCCGAAACCTGCTCGTAAGAGCCGTTCTCGATCAGCAGCCAGCCGGCGCGCATTTTGGCGGCATCGCGCACGGCAGCGGGAACGCCATTGTCCTTGCCGATCTCGTTGAAGGCGGCGATCGCCGCAGCCGCATCACCCTTCTGCGCCTGGACGGTCGCGGCCCGCATGCGCGCCAGCACCGGATAGGCGCCATGGCCTTCCTTCTCCAGCTTGTCGAGCGCGGCCAGCGCCTCGTCGTTCTTGTTCTCGTCGGCAAGCTTCATCGCCGCCAGGAACTGATCGCCGGCGCTGGAGGAGCGGTTATCGTCCCAATATTCATAGAGAACCTTGCCGGCGGTGCCGACGACGATCAGGATGGCGACGACGATGATATAACGGCCGAAGCGGCGCCAGACGCCCTTCATCTGGTCGGACCGCAATTCCTCATTGACTTCACGAATGAAGCTGTCGTCGTTGAATGCCATTCTCGTCTCCGGCCGCGGAAATACTCACACTATGCATAATGCATATTGTCGGGCCTTCTACCCCATTTTGCCGCCGTTGTAAGGGGGATGTGAAAGATTCGTTACATCCAATGCATGTCGCCGGGAAGTGTGCAGCGGTTCCCGGATAACGACATGCATAAAAACAAAGAGCTAAAGCGCGTCGCATGAATCAAGTTAACCGCGACGCGCTTTAGAGCGGCGAAACCCCGATCAACCATTCGTGCAGCTTCCAGATGATCAGCACCCAGGCGACGATGCCGATGACGACGGCATAGAGATCGTATTTCGCTGAGACAAAAGGCCGGAGCGTGATCTCCCCCGCCCGCTGCCGCCGTTTGAGCGAAATGCGCAGGATCACGCCCCAGGCGAGGAAGGCCGCAAACAGCAGCACCGACGACGTCTCGCCATTGGCGAGCAGATGCGCCAGCGCCCAGATCTTCACCGACAGCACCATCGGATGTTTCGTCTTGGTCGCGATGTGCCCCGCCGGCAGCAGCGAGGCGACGAGACAGATCATCGCGATCAGCATCAGCGTGATCGTGATATGCGCCATCCAGACCGGCGGATTGTAGAGCATGCCGGTGACCTGCCGGGCTTGCCCGAAACCGTAGATCAACAGGATCAGCGTGAGGATGCTCGCCACCGAATAACCGGCCCGCCAGCCATTCTCGCCGAGGCTTGCAATCATCGAGCGGCGGAAGCCGGGAGCCACCACCCGCACCAGATGCACTCCGAGAAAAAGTACGATGCCGACGATAAGCAATGTCATTGCGGATCCCTTCCGTGCCGTTTGTCATGGCTTAGCGTTTGGCGGGAAAAAATGCCAGCAAGACCGCAGCTTCGCCGCAATTCTATTGGAGGGAAACCGCGAACAAATTGTCGCGGTGTCCATGTCTCGTCCTCTCCTCGCCACTTGTCTGGCTGCCTTGTTCCTTCTTCCTGTGATGGCAGAGGCGGCCGACCGGCCGAAACAGCTCGTCATCATTTCCTTCGATGGCGCCCACGACAATGCGCTCTGGCTGAAGAGCCGCGAGATGGCTGCCAGGAATGGCGCCCACTTCACCTATTTCCTCTCCTGCACTTTCCTGATGAACGAGGCGGCGAAGAGGGCCTATCAGGCGCCGCATCAGAAGCGCGGAAAATCCAATGTCGGCTTCGCCCACAGCGACGACGAAATCCGCGAACGCCTCGGCAATATCTGGCACGCCCATCTCGAAGGCCACGACATATCGAGCCATGCCTGCGGCCATTTCGACGGCCGCCAGTGGAGCGAGGCCGACTGGTCGGCCGAATATGCAACCTTTCACGCCACCCTGAAATACGCCTGGAAGAGCGTCGGCCTGGACGAGCCGACAGGCTGGCAGGATCTGGTCGATCACGGCATCAAGGGCTTTCGCGCTCCCTACCTCTCTGCAACGGCCGGCGCCGATATGATCTCCGCAGAAAAGATGGCGGGCTTCAGCTACGATGCAAGCCTCGTCACCAAAGGCCCGGCCATGCCCGTCGAGGAAGACGGCATCATCCGCTTCGGCCTGCCGCTGATCCCCGAAGGCCCCGGCGAAAAACCGATCATCGGCATGGACTACAATCTCTTCGTGCGACATTCCAAAGGCGAGGAAGACACGGCGGACAGCGCCGCCTTCGAGCAGCGCGCCTATTCGGCCTTCAAAGAGGCTTTCGACAAGCAATATGCCGGCAGCCGCATTCCCCTCCAGCTAGGCTTCCACTTCGTCGAGATGAACGGCGGCGCCTACTGGCGCGCCCTCGACCGCCTGGTCGGCGACGTCTGCCACCGAGAGGACGTCGCCTGCGTCAGCTATTCCGAAGCGATCCCGATGATCGAGGCGCGCGGCAAGCTGGAGCGGGCGTCGGGGCTCTGACGAAAACCTTTTGAAAACGAGAGGTGGTGCCGCGCGGCCCCCTCATCCGCCCTAACGGGCACCTTCTCCCCGCTGAGGAGAAGAGGGAATCGCGAAGTCGGCGAACATATTCTCAAGCGATGGATAAACGCGAGGCGCTGCCACGCGTCTCTTCTCCCCAGCGGGGATCCGAAGGACGGGTCGAGACCTGTGGCTCGACCCCGGTCGCTGCCGGCAGGCGGATGATGGGGCCACACGGCACCCCCCTTCATCCAGCGAGCCTTGTCCATCAACCGTCGACATGTACGACGCCGGCTTCACGCTCCAGATAGTGCTGGTCGATGGCAGGCAGTGGTTCGCCGTCGATGGCTGCCTCGAAGGCTTTGAGGCGCTTGTGGATGGAGAGCAGCTCAATGATCGTTGTCCAAGAGTTGACCAGATACTGGAACGAGTTGCTCACCTGGCCGAAAGCGGTCGCGATCTGCTGGAAGATTCCATATGTGATCGCCCCGGCGACGAGGGTCGGCGCCATAAAGAAATAGACGAAAAGATTGTCCGCTTGCAGATAAAACGAGCGCGCAACATTGAAGTACATATAATGGAAGTACAGCGTGAAATAGTTTCTACGTACCCCTGAGAACAGCTCCTGGACCGTTGGCGGCTGCGCGCGGTCGGCGTGATCTTCGCCATAGACCAACTCTTTGCGGTACGCTGCCTCCACGCGCTGATTCTTGAAATTCAGCCCAGGCAATTTGATACCGGCAACAGCAAGCAGGATCGTGCCGAATGCCGACCAGAAGATAGCCAACCAAAAGAGAGAGTTCGGTACCTCGCCTAGCACCGGCAGGCTGGTCACGTAATGCGATAGCGCCATCATGATCGGCAGGAATACGACCAGTGTCATCACTGAATTGATCAGATTGATGCCGAGACCTTCCAGCGTGCTGGAAAAGCGCATCGTGTCCTCCTGAACGCGCTGGGACGCGCCTTCGATATGGCGAAGCTTTTCCCAATTCGCCATGTAGAAATTGTTCATCGCCGTCCGCCAGCGGAAGATATAATGGCTCGTGAAGAAATCGGTCATGATCGATACGAACATGGCGAGAAAGGCGATCTGCGCGAAAACCAGAAACAAGTCGTTGAAATTGTCGACAGAAATACCGGGCTTCTTGGCCAGGGCATTCTGCAGCAGATCGCCAAACGGCCGACGCCAATTGTTGATCACGACCGAGATCTGCACACTGAAATAGGTCACGAAGATGATCAGCGCCGATCCCCATATCGACCATATTTTCCAAGGATGGCTCATCGCCTTCACATGCCAAAAGCCGCAAAAGATCAAAGCGCTTGCCAGGAAATATCCGTAAAACCAGACATTTTCAGGCAACAGGAAAAAGGAAAGGTCGATCGGTTGCTGTTCCTCGGCAACCGGCACAAAGCCAAGCGACGCGCCGAGACCGGCGGCGAAAAAATACCAGCCAAATATTGAAATTAGCGTCCACACGACAAGCGAAATGAAGAAAGGTTTCGGCTGGGGAAAAAAGGAATGAAACACGGGGGGCTTTGCTTTCCTGAACTGTGAGTCTCGGGAGTGTCATGGAACACTGATTGTGCCGGAAACTAAGGCAGTTCGAAGGAAGCAGCAATGGGTTCGGCCGATTGTTACGCAGATGTAACCGGTTAGGCGATTTTCCTGATGACCGGCATCACGAGTGCTGCGCAGACAACAAGGGCGGCGGCAGCAATCACCGTCGGCACGGTGAAACTGCCCGAGCGTTCGGCGATCCAGCCGGCAACAACAGGCCCGACGATCTGGCCGAGGCCGAAGGCGGCGGTCATCATCGCCAGGATCCGCCGCGGGCTTTCCGGCGAAAGCTTGCGGCCGATCTGCAGGCCGTAAGCGGTGATCGCCAGGAAGGTCGCCCCGAATAGCGCGCCGCCGATCAACGGTGCGGCGGAATGCGGCAGCATCACGGTCGCGAGCACGCCGGCCGCCTCGACCAGAAGTGCGGCGACATAGACGCCGCCGAGCCCGAGCGGCCTCACCAGCGGCTTCCAGGCAAACAGCGCCACAGAAGCGGTCAGGCCGGCGATGAACCAGCAGAGGAATTCGACGAAAGCGCCCGTTGCCGACAGGCGCGCGATGGTGACGAGGAAGGTCGCCGTGATGACGTAACCGAAGCCGAACAGGCCGTAGGACAGCGTCACCAGCACCATCGGCCGGCTCCAGACAAGCGCCGGTTCCTTGCCCGTTCGCGCCGTTTGCGCCGGCGCCAAGGGCAAGAGCCACCAGACAATGACCAAGCTTGCCGCACAATAGAGCGCTCCGCCAATCCAGTCGGCGCGCCAGCCGTCCGGCCCGCCGTGGAAGACCAGCCCGATCAGCAGCACCATCACCGAGGAAAGCGCAATCCCCGCCCCCGGCCCGCCGAAATGCGCCGCCTGCACATGGTCGTTGCCGGCGGCAGCCCCGTGGCTGAGCACGATCGACGAGGTGAACACCATCGCAAAGGCGCTGGCGAGGCCGGCAAGGAAGCGGATGATGGCAAAGACCGCGACGGAGTTGGTGCCCGCCATGGCGGCAAGCAGGATCGCGGTGGCAAGCAGCGCCAGCAATGCCACCAGCCTTTCCCGTCCCGCAGCCCAGCCATAGGCGGCAAGCACGGCGCCGACGAGGTAACCGACGAAATTCGCCGAGGCGATGAAACCGGCGTCCCCCGCCGAAAGCGGCACGCCGCTCATCATGCCGGGCAGGATCGGCGTGTAGGAGAAGCGCCCGAACCCCATGGCCGCCGCCATGGCGATGGCGCCGGCAGCAGCGGTGGCAACGAGGTTCGGCGGGGAGTGCGGCAGACGGGAAAGCATGCAGCGCTTATCGCGCCGCAATCGCTGCACCGCAAACGAGTATTTCTGATCGATCGATCAATTCTGCGAAAGACCGCGCTCAGGCGGAAGAGAAGGGGACCAAGGCGCGAGAGGGCGCGACCTGGCCTCAGCCCTACGCCTGCATGTCCGGCAGCGTCAAAATCACCGGCCCGTTCCGCGTCGCGACCACCGTGTGCTCATATTGCACGGTCGGCGCCTGCGGATCGGCATAAAGCGTCCATGCATCGTCGCCGCCTTCGGCCCAGGTCGCGCCGAGCGATAGGAAGGGCTCGACCGTGAAGACGAGGCCGTCCGTCATGATGCGTTTTTCCGAAGGGTCCGGCCAGGTCGAAAGCTCGGCCGGCTCCTCGTGCAGCGAGCGGCCGACGCCGTGGCTCGCGAGGTTGGCGACCAGCGTATAGCGGTTCTTCTGCGCAAAGGCGCCGACGGCGGTGCCGATCTTTGCCAGCGGTTCGCCCGATTTCACCTGGTTGAGCCCGACCCAGAGCGCCCGCTTGCCATCGCGGCAGAGCCGTTCGATCTTCGGCTTGACCGGCGGTATGGCGAAGGAGGCGCCGGTATCGGCGAAGAAACCATCCTTCTCGGCCGAAACGTCGATGTTGATGAGATCGCCCGCTCGGATGACGCGCGGGCCGGGAATACCGTGGGCGATTTCCTCGTTGATGCTGATGCAGGTCGCGCCCGGAAACTGATAGCAGAACTCCGGCGCCGAGCGTGCGCCTGCATCTTCGAGCACCTTGCGGCCGATCTGGTCGAGTTCCAGCGTCGTCATGCCGGGCTCCATCGCCGCCGCCATCACCTGGATGGCGTTGGCGCAGATGCGGCCGATCTCCTTGAGCTTCACCAGTTCGTCGTCGTTTGCGATAACCATTCGTCTCTTCCGCCCCTGGCTGCAGAGCGGTCGAAGCCGCCTCAGGCTGAGGCTTTCACCCCTTCGCCCTTTTCAGTCAACGCCTTTCTGACGAGCGGCGCCACTTTCGTTCCGTAGAGCTCGATGCCGCGCATGATCTGATCATGCGGCATCAGGCCGATCGCCATCTGCAGCAGGAAGCGGTCGTTCTTGAACAGCGCGTGATGGGCGATGATCTTTTCGGCCACCACCTCGGGATCGCCGAGGAAGAGCGCGCCGTTCGGTCCGCGCGACATGTCGAAATGCGCCCGGCTGGTCGGCCCCCAGCCGCGCTCGCGGCCGATGCGGTTCATCACCTCGGCCTGCGGTCCGTAGAATTGGTCGGCCGCCGCTTGCGCCGTGTCGGCGATGAAGCCGTGGACGTTGATGCTGGTCTTCAGCTTCGCCTGATCCTGCCCTGCCCGGCGCGCCGCCTCGCGATAGAGATCGAAGAGCGGCGCGAAACGGCGCGGCTCGCCGCCGATGATCGCCAGCGCCACCGGCAGGCCGAGCGCGCCGGCACGCGCCACCGACTGCGGCGTGCCGCCGACGGCGATCCAGAGCGGCAACGGATCCTGTAGCGGCCTGGGATAGACGCCGCGACCGTTGATCGGCGCGCGCAGCTCGCCCTTCCACTCCACGACCTCACTATCGCGCAACGCCAGCAGCAGATCGAGCTTCTCCTCGAAAAGCTGGTCGTAATCTTCGAGGTTATAGCCGAACAGCGGGAAGGACTCGATGAACGAGCCGCGCCCCGCCATGATCTCGGCCCGGCCGTTGGAAATCAGGTCGAGTGTCGAAAACTGCTGAAAGACACGCACGGGGTCATCGGAGGACAGCACGGTGACGGCGCTGGTCAACCTTATGTTTTTCGTCTTGACGGCGGCGGCCGCCAACGCGACGGCGGGCGCCGACGCCGCATAATCCGGCCGATGATGTTCGCCGAGCCCGAAGACATCGAGCCCCACCTGATCGGCAAGCTCGATCTCCTCGATCAAATGCTTGAGCCGCTCGGCCCCTTCCGCTCCCTTGCTGCGGGAGGGATTGGGATTGACGTCCGCGAAGGTATAAAGCCCGAGTTCCATCGTCGATATCCCATTGAATTCCGCCCGGAGATAAGGATCGGCAAGAGGGAACGCAAATACAAACTCTGGAGCGGGCGGGATGCCTTTGACGTCGATGGGCGCAACCTGCAAGGTATGATTGGGTAGAGATCAGGGGCGATTTTAAGAGTCTTTGCGCCGTAGACACGGCGCTGCTGGATTCCTGTGACAGGCACAGGAATGAGGGAGTTCTTGGCATTCGTGGTGTTCAACAATAAATGATAATGCCCGGAACAATAAGGGATATGAGTGGCGAGGTGCGCACCCCTTGCTCCCTCATTCCTGTGCTTGTCACAGGAATCCAGCAGTCGCGCGTCCGCGCGACGAAAGACTGCCCCCTCACAGCCCCAGCAGATGAAACGAAATATCCTCCCACTCAGGATTTTCCCGCTCGATCAAATTGAGCTTCCATTGCCGTGGCCACTTCTTGATCGTCTTCTCCCGCGTGATCGCGGTCGTCAGCAAGTCATGCTCTTCGAACCAGACCAGCGTCTTGACTCCATACTTCGACGTAAAGCCTGGCGTCAGTTCATTCTGGTGCTCGTATAGTCGCCCGGCAAGATCTCGCGTCACACCGGTATAGAGCGTGCCGTTGCGTCCGGACGCGAGGATGTAAACGTACCCTTTCATGCGAACAGATTGACACAGCGTAGCGTGAAAAGCATAGGGCAAAATCCCCCAAGACCGACGAACCCGACCACCAATTCGAATCCGAATTCAACGACTTCGAGGCATCGGCGGAATCATCCTCCAAGCTGCCTCGCGCGGCACTTGAAGCACGAGACGGCGCGGCCTTCGCCGCGCCGGTCCGCCGCAATTAGATCTTCGCCAGCAATTCCGCCAACTGGTCGGCGGCCTTGCCCCATCCTTCATGGAAACCCATCTTCTCATGAGCTTCCTTGTCCTCGGCGCGCCAGTGCAGCGCCTTGGCCGTATATTTCGTCCTGTCGTTGCCGAGGTCCTCGAGCAGGATGATACCCGTAAAAAAGGGTTTTTCGGCAGGCACCCAGGCGCTACTATAGGCATCGGTGAAGACGATCTTCTCGTTCTCGATGACCTCCAGATAGACGCCTCGGTTCGGGTACTGATTGCCCTCAGGATCGGCCATGACGATGACGTTGGAGCCGCCGGGGCGGACGTCGAGCGTCGCCTCCACAACACTCCAGGGGCGCGGCACGAACCACTGCTTCAAGAGGTCGGGATCGGTCCATGCCTTGTAGATCTTCTCGCACGAGGCGTCGAATTCACGAACGAGGGTAAGTTCATGCTGCGTGCTGGCGGTCATTTCAACATCTCTCCGTTTGAATGAAACCTGTTTCGTATCAGGTTGTTACAAGGACGTGTCGACGTTCGATACTCCGACAGCGCGCCGAATTATTTTGCCATCGGCTGCGCGGTCTCTTCCTGCATCTTGTCGATCTGCCGGCGGATATGGGCGGCTTCCGCCGCTGAATGGGCAAGCGCGATGGCGCGGTCGAAGGCTTCGCGCGCATGGCTGTTGCGGCCGAGCTGCTTCAACAGATTGCCGCGCAGACCATGATAGTAGAAATAGCCGTCGAGTTTTTCGCCAAGCGGATCGATGAGGTCGAGCGCATCCTGCGCACCTTGGAGCTTGGAGACGGCGACCGCCCGATTGAGCGTTATCACAGGTGACGGCTGAAGACGCTCCAGCGCGCGATAGAGCAGATCGATCTCCACCCAGTCGGTATCCTCGGCGCGTTTTGCCCGGGAATGAACAGCGGCGATGGCCGCCTGGAGCTGAAAGGTTCCGGGCCGGCGGTGACGCAGGGCCTTGTCGAGCAGCGCCACGGCCTCGTTGATGAAGGGCTGGTTCCAGAGCGCGCGATCCTGATCCTCAAGCAGCACGATCTCGTCTTCGGCGCTGAAGCGCGCCTGCCTGCGCGAGATCTGCAGAAGCATGAGCGCAAGCAGCCCCATCAGTTCCGGTTCGGACGGAAAGATACCCAGCATCAGCCGCGCCAGCCGGATCGCCTCATCACTGAAGGCGGCCGCCTCATGTTTAGGATCGGCCTGGCTGTAGCCCTCGTTGAAGATCAGATAGATCATCGTGCTGACGATCGACAGACGTTCGGCCCTCTCCTCCGGGCTCGGTGTTTCGAAAGGCACGCCCGCCTTGGCGACTCGCGCCTTGGCCCGGGTGATGCGCTGCTCCATGGCGCTTTCGGACACCAGGAAGGCACGCGCGATCTGCGGCACCGAGAGGCCGGAAACGATACGCAACGCCAGCGCGATCTGCTGGGTCGCGGGCAGATCGGGATGGCAGCAGATGAAGAGAAGCCGCAGGATATCGTCGCGGTAATGGGAATCGTCCAGCCGCTCGGCGATATCGCTTTCGGCATCCTCGGTATCGGAAATCACCTCCTCATCCGGCAAAGCCTGGAGTTTCGACCGCTTGCGCGCCGCGTCGATCCCGCTATTTCGGCCGACGAAAATCAGCCAGGCCGTCGGGTCACGTGGCGGCCCCTTTTCCGGCCATGTCCGGATTGCCCTCAGGCATGCCTCCTGGAACGCCTCTTCCGCGGTATCGAGATTGCGGAAATAGCGCAGCAGCGCGCCGAGCGCCTTAGGGCGGGCAGAGGCAAGCGCGAGGTCGATCCAGGCAATGTCTGTCATGATGAAGCATCTCCCGGCCTGAAGACGTAGAACGGCCGAATTTCGTAAGAGGTGGAACCCGGATTGACTGAAGAAAGCTGTTTCGAGAAGGCGACCGCCTCGTCGAGCGTTTCAAAGTCGACCACATAAAAGCCGAGAAGCGCCTCTTTCGTTTCCGCGAAAGGCCCATCGATCACCAGAGCCTCGTCCTTACCCTTACGCACTGTCGTCGCAGCCGTCGTCGGCATCAGCCGGCCGACGGGGCCGAGCTTGCCGGACTTCGCCAGCGGCTCCTGCACCGCGTAAAGCTTTTCCATGACCGCAGCTTCCTCCTCCTTGCTCCAGGCGAAGACGGTTTCCTCATGGGCGTAACAAAGGATTGCATAAAGCATCGGGTCACTCCTCTTTCCGAATGACGAAGGAGTAACCGCTTACCCGACAGGCCGCATTAAAAAATTATAGATGAAGCGGAGGCGCCATCTTGCTGCTGTCAGCAAGAATGATGGTGCCACCACCACAGCCCGACAGCACGGATTCTCATTGAACGGCGCTATACGAACACATGCATTACGGCATCTTCGTTGTTGCAGCGGTATACGGCGCCCCGCGATGTCGAGAACTGGTTGAGCTGATAGAAATCCCTGTCCTTTCGTCACCCGTCGCTCAACGTGCGCCTGACCGCATTCTTCCAGCCCTTGAGCTTTGCCGCCCGCACCTTTTCGTCCATGTCGGGCTCGAAACGCCGGTCTCGTTTCCACGTTGCCGAGAAACCCTCCCTGTCCGGCCAGACCCCTGCCCGGCTGCCAGCGAGCCAGGCAGCCCCCAACGCCGTCGTCTCCAGGATCACCGGGCGGTCGACCGGGGCGTCGAGCAGGTCGGCAAGCCGTTGCATCGTCCAGTCGGAGGCGACCATGCCGCCGTCGACGCGCAGCACCGTATCCTCAGCGCCATTCTTCCAATCCTTCTGCATGGCGTCGAGCAAATCGCGGGTCTGGTAGCAGACAGCTTCAAGCGCAGCACGGGAGAGCTCCGCCGGGCCGCTGTTGCGCGTCAGCCCGAAGATCGCGCCGCGCGCCTTGGCATCCCAGTGCGGCGCGCCGAGGCCGGTAAAAGCGGGCACGAGATAGACTTCCTGCGTCGGATCGGCCCTCTCGGCCAGCGCATTGGTTTCGGCAGCGCTGCCGATGACGCCGAGCCCGTCCCGCAGCCATTGCACGGCAGCGCCGGCGATGAAGATCGACCCCTCGAGCGCATAGGTGGTCTCGCCGTTCAGGCGGTAGGCGATGGTGGTCAGCAGCCGGTTTTTCGAGCGCACCATGTCGGCGCCGGTATTGAGCAGCGCAAAACAACCGGTGCCGTAGGTCGATTTCAGCATGCCCGGAGCAAAACATGCCTGGCCGATGGTCGCCGCCTGCTGGTCGCCGGCAACCCCGAGGATCGGGATGGCAGCGCCGAAAATATCAGGGTCGACCGTGCCGAAATCTGCGGCGCAATCCTTGACCTCCGGCAGCATGGCGGCCGGCACCCTCAGGATGTCGAGCAGATCCTCGTCCCATGCGTTTTCGGCGATGTTGTACATCAGCGTGCGCGAGGCGTTGGTGGCATCGGTGACGAAGCTCTTGCCGCCGGTCAGCCGCCAGATCAGGAATGTGTCGATCGTGCCGAAGCAGAGATCGCCTCTGGCTGCGCGTGCTCGCGCCCCCTTCACATTGGCGAGCATCCAGGAGAGCTTGGTTCCCGAGAAATAGGGATCGAGGATGAGGCCGGTCTTCTTGGTGAAAACCCGCTCCAGATCCTGCCGCTTGAGATTGTCGCAATAGCTTGCCGTGCGCCGGTCCTGCCAGACGATGGCGTTCTGGATCGGCCGACCCGTCTCGCGCTCCCAGACGACCACGGTCTCGCGCTGGTTGGTAATGCCAAGCGCGGCAATATCCTTCGCCGTCACCTTGGCTTCGCGCAGCGCCATGTGCACGGTGGAAACGACAGAATCCCAGATCTCCTCGGGATCGTGCTCGACCCAGCCGGAGCGCGGATAGAGCTGGGTAAATTCCTTCTGGCCCTTGCCGGCGACCTGCATGTCGCCATCGAAAACGATCGCCCGAGTCGATGTCGTTCCCTGATCGATCGCCAGAACATATCCGCTCATGAAGTCCCTCCCAAGCACGTTGATTATCGTGACAAATCAATAGGACACGGATGCGGGCGAGAAAAGCGAATAAAGCGGAATTGCCAGCCTGCCGGCTTTGGGCATAACCTCGCCCGTAACGTTGCAACGCAGCATCGTGATGTCAGGAGAAAACAGCATGAGCAGATCAGTCGTCGTCACCGGCTCCACCAGCGGCATCGGCCTTGCGATCGCCACGGCCTTTGCCGAAACGGGCGACAATGTCGTCATCAACGGCTTCGGAAATGCTGAAGACATCAAGACGATCGTCGCACGGCTTGAATCATTGTCGAAGGGACGGGCAATCTATCATCCGGCCGACATGACCAAGCCCGCCGAAATTGCCGACCTGATCGAAACGACGGCGAAAACTTTCGGCACCGTCGATGTCCTCGTGAACAATGCCGGCATCCAGCATGTCGAAAAGATCGAGGATTTCCCGATCGAGAAATGGGATCAGATCATCGCGATCAATCTCTCCAGTTCCTTTCACACCATGCGCGCCGCGATCCCGTTGATGAAGGAAAGGAAGCACGGCCGCATCATCAACATCGCCTCGGCGCACGGGCTCGTCGCCTCTCCGTTCAAATCCGCCTATGTGGCGGCAAAACATGGTATATTAGGCTTGACGAAGACGGCAGCGTTGGAGCTTGCCGAGTTTGGCGTCACCGTGAATGCCATCTGCCCCGGCTATGTGCTGACGCCGCTTGTGGAAAAGCAGATACCCGATACCGCCAAGGCCCGCGGCATGACCGAGGAGCAGGTGAAGAGCGAGGTCATCCTCAAGGCGCAGCCGACCCGGGAATTCGTCAAGGCCGAGGAGATCGGCGCGCTCTCGCTCTATCTCGCGAGCGACGCTGCCCGCCAGGTGACGGGAACGCATATCTCGATTGACGGTGGCTGGACGGCGGCTTAACCATTTGGAAAAAACAACCGGGAATATCATGAACGACAGCATCCGCTTCATCCTGAATGGCGAGGACATCGCCCTCTCCGATGTCAGGCCGACCGAGACGCTTCTCGATTTCCTGCGGTTGAATCGGCGGCTGACGGGCACCAAGGAAGGATGCGCGGAAGGCGATTGCGGCGCCTGCACCGTGCTCGTCGGCCGGCTCGCCGACGGCAAGCTCACCTATGAATCCGTCAATGCCTGCATCCGTTTCATCGGCTCGCTGCACGCCACCCATGTGGTGACGGTCGAGCATCTCGCCGGCAGGGACGGCGCCCTGCATCCGGTGCAGCAGGCGCTGGTCGATTGCCATGGCTCGCAATGCGGCTTCTGCACGCCCGGCTTCGTCATGTCGCTCTACGGGTTGTGGCTGACGAAGGAGAAACCGACCCGCCGCGAGATCGAAAAGGCCCTGCAAGGCAATCTCTGTCGCTGCACGGGCTACGAGCCCATCGTCAAGGCAGCCGAGCAGGTGAGCCAGATGCGGCCGAGCGCGCTCTTCGACCCGCTGGAGCGGACGCGCTCGGAAATCATCGCGCGGCTCTGGGCCATGCAGGCGAGCGGCACCATCCGGATTGGCAAGGACGAAGACCGGCTGATCGTGCCGGCATCGCTCCAGGCGCTGGCCGAAATCCTCTCGCAGGAGCCTGACGCAGTCGTGGTCGCCGGCTCGACCGATGTCGGCCTCTGGGTCACGAAGCAGATGCGGCGGCTGAGCCCTGTCGTCTTCATCAATCACCTGAGCGAATTGCAGTCGATCACCGAGAGCGAGGATGGCATCACTATCGGTGCCGGCGTCAGCTATACCAGCGCATTTGCCGCGATCTCGAAAAAGATCCCGGCGCTTGGCCGGCTGATCGACCGCATCGGCGGCGAACAGGTGCGCAATATGGGCACGATCGGCGGCAACATCGCCAACGGCTCGCCGATCGGCGACAGCCCGCCGCCGCTGATCGCCCTCGGCGCGACGCTGACGCTGCGTTCCGTGGAAGGCCGACGCCGCATGCCGCTCGAAGACTTTTTCATCGCCTATGGCAAGCAGGATCGCAGGCCCGGCGAATTCGTCGAAAGCGTCTTCGTGCCCTACCCCGGGGCAACCAGCCGCTTTGCCGCCTACAAGATCACCAAGCGCCGCGACGAGGACATTACCGCCGTGCTCGGCGCATTCCTATTGACGCTCGACGATGCCGAGATGGTCACCGACATCCGCATCGCCTTCGGCGGCATGGCGGCAACGCCGAAACGCGCTCGCACGGTGGAAGCCGAATTGCTCGGCAAACCTTGGACGGAAGCCACCGTCGAAGCCGCCCGCCCCGCCTTCGACGCCGATTTCCAGCCGCTCACCGACTGGCGCGCCACGGCGGAGTACCGCCAGCTGACGGCGAAGAACCTGCTGACGCGGTTCTATCTTGAGACTGTGGGCGCGCCGGCGGAGTTGAAGCGGTTCGAGGAGGTGGCGTGATGAAGACGGTTCATGTTTGCGCAAACCACCCCCCTCATCCGGCTGCCGCCACCTTCTCCCCGCTGGGGAGAAGGGAGTGCCGCGCCGTCGCCTTTCCCCCTTCTCCCCTCGGGGAGAAGGTGCCCGAAGGGCGGATGAGGGGGCCACACACCACAACATCTCCTCTCGAAGGAGCCATCTAATGGACAAGTCCACCTTCGAAGACCCCAAAGTTGTCATCTCAGGACCGATGCACGGCTCGCCGCGCCATGATTCCGCGCATAAACACGTCACCGGAACCGCCGACTACATCGACGACATCCCCGAACCCGCGGGCCTGCTGCACGGCGCCCTCGGCCTTTCCGAGCGCGCCCATGCGGAAATCATAAGCATCGATCTTTCCGCGGTCGCAGCCTATCCCGGCGTGGTCTGGGTCTTCACCGGCAAGGACATCCCCGGCGTCAACGACACCAGTTCCAACGGCAGCCATGACGAGCCGCTGCTCGCCGAAACTCTGGTTCAGTTCCACGGCCAGCCGATCTTTGCCGTCATCGCCGAAACGCGCGATGTCGCCCGTCGCGCGGCGCGGCTCGCCAGGATCGACTATCGCGACCTCCCGCACTGGAGCGATATCGACGGCGCGCTCGCCAACGGCAGCCCTCTCGTCATCACCCCGATGACGCTCCATCGCGGCGATCCGGAAACGGAAATGCCGAATGCACCCAAGCGGTTGAAAGGCCAGATGCGCATCGGCGGACAGGAGCATTTCTACCTCGAAGGCCATATCGCCGTGGCGATCCCGGGCGAGGACGACGAGGTCACCGTCTGGTCCTCGACGCAGCATCCGAGCGAGATCCAGCACATCGTCGGCCATGTGCTCGATATCCCCTCCAACGCGGTGACCGTCAACGTGCGCCGCATGGGCGGCGGCTTCGGCGGCAAGGAGACGCAGGGCAATCAGTTCGCAGCACTTGCGGCGATCGCCGCCAAGAAGCTCGGCCGCGCCATCAAATTCCGCCCCGACCGCGACGAGGATATGAGCGCTACCGGCAAGCGCCATGATTTCCTTGTCGATTATGAGGTGGGTTTCGATGCCGAAGGTCGCATCCACGCGTTCGACGCGACTTACGCCGCGCGTTGCGGTTTCTCCTCGGATCTCTCTGGACCCGTGACCGACCGTGCCCTCTTCCATGCCGATTCCAGCTATTTCTACCCGCATGTGAATCTGGTTTCGAAACCATTGAAGACGCACACCGTCTCCAACACCGCCTTTCGCGGCTTCGGCGGACCGCAGGGCATGCTCGGCGCCGAGCGCGTCATCGAGGAGATTGCCTATGCCCTCGGCAAGGATCCGCTCGATATCCGCAAGCTGAACTTCTACGGCCAGGCGGGTTCCGGGCGCACGCTGACGCCATATCATCAGGAGATCGAGGACAATATCATCGCCCGTGTGGTCGAGGAACTGGAGGAAACGGCCGAATACCGGGCACGGCGCAACGCCATCATCGGCTTCAACCGCGACAGTCGCTATATCAGAAAGGGCATCGCCCTGACGCCGGTCAAATTCGGCATCTCCTTCACCATGACCGCCTTCAACCAGGCCGGCGCCCTCGTCCACATCTATCAGGACGGCTCGATCCATCTGAACCATGGCGGCACGGAAATGGGCCAGGGCCTCTACACCAAGGTCACGCAGGTGCTCGCGGACAGTTTCCAGGTCGATATCTCTAGAGTGAAGATCACCGCGACGACAACCGCCAAGGTGCCGAACACCTCGGCCACCGCCGCCTCCTCCGGCTCGGACCTGAACGGCATGGCGGCCTTCGACGCCGCCCGCCAGATCAAGGAACGGCTCACGGCCTTTGCCGCCGAGAAATGGGATGTCGGGCCCGCCGACGTCGTCTTCTTGCCGAACCGCGTGCGCGTCGGCGAGATCGAGATCCCCTTCCCCGATTTCATCAAGCAGGCCTATTTCGCCCGCGTCCAGCTTTCCGCCGCCGGCTTCTACAAGACGCCGAAGATCCACTGGGACCGCAAGGCCGGTCGCGGCACGCCCTTCTATTATTTCGCCTATGGCGCCGCCTGCACCGAAGTCTCGATCGACACGCTGACCGGCGAATATCTGATCGACCGCACCGACATCCTCCACGATGTCGGCCGCTCGCTGAACCCGGCGATCGACCTCGGCCAGGTCGAGGGCGCCTTCGTGCAGGGCATGGGCTGGCTGACGACGGAGGAGCTCTGGTGGGACGACAAAGGGCGGCTGCGCACTCATGCACCATCGACCTACAAGATCCCCCTCGCCTCCGACCGCCCGAAAATCTTCAACGTCCGCCTCGCCGAATGGTCGGAGAACGCGGAGGCCACCATCGGCCGCTCCAAGGCCGTCGGCGAACCGCCGTTCATGTTGGCGATCTCGGTGCTGGAAGCCCTGTCGATGGCGGTGGCGAGCGTGGCGGATTACAAGGTCTGCCCGAGGCTCGACGCGCCGGCGACGCCGGAGCGGGTGCTGATGGCGGTGGAGCGGATGAAGCGGGTGTAGGCGATCCTCGGATGTCTGATCTCGAAGACATTAGAAAGAGACGGCCCGGTAAGACCGCACAGGCCCGCAAACTGCGGCAAACCGAAACCGAGGAAGAATATCGACTTTGGAGTGATCTGCGAAATCGGCAGTTGAACGGATACAAGTTTGCACGACAGGTTCCCCTCGGGGTCTATATCGTCGATTTTCTATGCCGGGAAGAACGGTTGGTTGTCGAGATCGACGGATTGCATCACGCCGACAATATGTCTGACATGGCTCGGACCTTGTGGCTAAACCAGGCTGGATATTCAATCCTCCGATTTTGGAATCATGAAATAACCCAGGAGCGAAGAGCAGTCCTTGAGACGATCCTTGCCGCACTTGAAAGGCGAATATTCCAGCGCGATGATATCCTTCGCTTCTATCCTGCGATCGTTCGTACGGAGAATTTGAGAACGTAATGCGCTTGAACCAAGCCCCCTCATCCGACCCTTCGGGCCACCTTCTCCCCGCTGGGGAGAAGAGGGAGCAAGATGTTCGGGCATCGTTCAAACAAATCGCTGAACCTGCGGGAACCACATGTAAAAGCGCAGATGGGATCAACGAGAGCGCGGCATTCTCCCTCTTCTCCCCAGCGGGGAGAAGGTGGCCCGAAGGGTCGGATGAGGGGGTCTTCGCGGCATACTCCAACGACCGCAAGCTCCAACTCCCATGACCGACCTCCCCACCTTCCTCGCCGCCCACCCCGACAGCATCCTCGTCGACATCACCGGCACGCAAGGCTCCACCCCGCGCGAGGCCGGCGCCTATATGCTCGTCTCGCCAACCGCCCTCTGGGGCACGATCGGCGGCGGGCAGTTCGAGTTCATGGCGATCGCGAATGCGCGGGAGATGCTGGCGGGAGTCGGCGGAACCGCCGCCATGGACATCCCGCTCGGCCCGGAGATCGGCCAGTGCTGTGGCGGGCGCACGCAGTTGCGGTTTCGCCGGCTGACGCAGGCGTTGAAAGACGAACTCGAAGCGAGGCTTGCCGGCGAGATCGACAGCCTGCCGGAGGTCTATCTCTGCGGCGCCGGTCATGTCGGCCGGGCACTGGCGGCAGCTCTCGCGCCGCTGCCGCTTTCGGTAACAGTCGTCGAAACTCGCAAGGAAGAACTCGCCAATCTGCCGGATGGAACCAAGACCCGGCTCGTGCCGATGCCCGAAGCGCTGGTGAAGGAGATTCCGGCCGGCGGCGCGGTCGTCATCCTGACCCATGACCACGCGCTGGATTTCCTCATCGCCCGCGAAGCGCTTGAGAGAACCGATCTTGCCTATACCGGCATGATTGGTTCGGCGACCAAGCGCGCCACCTTCTCAAGCTGGCTTTCTCGTGAAGGCGGCGGCGAGCGCGGCTGGATAGAGCGGCTGACGCTGCCGATCGGCGGCTCGACGGTTAGGGACAAGCGCCCCGAAGTGATCGCCGCCATGACCGCCGCCGAGATCCTGACGGCGCTTTCCGCCTACCGCATGCGCTCGTCCTCGTAATAGGGATCGCGTCCGTCGAGAAAACCGAGGTCGCGTTTGACGCGATCCGGCATGGCATTGAGATCGAGCCGGGGCAGACGGCAGAAACGGTTGATAGTGCCAGCCAGCCGGGCGGCAAGACGCGAAAAAACGCCGCCGCTCCGTGGCAATCGGCTCTCTTCGGCAACATGGCAATCCATGACATCACCTCATTCGTTTGATGGTATGAGTTGCAGTCTGCCGCTAAAAATGCTGCAATTCCAATCGAACGACCGTCTGCCTGCATCAAGAGAACTTATCCATGAAACTGTCGAAACAATTCCCGCTGAATGCGTTGCGCGTCTTCGAAGCCGCCGCCCGGCTCGGCAGTTTCACCAAGGCGGGTGGCGAACTCGGCATGACGCAGACGGCGGTCAGCTACCAGATCAAGCTCTTGGAGGAGAATGTCGGCGAGCCGCTCTTCCTACGTCGCCCCCGCCAGATCGTTCTGACGGAGACCGGCGAACGGCTGGCGCCGAAGGTGACTGAAGCCTTCGCCATGCTGCATGACGCGATGGCGACGGCGCGCGACAGTGTCGAAGGTACGCTCGCGATCAGCTCGACCCACACCTTCGCCTCGAAATGGCTGGCGCCGCGGCTCGGCTCTTTCCACCTGAAGCATCCGGCGATTGCGGTGCGCTTCCAGGCAACCGCAGACATCATCGATTTTACCCGCGAACAGATCGACGTCGGCATCCGCTGGGGTGACGGTAACTGGCCTGGGCTGGTGCTGCACCGGCTGATGGGCCTGGAATTCACGCCGATGCTGAGCCCGAAGCTGGCGGAATCGGCAGGCGGCATCAAAGAGCCACGCGATCTCCTGAAGTTCGATCTCTTCGATGCCGGCGACATCTGGTGGAAACAATGGTTCGAGGCAGCCGGAGTCACGGAAACGGATCTCGACCGGCGCCCGCGCAACCAGCTCGGCTCCCAGGCTGTGGAAGCCGATGCGGCGATGGCCGGCCACGGCGTCGCCATCCTCAACCCGGCTTTCTATGCGGGCGAGATCGCACTCGGCCGGCTCTATCAGCCCTTTGAGCTGACCCGCAGCGACGGCAAGGCCTATTGGCTCGTCTATCCTGACAATCGCCGTAACGTGCCGAAGATCAAGGCCTTCCGCAACTGGATCCTCGAAGAGATGAAGGCGGCCGGGCATTAAAGCCACGCGCATCAGGCCCGGCTCGCATACCGGGCCTTCCGTGCTCAGACATCAATATCCCATCTCCGGCGCATAAAAACAGCGCGGCGTATCCTCGTTCGGGAACAGACAGAGATGATAGTCGTTGTCGCCCGATTGCATCGCCTTCGTCATCGGCAGCAGGAAAACATGGGCATGCGTGACCAGCCGGTGGTCGCCCGGCAGCAAGGTTACACGATATCCACCCGGCGTCACCGCCACGCTTTTCGAAGGGATCATCTGGCAATCGCCATTATGACTGTCGCCATTGCAACAATAGGGGTCGTAACTCCACCCCGTGGGTGCGTCGTGAGCCGTGGCCAGCGACGCATACGCAATCATCACACACGTCAGAATACTGCGCATGGCATCTTCTCCGTCGATGAATGCGCCGCCGACGATCTAATTGTTCTTATTTATTCCGGCGGCCTGCAACATAACTGTAATCGAGGCATCGTAGTTTCAAGATCCGCTGAATTAGCAGATCGAGTATAAGTCGGGGATAATGCACAGCCTTCTCGGCAGCTTTTAGGCACGCAACAACAGATCGGCGGTCCGGCCACGATCGACAGCTTTGACCAAACTCAATCTCCTCTTCCCTCCCCGCAAGAATTTCCGCAATGTCACGAGTCGGAGGAAGACAAGGGGAACTCGATGTATGAATATGCCATAGCATGTGAATGGCTCGCCTTCGCGGCGCGCTGGTTCCATGTCGTTACCGCGATCGCCTGGATCGGATCGTCCTTCTATTTCATCGCGCTCGATCTCGGACTGGTCAAACGCCCGCATCTGCCGCCCGGCGCCTATGGCGAGGAATGGCAGGTCCATGGCGGCGGCTTCTATCATATCCAGAAATATCTGGTGGCGCCGGCTCAGATGCCGGAACACCTGACCTGGTTCAAATACGAGAGCTATTTCACCTGGATTTCAGGTTTTCTGATGCTCTGCATCGTCTATTACGGCGGCGCCGACCTCTTCCTCATCGACCGGCATGTGCTCGATATCAGCCCGCCCGTCGCCATCCTGATCTCGCTGGCATCGCTGGCCTTTGGCTGGATCGTCTACGACCTGCTGTGCAAATCGCCGCTCGGGCGCAACACCTGGGGCCTGATGGCGGTGCTCTACGTCGTGCTCGTCTTCATGGCCTGGGGCTATACGCAGCTTTTCACCGGCCGCGCCGCCTTCCTGCATCTCGGCGCCTTCACCGCGACGATCATGTCGGCCAACGTCTTCATGATCATCATCCCCAACCAGAAGATCGTCGTTGCCGATCTGATCGCCGGCCGCACGCCCGATCCCAAATACGGGCAGATCGCCAAGCAGCGCTCACTGCACAACAACTACCTGACACTGCCCGTCATCTTCTTCATGCTGTCGAACCACTATCCGCTGGCCTTCGGCACGGCGTTCAACTGGGTGATCGCCGCGCTCGTCTTCCTGATGGGCGTCACCATCCGCCATTGGTTCAACACCACCCATGCAAGGAAAGGCCGGCCGACCTGGACCTGGATCGTCACCGTCATCCTCTTCATCCTGATCATGTGGCTTTCGACCGTGCCGAAGCAACTCACCGGCGAGACCGATGCGGCGGCTGTCGCGCCAGCCTTCCAGCAATTTGCCGGCGATCCGCATTTTCCCGCCGTCAAGCAGCTGGTCTCCACGCGCTGTTCCATGTGCCACGCGGCCGAGCCCGCCTATGAGGGTATCGTGCGGCCGCCGAAGGGCGTGATGCTCGAAAACGACGCGGAAATCGCCGCCCATGCCCGAGAAATCTATATACAGGCAGGCCGCAGCCATGCCATGCCGCCGGGCAACGTGACCGATATCACGCCGGACGAACGCAGGCTGCTCGTCGCCTGGTTCGAAAGCGCAGTCGAAGGCAAGAAACAATGACGACGACACTTCTCCGCGGCCGCCTCCTCTCTTTTCATCGCGCGCCGCTGAGCCTCGCCGACAGCCAGAGTTATCTCTACGAGGAAGACGGCGGCCTGCTGATCGAGGACGGGCTGATCGTAGCAGTCGGCTCCTATGCCAACGTCAAGGCGAAAGCCGCCGAAGGCACGGCCGAGATCGACCATCGCCCACATCTGATCATGCCTGGCTTCATCGACATGCATCTGCATTTTCCGCAGATGCAGGTGATCGCCTCCTATGCCGCCAATCTGCTCGAATGGCTGAACACCTATACTTTTCCCGAGGAATGCCGTTTCGTCGAAAGCGCGCATGCTGAAAGGATCGCCACCCATTTCTACGACGAACTGATCCGCCACGGCACGACGACAGCGGTCGCCTATTGCTCCGTGCACAAGACCTCGGCCGACGCCTTCTTCGCCGAGGCGATGAAGCGCAACATGCGCATGGTCGGCGGCAAGGTGATGATGGACCGCAACGCCCCGCAGGGTCTGCTCGACACGCCCGAGATGGGTTACGACGAGACCCGCCAGGTGATAGCCGACTGGCACGGCAAGGGCCGCAACCATGTCGCCATCACCCCGCGCTTCGCCATCACCTCGACCCCGGCGCAGATGGAAGCGACTGCAGCGCTCGCCCGAGAATTTCCCGACCTGCACATCCAAACGCATCTTTCGGAAAATCACGACGAGATCAAATTCACCTGCGAACTCTATCCGGATGTGATCGACTATACCGACATCTATGCCCGTTACGGTCTGCTCGGGCCGAAAAGCCTCTTCGGCCATGCCATCCACCTGTCCGAGCGTGAAGCCGATGCCATGAGCGAGACGGGTTCCGTCGCCGTCCACTGCCCAACCTCGAACCTCTTCCTCGGCTCCGGCCTGTTTCCGTTGAAGGCATTGGCGCGCCGCGAAAAGCCGGTCCGCATCGGTGTCGCCACAGATATCGGCGGCGGCTCCAGCTATTCGATGCTGAGGACGATGGACGAGGCCTACAAGATCCAGCAGCTGCTCGGCGAACGGCTGAACCCGTTGGAAAGCTATTACCTGATGACGCGCGGCAACGCCGAGGCGCTGTCGCTCGCCGACCGGATCGGCACGCTGGACCCCGGCACCGAAGCCGATCTCGTCGTCCTCGACGCGGCGGCGACCCCGGCCATGGCGTTGAAGATGGAAGCGGTGAAGACGCTGCCCGAGGAACTTTTCCTGCTGCAGACGATGGGCGACGACAGGGCGGTCGTCGAGACCTATGTGGCGGGGCTAGCCTTGAAAAAGAACCTTTAGCGAACTTGCAAAAATCTGCCGATCTTCCCATACTTCTCCAAGGAGATAGCCTATGGACCTGACCGTTTCATTGCCCGATGAGCTGGCGAGCTACATCAAGAGAAAGATCGATTCCGGCGGTTACAGCTCTTCGAGCGATGTCGTGAGCGAAGCCCTTCGGCTGCTGGAAGAGCGCGACAGCACCAAAGCCCGCGAGACCGAACGCCTGCGCAATGCATGGCAGGAGGGAATGAAAAGTGGCGATTTCGCCCCTCTGGACATCGATGCCGTAAAAGCTGAAGGGCGCCGGCGATTTTCAGGATCAAAAACCTGATCGATGGCCACGGTTCTCTATTCGAGCCGCGCCCGCGCGGATATGCTGGACCTGTGGCTATGGATTGCCGAAAAGAGCGGCCCACCAATAGCCGATACCATGATAGACCGCATCGAACGGCGCATTTCTTCGCTCGAACGACATCCTCAGATGGGTCCCAAGCGACCTGCGATCGCCAGGGATGCCCGGGCCCTGGTGGTTGAAAGATGGCTTGTTCTTTACTCCTGCGATAGCACTGATGTTCATATCGTGCGCATCATCGATGGAGCCAGCGACCTTCGCGATATTAGCTGGGAGGAATAATCGCTTTTCCGCATCGCCGCCGCTGAGGACCTTCGAATTCCCCTCACACTCCCGCGAATTCCATGTTACGCCGGATAGCCGCATTCAGATGTGAAGGTTCAATTCATGGCCACTCCGCTCACCATCGCCGATCTGAAGAAGCTCGCACGGCGCCGTGTGCCGAAAATGTTCTTCGATTATGCGGATTCGGGCGCCTGGACGGAATCCACTTATCAGGCGAATGAGAGCGATTTCAGCCGGATCAAACTGCGCCAGCGGGTGATGGTCGACATGACCGACCGCACGCTGGAAACGACGATGATCGGCCAGAAAGTGTCGATGCCGGTAGCCATGGCACCGACCGGCCTGACCGGCATGCAGCATGCCGATGGCGAGATGCTGGCGGCGCGTGCCGCCGAGGAGTTCGGCGTTCCCTTCACGCTTTCGACGATGAGCATCTGCTCGATCGAGGACGTCGCTTCGGTGACGACGCGCCCCTTCTGGTTCCAGCTCTATGTGATGCGGGACAAGGATTTCGTCCTCGGCCTGATCAACCGCGCCAAGGCCGCCGGATGCTCGGCGCTGGTGCTGACGGCCGATCTGCAGATCCTCGGCCAGCGCCACAAGGACCTGCGCAACGGCCTGTCTGCGCCACCGAGATTCACCCCGAAACATCTTTGGCAGATGGCGACCCGGCCCTTCTGGTGCCTGGATATGCTGCAGACCAAGCGCCGCACCTTCGGCAACATCATCGGTCATGCGAAAAATGTCTCCAGCATCACCTCGCTCGCCGCATGGACGCACGCACAGTTCGACCCCCGGCTCTCCTGGGCCGATGTCGCCTGGATCAAGGAACAATGGGGCGGACCGCTGATCATCAAGGGCATCCTCGATCCGGAGGATGCGAGGGCAGCGGCCGATACCGGCGCCGATGCGATCATCGTCTCCAATCATGGCGGCCGCCAGCTCGATGGCGCCCCCTCCTCGATCAGCATGCTGCCTGCGGTCGTCGATGCTGTCGGCGACCGCATCGAAGTCCATCTCGACGGCGGCATCCGCTCCGGCCAGGATGTGCTGAAGGCCGTGGCGCTCGGCGCCAAGGGCACTTATATCGGCCGCCCCTTCCTCTATGGCCTCGGCGCCATGGGCAAGGAAGGTGTGTCGCTGGCGCTCTCCATCATTCGCAAGGAGATGGACATCACCATGGCGCTCTGCGGCAAGCGCGACATCAACGACGTGAACGCATCGATCATATCAGGGCGCGGCTGAGAGAAATCGGCAAGGGCTGGACGCCTGACGGCGTCGGCAGGACCTGTGATATACGCAGCCGCATGCGTATCAGCACAGCGGCTGGCCGTCGCCCGCAGTGAACAGAAGGATCGCAAAAATCACGAGACAGGCGGCGAGCGCCAAACGCTGCCGCCAGACGATGCGGCGCGATCCGGCAATCCGCATATCGAGGCCACGCGGTGTCCTATCAGGCTTACGAAGCTGCATTCGAGACAGCAGGTCGTCGACGGCGGCAAGACCGGCGGCCTCCGTCTCGTGGCTCGACGCGAGGCGAAACAGCAGCGCATCGAAGAGGAGATGGACCGCCAGCGCAAGGACGATCAGACAGAAAACCACCATCAAGAGCCAGCCGAGCGATGGAGCGAAGCCGCGACATCCCGCGGTGATCGGGCCGGCGATCAGTGGCAACAACGCCGTCAGCCCGCAGCAGATCGAATTGCCGCCGAGATTTCGTGCCGCTGCCGAGGCCGTGCTATTCCACTGCGTCATTGCAGGCCCTCCGTCACGGCATGGATGCTTTCCGCGGGCAGATGAACACGCCGCCCTGCCCGTTCGATCAACCGCACGGCTTCGACTGGATCTTCGCAACGCCGGCTGATGAGCAGCCAACGCGCGATGACCCAGGCGCTGCGCTGGAAGCCCAACGCACAGCAGACGAGAACCGGCCCCTGCTGGCGCGCAGCCTCGATGACATCAGCCGCGGCAAGCGTCTGGATCTCGTCGAGGGCTATAAGGTCAAGGGTCGGAAAGCTGCACCAGCGTGCGTGCGTCCCGCTCGGGCGTGGAAGTTCACCGGCCATGTCGATCACCGTGGCAAAACGGTCGGCTTCATGGCGATGCGGAAAACGGCCGAGATGGACGCCATCGGCAATCGCCACCGATGCCGGCATTCTCCGGGTCCAGAGCCGAATGTTGATGTGGGCGCCGAGCCGGTAGGGTGCCAGCAACCAGCGGCTGGCGAGCGTGACCCGGCCATCGACGCGTTTCTGGAAGATCTGCGGACCGGCGCCGAAATATCCGAGCGCGACAATCGCCAGCGCAACAGCCGGCCAGAGCAACAGCAGCGCTGCCGCCGATAGAGGAGTGCAGAGCGCTGCAAGGCCGAGAAATACGACGGCGCCGCAGAGATAATAGATGCCGAGACGGCGCGACTTCGGATCGCCGCTCATTGCAAAATTCGCAAGAGGCGAACCGGCATCGCGCGGAAAAAGCCAGGCAGCAAACAGGCCGAGCAGCATGCCGGTCGGTATGTCGATGACGTGATGCTGCCACGTGGTCAGCACCGAGGCACCGATCAGGAAGCACCAGGCGTGCCAGGCAAGCCGTGCCCTCTGCGGCAGCCGGCCGCGCAGATGGTCCCAGATCACCACCAGCAGCGCGATATGCAGCGACGGCGCCTGGTTGAACGGTTTATCGAAGCCGCCGAGCACGGCGAACATGAAACCGGGCAGGCCGCTCGTTGCCGGCCGCACGAAGGTCGCTTCGAGCGGAAACGCGATAAAACAGGCGACCGCTATTAACTGGATCGTCAGATAGCGTCTCGCCAGCCTATCGACATCCCGCGGCGTCGCGTTGATGAACAGGCAGAGCCCGTAGAACAGGTTGATCGACCAATAGGGAATGATCGTCCATGCGAAGAACGGAATAGCGCTTTCCCATGCGAAGGCGACGTTCGGCACATGGACGCGTTGCGATGCCAGCCAATTGGCGCTGCCATAGCTCAGATAGAAGAACGGCGCCAGGAAGGCGAGCCAGAGCGCCGCCCGCTTCAGGACCGGCGCTGTCTGGGAAAGAGTAGAACGTACCTGCCCCAAGGCTTTGCCCTCAAACTCTCTCCGCCAGCGAGACGGTGAAAATACCCCACTGGTCGATGCGCTGTTCGATCTTGCGGAAACCGGCTGCGGCGACCAACTGGTCCATTTCCTGTTGCGTGCGCCGCCGCATCACCCACGCCTGACCACCACGGTGGGAGGTGAGCGCACGGGCAATCATCTCCAATTGCGGATGCCATGGCTGGTTGGTGTAGACGAGCAGACCACCGGGCTGCATCGCGCGGGCGATCCCATCGAGTGAAGCGGCGATCATCGCATTGTCGGAAAACAGCTCGTAAAGACCGGAGACGATCGCCAGATCCGGAGCCGGCGTGATGGCTGCCAGCCCCTCGCCGTCAAAGGCATCCTGCTGACGGAAATTGACGAAATCACCCAGTCCACGCGCGGCAATGCTGGCACGGCCGGCGTCGACGTTGATCGGGGAATAATCCTGCAGGCGCGCACTATCGGGACGCACGGCAGCCATTTCGATCGCATCGAGGACATAACGGCCGTGCCCGGCCGCTATGTCAAGCATGTGGGTACTGCGGCCGGCGGCTTTCAGGCGCTGCAGCGCGTACTCGATCAGCTCCTGCAAATGCAGCTTGCGCTGCCTGATGCCGCGCCAGCCGATCGCCTCGAGAAACACCTTGTCGATCAGCCGCCCGCCGGGACCGAGTCCGCGCGGCTTGTTCTCGTAGACGTAATCCAGCGTCGAGCCGGAATCGAAACCGGTCTTGACCCCGGTCCTTATGCCTTCGGACACCAGCGCGCCGAGCCTGATGTTGAGACGGCTGAGCGCCCAGTAGATGCCGCGTGGGGATGTGGCATCCAGCGGGCTCGCGAGCCGGTCGGCCTCGTCCTTGGTATAGCCCTGGACATGGGCGGTGCGCAGATCGGCAGGCGCCCGGGGCTCAGCGAAACGCGCATCGATAAAACGGCGGATCTCGGCGAGCGCAATCGCGCGATCCTTTTCGCCAAGTGTGTCGTGGTAGAAGCCGGCAAGCACATGCCGTTCCTTGATGCGACTGCCGAGGTTTTCGTAAAACCGATGCTGCGGCGCGTGCCGCACCACCCAGTCGCTGCCGGAGATCAGCAGCTGGGTCGGCACGGTGATGGCGCGGGCGTCGCCGACGACGCGGGCTGCCGCCTCATAGAGCTGCAACAAAATGTTGGAGGCAATCGGCCTAGATATCAATGGGTCGGATTCGTACGAGGCGATGCGCGCGGGATCATGCGTCAGAAACCTCGCCTTGACGTAGGAATTGACGAAGAACGTTCCCTTGAGCTTTTCCCAGAGCGCAATGCCTTCCCTGGCAAACGGCACGTAGAGCTTGACGCTGAAGGCCGGCGAGGCCAGCACCAGCGCTCGGATCGGCGGTGCATAGTCGTGCACCCAGGTGCTGGCCAGTACCGCGCCGACGCTCTGTGCAATGACGGCGATGTCTTCGACTGGAGTACCGCTTGTCTCGCTGACATGGCGGACAAAGCAATCGAGATCATGCGCCGAGGCCGCAAAGGATGGCGAATAGCCGCGCTCTCCGGGCGAACGCCCGTGGCCGCGTGCGTCCCAGGCGTAGAAGGCAAAATCATCGAGGCCGAGTTCGGTGGCGAGATGGGCGACGCGGCCGCTGTGCTCGTGGCCGCGATGGAGAAGAATGATTGCGCCCTTCGGCGAAGCACCGATCACAGGCCACGTCCGATAAAACAGTCGAGTGCCGTCATGCGATGCGAATTCGGATTCATGCATGGGTCTGGTCGTCGAGGACGGTTGCTCGCTATCGGCAGTCTGCAGCACGGTCGTCTCCAATTCTGATCGGTGGATAGGTTGCATCCATTGGCGGCAACAGTGAGTTGCTTTCATTGCAAAAGTCTAGCTGCAAATGATAAGTCCTTTGGGTGAGCCGATATGAAGTGCGGGCTTTCCCACAGCTACGACGATCCGCACTGCCCGAGCCGGGATAGACTGTTCAAATGCCGTAAAATTCCACTGAGGTCGCATGTCTGTTTATCAATTGAAGTCCCGGTTTCAGAATATTCTTCGCCCTCTGGTGCGCTCGCTTGCGGCACGAGGCGTCACCGCCAATCAGGTGACCTCAGTTGCCGCCGCCGTCTCGGTTGCACTTGGCCTTTTCCTGAGCCTCGCCCCGCTTCCGCATTGGTTCCTGCTGGTGCCTGTATGGTTTTTCCTGCGCATGGGCCTCAATGCCATTGACGGCATGCTCGCGCGCGAACATGGGCAGAAGAGTATCTTGGGCGCCTATCTGAACGAGATCAGTGACGTCGTCTCGGACGCCGCCCTGTATTTGCCGTTTGCGCTGATCGATCCGAACGATCTGATGCCGGTTATGGCCGTCATATTCCTCTCGGCGCTGACGGAATTTGCCGGCGTCCTGGGTCAAACGGTCGGTGCAAACAGGCGTTACGACGGGCCGCTGGGCAAGAGTGACCGTGCGGTGCTGTTCGGCGCTCTCGGCATCTTTATCGCCGTTGGCGGTACGTTTGCAGCATGGACCTCGTGGCTTTGGGCCGTGGTGGCTCTGCTTCTCGTATGGACCACCATCAACCGTATCCGCGCCGGTATTCGCGAGTCGCAAACGGCCGCCCGATAGAAAGCGCGCAGCCGATCGGCCGCCGGTTCTTCCATCGCCAATGTATTCCGGAAACTGTGTAGAACGCTCCTTCTTACGAGTTGCTTGGCTAGCGCTTCTTCCAGGCCTGTATTTTTTACCCCTCTCCTTGAAAGCACAAAAGCGGTGCTTTATGTTTTACTCATGGCAAACGCTGGCAAGACACAGCATCCATCGCAGTTGTGCTACGTGCTGGCACCGGATGATCGTGCCCGCCAGGCGCTTGATGACACCATCGCCGCCTATCGCAGAATGCTCGACATCCTGGGCGAGCTCATTCACGACAGGGCGGGCGCCAATCTCGTCGTCCTGCATGAGCTTGCCTATGAAACCGTTCGCGAACAGACGGGCCTGCCGGCACGGCTGGTCACACTCGGCCTTCGCGATTTCGCCGCCAACCGCGGCGTGATCGCCGATCCGCCGCAGCTGCCGCTCGACGACAAGCTCTTTGCCATCAAAGGCCCCGCGGATCTGACGATCGCCACGGTATACGGACGTGTTGCCGTGCCCTTCGATATCGGGGGCTATTCCAAGGGATGGGAGAGTATTTTTCCGGCCTATCTTGTTGCCGGACACAATCATTACGAGATTCACATCGGCGTCACGCCGAATTCCGCTCGGATGGAGGAAAACATGACGAATGAAGGCATTCTTTCCCGCATGGGCCGCCTGATCGCGGGTATCGCGAATGCAGCGGTCGACAAGGCGGAAGGCGTCAACAAGATCGCCGTGATCGAACAGGCGATCCGCGAGATCGACGCGGCGGCTGACGAGGCCCGCACAGATCTCGGCAAGGCGCGCGCCGAGGAATATCGCATCCAGAGCCGCAAGGACGAGATCGTCGGAGACATGAACGCGCTCGACGGAAAGATCCGCCTCGCCGTCTCTTCCGGGCGCGATGATCTGGCAAAGGCCGGCGTCGCCCGCCAGATCGATCTCGAATCCCAGATCGCCGCACTCGACAAGGCACTGGCCGACGCCAGGCAACAGCTGGACGAGGGCCAGAAAGCCCTGCAGGCCGTGCTCGCCACGCGCCGCGAGGCGGACGCCCGCCTTGCCGATTTCAAACGCAGTATCGCCAGGCATCCCGAGGACGCCGCTACAGGCTACAGCCGTCCCGCGCCGGGCGCCGATGCTGCCCGGGCTGCGGCGGCGGTGTCGCGGCTGACCGGTGTTCCATCAGGCGAACATACCCATAGTTCCGAACTGGACGAACTCGACCGGCTGCATCGCGAACAGGCGATCGAGGCGCGCCTCGCGCGCTTCAAGGCGGATAACCGGTAACGCCGATGGCACTTCTCTTCGCCCCCGAATGTGCCCCCTTCGCTATCGCCGCCGCCGTGCTCGCAGGCCTGACCGCAATCGAAATGCTTGCGACCGTCATGGGTTTTTCGATCATGGAATTTCTGGGAAAACCGGATTTCCATGGCCATGACGGGTTTTCGGGCTATCTGTCCTGGCTCAACGTCGGCGGCGTTCCCCTGCTCATCCTCATCATGCTGGCGCTCGGCTTCTTCGCCATGACCGGCTTTGCCATACAGGCCGTCGCCGACGCCTTCTGGGCGCCGCTTCCCGCCACCGTCGCCGCCATTCCCGCTATCCTGGTCGCCGTCCCCATGGTCAGGGCGTCGAGCAGAACCGTGGCGCGGCTCGTGCCGCACGACGAGACCTATGCCGTCGATCTCGACACGTTGATCGGCAGGACCGCCGAAGTATCGCTTGGACCGCTCGATCAGGGACTGCCGGGGCGCGTCCGCGTCAAGGACCAGCACGGAAACTGGCACGTGCTGCGAGCCAAGGCCGCCAGAGATCAGGAGCCTCTCAAGGTCGGCACCGAGGTTCTCCTCGTCGATCGCACGGCAGATGTATTTATCGCCATTCCCGCGCTGGCGGACCCCGCCGCAGCGGACAATCAATCTTTCAGGGAGCAGCCATGATGTATGACATTATTCTACCGGCCGGCATTGGCATCGTCCTCATTTTCGGCATCGGTTTTGTTCTCGCCTCTCTCTATACGCGTTCCAGCCGCGACGAGGCCTATGTGCGCACCGGCCTCGGCGGCCAGAAGGTCGTGCTCGACGGCGGTTCCGTCGTCCTGCCGATCTTCCACTCGATCGCCAGGGTCAATCTGAAGACTCTCCGCCTCGAGGTTCGCCGCGGCGAAGGCGACGCGCTGATCACCAAGGACCGCATGCGCGTCGATATCGGCGCCGAATTCTATGTGCGCGTGAAACCGGACGCCTCCTCGATCGCGCTGGCCGCCCAGACGCTCGGCAGCCGCACCAACGACGCCGAGGCGCTTCGCATCCTGATCGAGGCGAAATTCGTCGACGGCCTTCGCTCGGTGGCCGCAACCATGAACCTCGATGCGCTGCAGGAACAGCGCATGGATTTCGTCAAGGCCGTGCAGGAAGCCGTCGGCGCCGATCTCCAGTCCAACGGTCTCGAGCTCGAATCCGTGTCTCTCACTCGCCTCGACCAGACCGACATCAAGCATTTCAACGCCAACAACTTCTTCGATGCACAGGGTCTGGCCGCCCTGACGCGCATCACCGAGGGCCGCAAGAAAGAGCGAAACGAGATCGTTCGCGACACGGAAGTCGCCATCGCCCAGAAGGATCTGGAAGCCCGCCAGCAATCGCTGACCATCGAGCGGACGAAGCGGGAGGCCGAACTCAGCCAGGAACGCGACATCGCCAACAAATCCGCGGCGACGCGCGCCGAAACCGCTCAGCAGGAGCAGGCGGCCAAACGCGCCGAGGAGGAGGCCCGCATCGCCTCCGAACAGGCAATCGCCGAACGCGAGGCAGCCGCCAAGCAGGCCCGCGAAAGCGCAAACATCGATGCCGCCCGTGCCGTCCAGCAGCGCGACACCGAAGCCAAGCGTGACCTGCAGATCGTGGCCCAGGAAAGCGCCATCGCCGTCGCCAATAAGAGCCGCGAGGAATCCGAAGCGAAAGCGACTGCCGAAATGGCCCGCGCCCGGGCGATTGCAGCAGAAGAAAAGGTCGGCACGGCCAAAGCGATCGAAATTGCCGAGCGCGAAAAGCAGATTGCCGTGATCGACGCACGCAAGAAGGCCGAAACCGAAGCGACTGCCGTCACCGTCGGCGCCGAGGCCGAGAAACAGGCCGCGACCGACCAGGCGGAAGCCATCAAGACGCTCGCCACCGCCGAAGCCGATGCGGCGATCATCAAGGCCAAGGGCATCCTCGAAACCGGCCGGGCTCAGGCTGAAAGCGAGGCCCTGCTCAACGAAGCCCGCAACAAGCTGAGCCAGACCATCATCGAGTTCGAAATCACCCGCGAGCGTATCCGCATCATTCCCGAAGCGCTCGCCGAGGCGGTCAAGCCGATCGAGAAGATCTCCGACATCCGGATCTTCGACACTGGCGGCATGCTCGGCCGCGGCGGCGCGAACGGCGAAGGCGGCATCGGCATGGGCGAAGGCCTGGCCGGCCAGTTGCTCGCCTACCAGGCCAACAAACCGATCCTCGACAAGCTGCTGAAGGAAGCAGGCTTCGACGGCGACAACGCGATCTCGGCGCTCCTTGGGAATCTTGATAGCGCAAAACCGGCAAAGCCGGCCGCGGCTCCGGCAAAGCCTGCTGTCCCGGCCGCGGCTCCGGTAAAACCGGCGACACTGCCCGCAGCCCCGGCAACGACGATCGTTCCTCCGGCGCCGAAGAAGGAATGACCCCAGCAGGCTTGGGCTATTTTAGCCAACCTGCCGCCAGTGCGCTCGCCCAGTCGGCACGGCCCCTTTCGGCGGCCAGTGCCGACATCGCCATATGGTCATAGGCGACGTTCCTGAACTGCCATGTCCATCCCGCAGCCGTCTTTTCCAGAATGGCATAGCCGGCCAGCGGATGGCCGGCTTCGACCTTGTGGTAATAAGGCAGGACATCGTCATAGGCGGGGCAGCCGACACTGCCGGGATTGACGATCAAGCGACCATCGGAAAGGCGAACGGCGCGGGGCACATGGCTGTGGCCACAAAGGATCAGCGGCTGATCGATGCCTTCCGCCAGCGCCTCGATCGCTTCGATCGGCTTCAGGGAGACGATGCCCTCCGGCGAGACGGATTCCAGCCAGTAGAGATTGTCGTCCTTCGGAGTCGCGTGGCAGAGATAGGCCTCGCCGCGATAGACGGCATCGAACGGCAGGCCGCGGATCCAATCGAGATGGGATGGCGTCAATTGCCGATAGGCGGCGGCGTCCGAGGCATGCATGGCCGCCGGATCCTGCTCGATCAGATAACGGTCGTGATTGCCGCGAACCGAGGTCAGGCCAAGCGGCATCAGCATATCGGCGGTCAGGCCGGCCTCCAGCGGCCCGCTGAAGAAATCGCCGAGATTGACGATCTCCTCGATGCCCTCGGCGCGAATATCCGCAAGCACCGCTTCGAGCGCCAGATGGTTGCCGTGAATGTCGGCGATCGCAGCAAACTTCATTCAGCTGCCTCGATAGGTCGAATAACCGTAGGGCGAAAGCAGCAGCGGCACATGGTAATGGGCCGTGACATCGGCGATGCCGAAACGGATCGGCACGAGATCGAGGAAGGCCGGATGCGGCAGCGGCGTGCCGTTGCGCCTGAGATAATCGCCGGCGTGGAAGACGAGTTCGTAGGTTCCGACGTGGAAATTTTCACCGCTGAGGATCGGGCCGCCGTCGACCCGGCCATCGTCATTGGTCTCGACTGTCGTCAGGTGCATGCGGATTTCGCCGTCGAGCCGGAAAAGATCGATCCTGAGGCCGGCGGCCGGCTTGCCGAGGGCGGTATCGAGAACATGCGTGGTCAGTCCGGTCATGGGGCTGGCTCTTTGATGATGAAGGGGGATTCGAAGAAAAATTCCTCCAGATTATTATCAGGCCCGTCGCGGTCGACGACCAGGAAATCGGAGGCGTGGCCAAGCGCCATCAGCGGATGATGCCAGACATTGCGGCGGTAGTTCACGCCTTGATCCCCGCGTGCGAGAAACACCTGCGGCCGGCCGGGCCGTCCATTCCAGTCCTCGGAGACGACGACGAGGAAAGGACGGCCCGAAATCGGCGAGAAGCTCTGGCTGCCGAATGGATGGCGCTCCATCATGTCGACTTCATAAGGGAAGCTGCGCGGCTGGCCGCGGAAGAGATTGATGATGATACGCGCCCCCTCGCCCGTCGCCTCTGCGGCGGCGAGCGCATGAAAGCGCTCCGTCGTGCCGCCATTGATGAGCCGCATCGAGGCCGGATCGGCTTCGATCACCTCGCCGAAGGGAGCGAAGCTGGATCGGGTGAGCGGACGGATGTCGAGAAATTCGGGCAATGGTTTCACTCGCCTTGGGCATGCCAATCACGGACGGCATCGATCCCGGAAAGAAGCTCCGGCAGCGTGCGATACGTCTCCTCCCAGACGTCGACGGGATCGAGATCGAAGACGTCATCGAGGATACGGTTGCCCGTGCCGCAGATTTTCGTCCACGGCAACTCGGGATGCTCCGTCGCAAATTCCGGATGCGCCACCAGCAGGCGCGACGCCGCCGCACCGATGGTGAAATGACAGAAGGCAACCGCCTTGAAGGTGAGCTTGTCCCCGACGAAGGCGGCCCCATCCATTCCGCCGACGAAAGACAGTGCTTCGGATGCCGCCTCGTACATTTCATTGAGATAGTCGATTGTGCGCCGCTCTTTCATTCGGCCTCCGGCAGCATCGATGTCAGGCGGAGCAGCGCGATCCGTTCGACCTGCGCCGTGGCGGTCGCGAATTCTTCGTCTCGACCGTTGGAGATCCGCGTTTCGAAGGCGGCCAGGATATCGTCCTTGCCGAGCCCCTTGACGGCGATGATGAAGGGAAAGCCGAATTTCTCGACATAGGCCGAATTGAGTTCAGTGAAGCGGGCGTGCTCGGCGGGGCTGAGGCGGTCGAGACCGGCGCCGGACTGTTCCTTGCGGCTGTCCTCGGTAAGTTCGCCTGAAATGGCAAGGCGCCCGGCAAGATCGGGATGGGCGCGGAGCACGCCGAGACGTTCCTCGCGGCTTGCCGCGCGGAAGACCGCGGCAAGCACCGCATGCACGCCTGATGCGGTCAGCGGCGCGATCACGCCGCCGGCATCATAGGCACGCTCGGCGATGAAAGGCGAATGTTCGAAGACGCCGCCGAAGCGGGAGACGAAATCCTGACGCGACACCATCAGAGCGCGTCCGGATGATGGTGCTTGTGCCAGTGCTCGGCGATCTCGATGCGGCGCGGGATCCAGACCTTGTCGTGCTTCAGCACATATTCGATGAAGCGCTTCAGCGCCGCCGCCCGGCCGGGGCGTCCGACGAGACGGCAATGCAGACCGACCGACATCATCTTCGGGCTGCCGTCCTTGCCTTCCTCGTAAAGCGTGTCGAAAGCATCCTTCAGATAGGTGAAAAACTGATCACCGGTGTTGAAACCCTGGGGCGTTGCGAAACGCATGTCGTTGGTTTCGAGCGTATAGGGAATGATCAGGAAAGGTTTCCCGTCAACACCCTTCACCCAGAACGGCAGGTCGTCGGCATAGGAATCGGAAGAGTAGAGGAAGCCGCCCTCCTCCTGCACCAGCCGCAGCGTATTGTCTGATGGTTTGCCCTGATACATGCCGTAAGGCCGTTCGCCGGTGAGTTCGGTGTGCAGGCGCACGGCTTCGAGGATATGCTTGCGCTCGAGATCTTCGGGAAAATCCTTGTATTCCAGCCAGCGGTAACCGTGGCTGGCGATCTCCCAGCCGGCCTCCTTCATCGCAGCAACGGCTTCCGGGTTACGCGCCATGGCCAGCGTCACGCCATAGACGGTCGCCTGCACCTTGAGACCGGTGAACATCCGCCAGAGCCGCCAGAAGCCGGCGCGGGAACCATATTCGTAGATCGATTCCATGTTGAGGTTGCGCTGCCCCGGCCATGCGGCCGCACCGACGATTTCCGACAGCAGGTTTTCGGAGGCCGGGTCGCCTTCGAGAATGCAGCTTTCGCCACCTTCCTCGTAATTGATGACGAATTGCACGGCGACGCGTGCCTCGCCTGGCCACTTCGGATCGGGCGTCTGGCGCCCATAGCCGACGAGATTGCGCGGATAGGTCTCGGATACCATCAAATCACCTTCTAAAAAGACGGGGAACGGTATCATCCGCAGCCGGAATGTCGAGACGGAAACTGCGGAGCAGCATTTTCCCATTATGGAACAAATCCTTAGCGCGTCCGCATATTCAGGCGATCTTGCGCGCGCTGACCTTGCCCATCGGATGCAGCGAATGGACGCGGAAGGGGCCGCCGGTGCCCTCCTCGATCATCAGCGCCACATTCGAAACCATGACCGGCTCTCTCAGCACGGGCTCGAAGATCGTCCGCAGCGCCGGCTCGATGCGCGGCATGTCGATCGCGTTGATGGAGCCTGTCACCGGCATGTGGAAACGAAACTCATCCATCACATAAGGATTGCCCCAGCGATGCAGATTGGCGAACTGCGCCGCCGACAAGCCGTCCGGGTCGCTGCGTTCGATATCGGCTTCGCTGAGCGGCGCGCGAAAACGGTCGAATTCCTGCACGATCGCCGAGGCGAGATACTGAATCTGCTCGCAGGGTGTGTTCGGCAGCAGGCTGTAGAAATTGCCGAGCCGGGCGACTTCGAGGCGCGGAATCCGGAAGGGAAGCACCGTTCCGGAGAACCGCATCAGATCGCGCAGCAGTTGAGATTCCGACATGTCGGCAGACAGGTGGAACGGCGCCTTCAAAACACCGTGAAAACCATAGCGCCGCGGCACGGCCGTATGGAAGGCGATCTCGTGAATGCCGAGGCCGCGAACGGCCGGAGGCTCCGTCACATCGCCTGAAAATACGTTTCGGCCAAGCCAGTTGGCGGCCACGAGCGACAGCGGATCGCTCGCCGGGGGCGTGAAGCAAATGGCATAGCGCATGCAATTTCCTCCATCAAGGAAGTGAGCGCCATTCCGATCCGGCGCTGTCGATGCGCAAGCAGATAGGTGATTTGCATGACAAAATAACGAAACGAGGCGCCGGAAAGTTCACGTTTAACGTGAAGCGACGGCGATATGGCTTGAAATCGCAAAACTTTCCGGCAGCGAAAATCCGCAATCTGCATCGCCTGCGATACAAACCGCCGCCTCCGCCAGCCGATGTGCGAGCCCGAAGCTGACCTTGAAGCCGCCGGTCAGCGCGATCAGGCTGGGATGGTCGGGATGGCGGCCGATCATCGGATCGCGGTCGATCGCCTTCGGGCGAAGCCCCGCCCAGCGCTCGACAACCGGCGCGTCGCGGAGGATTGGCACGATGCCGCGCGCCGCCGCGATCAGCGCGTCGAGTTGGGCATCGGTCGAAGCCGGATCGTCGAAACGGTTCTCGCTGGTGCTGCCGATCGCCACATGCCCGCCCTCATGCGCGACGACATAGAGCCCATCGAGAAAGATCGTCGGCAGGGCCGGATCGAGATCGGCTTTCAACAGCGCCGCCTGTCCCTTCACCGGCTGGCCGAGCGGCTGTTTCAACCCCGGCGTCAGTTCCTGCAGCAACGGAAAGGACTGATGGCCGGCGGCGACGATACAGCGGCCGAAAGTGATGGTTTCGCCGCCTGTCTCAGCCGTACCGCGAGCCGGATCAAGATCGGCGACAACAGCATGTTCCATGATGCGCACATGGTTTGCCCGCCGCAGGAAGGCGGTGAGCACCGCGATCAGCGAGCGCGGCGCAACGCGGCCGGCCAGCGTGTCGTGCACGAAGCCGCTCTGGCCGGCAGAGGCCCCGATCCAGCCGTCTACACCGGGACCGTCGAGCACGTGCCAGTGGAAGCGGCGCTCGCCAGCCCGCCAATGGCGTTCGGCGTCTTCGCAATGGCCTCGGGCGATTTTGTGGAGATGCGGCTTGGGCAGCGGGATCAGCCGTCCCGAACGGCGATACCCGGCCGAAAGCCCGGTCGCCGCTTCGAGCATGGCAATCTCGGATTCAAGCGACACTAGCGCATCAAATTGGAACTGCTTCTTCTCCGACCACCGGTCCGGCATATGCGGCATCAGCGCGCCGAGCAGGCCGCCGCTCGCCCCTGCACCCAATCCGCCGGCATCGGCGATCAGCGTATCGATGCCGCGGCGCTCGGCGTGGACGGCCGCCCAGAGGCCCATGATGCCGCCGCCGACGATCAGCAAATCGCAAGAAGATTGACCGGACGCCGGCTGAGGATTATCGGCTTTTCCCATGACAGACGTGAACCCCGATCAGATTGGCGCGGGCGCGCCGCAGCCACTCGAATGGCGCGACGGCGATATGCCTTATTCCACCGCCTTTGGCGATCATTTTTATTGCCAGACCGATGGGCGGCTGGAATGCGGCCACGTCTTCCTCTCCGGCAACGTCCTGCCGGGGCGATGGAACGGCCGGCGGGAGTTCGTCATCGGCGAACTCGGCTTCGGCACCGGCCTGAACTTCGCCGAGACCTGGCGGCAATGGAAACTGCACCGCCTGGCAGGCCAGCACCTGCATTTCATCTCCTTCGAACTCCACCCGATGCGCGGCGAAGAAATCGGCCGGGCGCTCTCGCACTGGCCGGCGATCGATGCCGAACGCCAGGCGTTGACGGCGTCCTGGCCGCAAACGCCCGCCCACACCGTCTCGCTCGATCTCGACGACCAGACGCGGCTCAGCGTCGTCTGCGGACGGGCGCTCGAAGGCGTCACCGCGGCACGGCCCGGCTTCGACGCCTGGTATCTCGACGGTTTCGCCCCCTCGCGCAACAGCGACATGTGGTCGGAGGAACTGATGCGGCAAGTCGCCGAAAAGACTGTCCCAGGCGGCACCTTCGCCACCTATGCCGCGGCCGGCTTCGTGCGCCGTAATCTCATCGCCGCAGGCTTTGCCGTCGAACGCCGCCAGGGTTTTGCCGGCAAACGCGAAATGCTCTGCGGTGTCAGGGCGTCCCGCGATTGAGGCTTGTCGCTTTCATCACCGAAGTTGCTAACAGTTATCGCTTCATGGCATACCTTCTCAAAAGGAACGCTTATGGCAAGCAGCGTGAATCTAGGGCAGCAGCTCGAAAACTATGTAAACGAGCTCGTGAAATCCGGGCGTTACCACACTCGCAGCGAAGTTCTGCGCGAAGGCGTCCGGCTTGTCGAGGAACGGGAAAAACGGCTGACAGCGCTCGATCTTGCTATCGGCCGGGGGATCGCCGACGCGGAAGCGGGCCGCCTCAAACCCATTGGCGAAGTCGGCGCCCGCCTTGCTGCTAAATATAGCGGCCGTTCGTGATCGTCCTCAGCGAGCAGCCGGCTTCATTCATGAACTGGTTGAACGACGTGAGCGTCTGGCGGAGACGCCGAACGGTTTTTCACTGGTACCGCGCTATGAGCATACCGGCGTTCGCCGCCGTCCTTATGGCAATTATCTAATCTTTTATCGCGTCAGCGAGGTTAGCATCGAGATCCTGCACGTGCTCAATGGCGCTCAGGATTTCGAGAGCATTCTGTTTCCCGAAAATAGCCATCAATAGCTCGTACGCCCCGGCTGCTGCTCGTCCTTGCCGAGCCATTGCCGGATCTTCTCTTCCAGCAATTCCGGGCTGATCGGCTTCGACATATAGTCGTCCATGCCGGCGTCGAGGCAGGCCTCGCGATCGCTTTCGAGCGCATGGGCGGTGACGCCGATGATCGGCACGCGGTGCCCCTGCCCCTTTTCGCGTTCGCGGATGGTTTGGGTTGCCTGATGGCCGTTCATGACCGGCATCGACACGTCCATCATGATGATGCGCGGCGTATGCCGCTCCCAGGCGGCGACCGCCTCCTCGCCATTGTCGACGACCAGGAAGGAAAGACCCGTTGCCTGCAGGATCTGCGTGAAGACGATCTGGTTGACCTCGTTGTCCTCGGCGACCAGCACGTCGACGAATTCGGCCGCCCGCGGCTGCGGCACCGGCGCGGGCGCCGGAACTGGCATCGCCGCTTCGGCCTGCAGCCGGGCGACCTCGGCTTCGGAAGCCTGCTTGACGCGGCTGGCGCGCACCACTTCGACGACGGTATTGCGCAGCACGTTGGCGCGCGCCGGTTTCATCAGATGCGCCTGACCGTTCAGCGCCGCGAATTCCTTTTCCGTCCCCGAAATATCCATCGACGTCAGGAAAATGATCGGCAACTCGGCGAAGCGGCGATCGGCACGCAGCCGGCGCGCGACATCGGCGCCGTTCATATCGGGCATATGATAGTCGAGCACGACGGCATCGACGGTGACGCCGAGATCGGTCGCCGCCTCCAGGATCGCAAGACCGGTGCCGCCGCCCTCGGCGGCAACACCGTCGAAACCCCAGAGCGAAAGCTGCTCGGTGAGGATGCGCCGGTTCACTTCATTGTCGTCGACGACGAGGATGCGCGCGCCCTGCACGTTGATCGGCAGCGGCTTCGGCTCCAGGCGGGCGGCCGCCACCGCAAAGGGCAGATTGACGGTGAAGACCGAACCCTTGCCCCATTCGCTCTCGACATTGAGATAGCCGCCGAAAAGATCGACGAGCCCGGCGGTGATCGCAAGCCCGAGACCCGTACCCTCATGTCGCCGGGTCGAGGAAGCATCGACCTGCGAGAACTTGTCGAAGACCGATTCGAGCTTTTCACTGGGGATGCCGATCCCGGTATCCTCGATGCGAATACTCGCCATGATCTCGCCGCCCCCGGCCGCCTGGAAGCCGACATCGACGAAGACATGGCCGCGTTCGGTGAACTTGACCGCATTGCCGACGAGATTGGTGACGATCTGGCGGAAGCGCCCGGCATCGCCGATCACGGCGGCCGGCAGATCCGGTGCGGCGCGCACCAGCAGTTCGATATTCTTCTCGGCCGCATGCGAGGAAAGCAGCGTCGCCACGTCCTCCACCGCTTCGGTAATATCGAAGGCGGCTTTGCGCAGTTTCATCTGCCCGGCATCGATCTTCGAAAAGTCGAGGATGTCGTTGATGATCGTCAGCAGCGCATTGCCCGATTTGACGATGATGTCGACGAACGTCTTCTGCCGCGTGTCGAGATTGGTCTTGGCAAGCAGCTCCGCCATGCCGAGCACCCCGTTCATCGGCGTACGGATCTCGTGGCTCATATTGGCGAGAAATTCGGATTTGGCGCGGTCGGCGGCTTCGGCGCGCGACAAGAGATGCCGCAACTCCTCCTCGCGGCTCTTGAGCTCGGTGACGTCGGTAAAGAGCGCCACCCAATGCTGTCCCTCGCTGACCGTTGCGTCCATGTTCACCCAGCGCTCGCCGCCGACATGGAAGACAGTGGAAATCGGCAGCCGGGCGGCGATATTGTCGCGCCAGCCCTGCAGGATCTCGGCAGCGGCATCGTGGAAATCACCGCGCGCCGCACAGAATTCAAACATGCCGAGCCAGCCCTGCCCGGCTGCGATATAGGCGGGCGGGATCTGCAGGATATCGGCCATTGCCTCGTTGGACATCTTGATGATGCCGTCCTGGACGATGGCAAGGCCTTGCGACATCGCATGCGTCGCATCGCGCATCATCTCGCCGACCCGCTCGAGCGCGGCGCGAGTCTCGTGAATTTCCTTTTCCCGCTCGCGCACCGCCGAGATGTCGGCATAGGTGAGCAGGATACGGTCCTGGGAGATGCGGCGGCTGTCGAAGATGACGGATTTGCCCCCCGCCCAACCGAGTTCGATCGGTTCAGGCGCTTCGGCCTCGAACAGATGCTTGCGGAAAGCGTAGATCTCCTCCGGCGTCTGCGTGCCGTCGTAGCGTCCAAGCTCCAGATTGCGGCGGATAACGTCGATGAAGGGGCGGCCGTCGAAAGGATCGTCGAGCGGCAGATCCCAGATGCTGTAGAATTCGTCGTTGACGTAGAGAATCCGGTGATCGTTATCGAGGATCAGCACGCCGACCGGCAACGAACGAAGAATGCTCTCGATGTCGCGATGCAGTATTTCTTCCTGCCTGCGCGATTCAATCAGCGCCTTCTCGCGCTCCTTGAGCGCCGAAATATCGGAAAAGGAGCCGACGACATAGGTTCGTCCATCCCCAGTCATGACGCGGTTGACGCGTGAAATGACGGGATAGAGGTGGCCGCTCTTGCTCGGCATTTCGCTCTCGATCTCCACCGAGGTGCCGTGCTTCAACGCCAGCAGGTTTTCCTGGTAGATCGCTTCACCACCTTCCAGCCCGAACATTTCATATTCGGTCAGCCCCAGGACTTCGGAGCGGCTATGGCCGCTGAAAGTGTCATAATATTTGTTGGCGTAGACCAGGCGATGCCTGTCGTCGCGCACGAAGACCGCCACCGGCAGATCCTCAAGGACGGTGCGCAAAACGTCGAGTTCGTTGACGCTTTCTCCCCAGGCCGAATCGCCGGTGGGCGCAGGACGTGCGCCCTTGCGATGGGCGGCGTTGACAATCAGCGGCCGGCCGTCTGCCGCAAAGATGCCGATCGGATGGTCGAGCTTTTCCAGCGCCGCCCGCACCTGGGCGAAATCGGCGGCAACTCCGAAATCGTTTACACCACGAGAGCTGTCCGCGGTCTCCCTGTTGGTAGCGGCGCGGCGCTCGCGGGCCTCAAAGATGCCGAGCACATAGATCCGCTCCGGCGACGGCGAGAAGCTTTCGATCTGGATGCGCTCGTGGCCGAGGCCCGCGGCATCGAAGCAGATAGCGTTTTCCTCGGTGCCGAACACCAGCGCCCGGCGCTCCTTGTCCTCGCGCTCCTCTTCCTCGGGACGGTCGAACAGCTCGCGGCTGCGCCGGCCGATGAAATCGGAAATCTCGCAGCCCAGGAAATCCGCATAGGCCTCGTTGACCGCGACATAGCGCAGTTCGCTGTTCTTGACATAGGCCGGGGTGTCCAGATCGGCGATCCGGCGGCAAGCCAATTCCAGAATGTCCCCGGCTGATTTCAAGAAATGGTCGCTCCCGCAATGAATGAAATATCAACTACAAAGACTATAAGGCCAAGGCTTTTAATAAGGTTTTAACCATAAATTTCAGCGGGGGATTTTTACGGACTGTCTCATCAAGCAGAAGATGCGTCTCATTGGCAGCCCAAGCCCGCACGAGACTGAAAAACACCGCTATGACAGGCGATTCCGCATGCGCGGCACACCGCTACCTGTTGAAATCATGACGAAAATTTAATGCGGGAAGCGCTTGCACGGCCATCGCGCCGCCGCGATCCGGGCGGAGGCTGGACTTGGCTTTTCGGAAGCCAGTCTAGATAAGGAAATAGCATATGTCCGTTTTTCATAAGACCATGGCGACGGGCCTGATCGCGCTGACCCTTGCCGGCGCCTCGCTCGCCACCGCCACCACCGCCGATGCTCATCCGCGCGATGCCTTCTGGGGCGGCCTTGCCGCCGGCGTCGTCGGCGGCGCCCTGCTGTCCGAGGCCGCCCGCCCCGCCTACCCGGTCTATCCGGCCTACCCCATTTATCGCCCCTATCCCGTCTACCGGACCTACTACCGGCCGTCCTATTGCCACCTCGAATGGCGGCACGACGATTGGGGCAACCCCTACCGCGTCAAAGTCTGCCCGGAATAGAAACCCCATCCGGCGCCGCTTGACCTTCCGGCGGCGCCGGTCCACCTGCAACGGCAGCTTCCCCATTGGCATCGATAGCGTCGCGCATCGGAGCACCAATTTCGCGCGAAACTGTTCGTCACTCTGTTAAACAACCCAAAGGCAGTTAGGAATCCGCTCGAAGCGTTCATGCATCTTGCTTTCGCTATCGATCGCATTTCAAGCATTCTGCCAGACTTTGAGCGTGCAGAGAGGCAGCAACGGAATGGCCACGAATACCCCAGCTGCCGGTTGGGCGGCGGACGTCGTCGATTTCCTATCCCGAAACATTCCCCGCGACGATCGGGAACAGGGTTGGAACGATATGGCCCTGACGGCCTATCAGATCGGTTGTGAAGCTCTGGTGGCACTTGGACAGGCGGATGAAACCAATTGGGGCGCAATCCCGCGTAAGAATGCTCGGCTACCTCTCGAATTGCCACGTTGGGACGACCTGTGCGTCTCAGTGCTTCGATTGGCGGCACAACAAAGGTTGCTCTCTTATCGCCGGCCTGATGGCAGCGCGCCCCTACCGACCGGCGGCTGGCTCGTTTGCCGGATAGGCGAACCACCTCCGCCTCCACCGAACATCGCCGCTGCAAACGGCCTTGGCGCCGCTTTCGCAACACCCGAGATCTTGTCTGTCCTTCGGGCATTGGGGCTGCTGGCCGAAGGCTGTTGGACGGAGATTGCTGAAGCCGTGTTCTGGCGAGACTGGCCAGGGGAATGGGAAATGAGTTTCACCTCCGATTCCCGTTTCTCTGATGCGATTGAGCAAGCTCTCGCTACGGTACCGGCCGACATCCGCACCGAAATGGACAAATCTGTCACGATCACCGATGCGCAGGTGGCAGCCGAGATGCAGCGAAGTGCGGCAGCTGTAGAGGAGTGGCGCGCTAAATTCGGGCCGAACGCCAACATAATAAGCTCATCGGACACTCCGGAACGGGCAAGAAGTAGTTTAGAGTTCATGTGTCGAAACGAACTTGACTGGCTGTTCTTCCGCCGCTGGCGTCTGACCGACGGGTGGCTCACGTCGAAAGACGCAGCCAAAGCGCTTGGAATCTTTCACGACGATCTTGCCATCGCCATGCGGTGCGCCGTCATTGAGCGGCTCTATCCAAACTTGCCGTTTGCAGCCGCCAGATAGATGAGAGGACCAGCATGCCGGAACCACTCAAGAACCTGCTGCATGAGGCACTGGTCGGCGATATGGCCGATCGCATCGCCGCCAATGCGCCTTCCTTCGACAGAGATCGTTTCGTGGCGCTGGCGACCGATGGTCTCGCGGCGCTGGAACTGATGGAACGCTCGGCGCTGATCCGCGATGCGCTATTGGCTACCCTACCCCACGATTTCCCCGAAGCCGCCGACATCCTGAAGGCAAGCCTGCCTGCCGTAGGCAGGCCGGGACTGTCCGGCTGGATGCTGTTGCCGGTCAACCAGTTCATCGCCGCCCGCGGCCCCTATCATTTCGATCTCGGCCTCGATCTCCTCAAGGCGCTGACGCCGCATTTCACCGCCGAATTCGGCATCCGGCAATTCATCCACCGCGACCAGCAGCGGGCACTCGCCATCATCTCCGGCTGGGTCACCGACCCCGACCATCATGTGCGCCGGCTGGCGAGCGAGGGAACGCGGCCGCGCCTGCCCTGGGCCATGCGCCTGCCGCGGCTCGTGAAAGATCCTGCGCCGATCCTGCCGATCCTGACCGCGCTGCTGGGTGATCCGGAGGATTATGTGCGCCGCTCGGTCGCCAACAGCCTGAACGATATCGCCAAGGATCACCCGGATCTGGTCGCCGCCTTCATCGCCGGCCATATCGAGGGTGCATCAGCCGAGCGTCGCCGGCTGCTGAAACATGCCTCTCGCACGCTGCTCAAGAAAGGCCACGCGCAGGCGCTTGCAAATTTCGGTTTCGGCGCGGCTGCCGCACTGACATGCGAGCTGCGCCTTCTGAATGGCGAGGTGGTGTTCGGCGAAGGGCTGGATTTCGAAATCCGCCTGACCAATTCAGGCGAAACCGCGCACGCGCTGATGATCGACTATGCCATCCACCACGTGAAGGCCGATGGCTCGCTCTCGCCCAAGGTCTTCAAATGCAAAACGGTTACGCTGGCATCCGGACAGAGCCACGCGATCGGGCGCCGCCACGCCATGCGGCCGATCACGACACGGCGCTACTATCCCGGCGAACACCGCATCGCCATCCTGATCAACGGCGCCGAAAGCGCATCGGAAAGCTTCATCTTGAGAATGCCCTCGCCCGACCGGGGCTAATGCCTTTTTGTGCAGTGCACTTGACTTTTCCAGCGAACTAGCCCAAATGCGGCTCAGCTTTCACCCTTCCGGCCGCCGCGTGAGCGTGCCCCTGCTAGAAAATACGAAACGCAGGAAGAAGGGACAAAAGCGCATTTCGATTGAGCGCCGCACTCCCAATCAGCGGCCAGAAGCGCTGGAAAGCTTTTTCCAACTTGCAAGTTCCCACTTCACGCGGGGTTCTTGACGCCAGAATGAAACCGGATCGCATGGTGCGTTCCGGCGCTAGTCGTTGTGGCGCCCCGAAAGGTTATGCCTTGACTAATTTTGAATCGCTTGGTGTCTCCAAGCCGATCGTCGCCACCTTGTTCCAGCTCGGCATCGAAACGCCGACGCCGATCCAGGAACAGTCCATTCCTCTCCTCATATCGGGCCGCGATCTGATCGGCCTTGCTCAGACCGGCACCGGCAAGACCGCCGCCTTCGGCCTGCCGCTCATCGAAAAGCTGCTCGCCGATGAACGCCGTCCCGACAACCGCACGACGCGGACGCTGATCCTGGCGCCGACCCGCGAGCTGGTGAACCAGATCGCCGAGAACCTGAAGAAGTTCATCCGCAAGTCGCCGCTGCGCATCAATGTCGTCGTCGGCGGCGTTTCCATCAACAAGCAGCAACTGCAGCTCGAAAAGGGCACCGACATCCTGGTCGCCACCCCCGGCCGCCTGCTCGATCTCGTCAACCGCCGCGCCATCACGCTGACGACGGTGCGTTATCTCGTGCTCGACGAGGCCGACCAGATGCTCGACCTCGGCTTCGTGCACGACCTGCGCAAAATCGCCAAGCTCGTGCCGAAGAAGCGCCAGACCATGCTGTTTTCGGCCACCATGCCGAAGGCGATCGCCGATCTCGCCGGCGAATATCTCGTCGATCCCGTCAAGGTCGAAGTCACGCCTCCCGGCAAGGCTGCCGATAAGGTCGAGCAGTACGTGCATTTCGTCGCCGGCAAGAACGACAAGACGGAACTGCTCCGCAAGTCGCTGACCGAAAATCCCGACGGCCGCGCCATCGTCTTCCTGCGCACCAAGCATGGTGCGGAGAAGCTGATGAAGCACCTCGACAATATCGGTTATTCGGTCGCCTCGATCCACGGCAACAAGAGCCAGGGTCAGCGCGAGCGGGCGCTGAAGGCTTTCCGCGACGGCAGCATCAAGACGCTGATCGCGACCGACGTCGCCGCCCGTGGCATCGATATCCCGGCCGTCAGCCACGTCTACAACTACGACCTGCCCGAAGTGCCGGACGCCTACGTCCATCGCATCGGCCGCACGGCGCGCGCCGGCCGCGACGGCATCGCGATTGCCTTCTGCGCCCCCGATGAAGCCAGGCTGCTGCGCGATATCGAGCGCCTGATGGGCATCGACATCACGGTCGCAAGCGGCGAACCGCCGGCACAGATCGGCGCCGGCGGCCCGCGCCGCGGCAACGGCAATGGCAATGGCAACAACCGCAATCGCGGTGGCGGGGAACGTCGCGAAGGTCAGGGCCGCGGCGAAGGCCGTGGCGATCAGAACCGTTCGGAACATCGCGGCAGCCGCCAGGAACGCCGCCCACGCCGTGACGGCGAAGGCAACGAGGTGCGCGCCGGCGGCGAAGAACGCCGCGAACGCCGTCCGCGTCCCGAGCGTACAAGCCGCAACGAGGATTTCCGCGGCCAGCGCCGCGGCGAGTCCACCCCGAATATTGGCCCCGATAACGATCTGGTCTCGACCTCCGACTTCCGCCCGGCAAAGCCGCAGCGCCCTGCGCATAACGGCCCCAATGGCCATCACGCCAATGGCGAACCGAGCGGTCATCACCGCGGCAACGGCCGCCACGCCCACGGCCGCCCCGCCCGCAAGCACGGCGAGGACCGCGGTCCGCAGCAGGCCCAGGGCGGCGAACAGCGCCGCGACGGCAATGGCGGCAACCGCCGCGGCGGCTCCGGCTCCCGCAATGGCGGTGGCCAACGTCGCGAACGCGCCTGAGCGTCGATTGATTTAAAGGAAAGGCCGAATATCTCCGGTCTTATACGTTGGGAGGCCGGAGCATCTGACAGGTGCTCCGGCCTTCCTCTTTGTGGTGGCAACATCGCAACGGCAGTCCGGGGCCCAGCCGGTCCTTCGCCCTTACATCGAGACGGGCACATTCGCTTGAATGTCGGACGCTCGAGACCTAAATTGGCTAAATGCTTGACCATCCGTCCCGGCCGTTGTCGCCGTCAACTATCCCAATGGATGCCCTGAGCGAAGTCCTGCAAGACTTTCGCTTGAGCGGGGTCAACTATGGCCGCTGCGAGCTCAGGCATCCGTGGAGCATCGCCTTTCCGCAACAACAGCTGCTTCGTTTCCACTTCGTCAGCCAAGGTCCGTGCTGGATCCATACCGAAGTCGAAGGATGGCAGGAGTTGAATGATGGCGATCTGGTTCTGCTGCCTCAAGGCATCGCACATCGGTTGGCCAGCGCGCCGGATGTTGAAGGAGATTCGCTTAAAAGCTGTCAGATAACAAGGGTGGGGAGCAATGTCTGCGATGTCGTGCGGGAGGGAATGGGGGCGAATAGCACCCTCTTCTGCGGTTCCATGGCTTTGGGCGCGCATGCGCTTCACCCCTTGATTGCTCTGATGCCGCCAATCATCAAGGGCTGCGATGTGGCCGGCAATGACCCGATCGTTGGCCCCCTTCTGGCCGCCATGTCAGCGGAAGCGACACAGCCCCAAATGGGAAGCGCGACCGTGCTATCGCGAATGGCGGACTTGCTCGCGGCGCGGCTTATCCGCTGCTGGGTCAATTGCAGCGGAGCTTCGACCACCGGCTGGCTCGCCGCCATCCGGGATCCTCATATCGGTCGTGTATTGGCGGCCATGCACCGGGACCCCGGCCATAACTGGACCCTCGAAAGCCTCGCTGGTGTGGCTGGCCAGTCGCGCTCGATCTTCGCCGAGCGCTTCAGCGCTATCTTGGGAGAAGGCGCGGCACATTACCTCGTCCGTCTGCGTATGCAGCTTGCCCGCGATTTGTTGGGTCAAAGCGGCATGTCGATCGCGGAAGTTGCTTCCCGGCTGGGCTACGAGTCCGAGGCGTCTTTCGCGCGCGCCTTCAAACGCGTCACCAACGTTTCACCGGGGATTGTGCGCCGCACAAGTTCCGGACGAATGGATATGGATTTCGGATTTTAAGACACATATCATCCTGAAAACTTCGTCTATCAAATCTCCGAACATAGGAGATAGTTCAATGACGGACTCAACATCACAGTTCGACGGGGTCGCAATTGGCCTGGAGACGGATGAACCATCCGCGTGGAACACGGCGACCTGGTTTGCCGTTGTTTCGATGGCAGCCACCAGCTTTGCGCTGGTGTCCGCTGAGTTCCTGCCGGCGGGCCTGTTGACGCCGATGGCGCGCGATCTCGGCATTTCCGAGGGAACGGCCGGACAAGTCGTCACCGCCACCGCTTCTGTCGGCGCCGTGGCGGCCTTATTGAGCAACGTCCTCATCGGCCGACTGAACCGCAAAACCGTGCTGGTCAGCCTCAGCGCGCTGGCGATCGGCTCCAATATTCTGGCATCATTGGCGACTGATTTTTGGCTGTTGTTGTTGGGCCGGGCCGGGTTGGGCATCGCGCTTAGCGGCTTTTGGGCGCTTTCAGTAGCCGTCGTGGCGAGGCTGGTCGGCGCCAACGCGACAGGTCGGGGCATGGCTATCGTCACCCTCGGCGTTTCGCTCGCCACGATAGCTGCACCATCAATGGGTGCTTTGATCAGCGATTGGCTGGGATGGCGCAGCGCCATGGCGATGACAGCCGGGCTTGCCGCGCTTGCCATGCTGCTGCAACTGCTCAGCTTGCCGACGCTCCCTGCAAGCACAAGCAACAGTATCGCTGACGTTTTCCGGCTGACACGACGGGGCGGTATTCAACTGGGAATGCTTGCCATCCTTTTGCTGATGACCGGGCATTTTGCCGGGTCGGTTTATGTGCGTCCTTTCCTCGAACAGGTAACCCTCCTTGATACCCGATCAATCGCCCTGGCACTGCTCGGATTTGGCATCGCCTCCGTGATCGGCAATGTTGCCGGTGGCCGAATGGCCGATGCCAGTATCCGGCTGGCACTCGCTGTCACCGCCGCGCTGATGACGGTTGCAGCGCTCGCTCTGGTGCTTTGGGGCGCCCATACCGGCATTGCGTTCGCCCTCGTCGCACTTTGGGGCTTTGCCTTCGGAATGGCGCCGGTCGTGCTGCCGACCAATCTTTCCCGCGCAGCCCCCGACGCTCTGGAGGCGGCGGGTAGCCTGATGGTCGTCTCTTTTCAGGTGGCCATCAGTATCGGCGCGGTTTTTGGCGGCTATATCGTCGACCACTACGGCGCCGTGGGACCATTGACTGTGACGGCGCTCCTAGCCGCGTCGACGATTGCCTTGGCGTTGCTGCAGCCCCGCAACTGATCGTTGCTTCTTGCCTGCGGATCACGCACAGTCGAACTGAAGATGCTCCGGATAACAGGTCACCGACAATCGTCGGCGACCTCCAATGCGTTCCGTCCGAGGTTCGGTGACTAGAGCATGCTGCCGAAAAGTGTGAGCGGTTTCGGGCGACATCATGCTCTAACTCTTTAATTTAGAACAGGATTCAGATGTAAGGCCGACCCGCCCTTCAATCATCCTGTTCTAGCGGCAAGAGTGGAATGTCACCGGGAAAGAAAACTTTCTTAGCGGCACCGGTAGCCGTCGCCGATTGCGTCTACGAAGGGACGCTCCTCGTCCGGCGGCCGGCCTTGGCGCGGCCGTCGGCCTATACGTTCGCGGGCACCTGCTGAACGACCCTGCGGTTTGTCATGTAGACACCCGTGACCACGATCGCCGTGCCCAAAATCAACGGCAGGGTCAGCGGCTCGCCGAAGGCGATGAAGGCCTCGAGCGCGACGGCCGGCGGCATCAGATAGATCAGCGAGGCCGCACGCGAGACCTGCCCCCGGCGGATGAGATAGAGCAGCAGCCCGACACCGCCCATCGACAGGCCGAAGACCGACCAGGCGAGCGCGGCATAGGCCCGCGCGGCGCCATCGAAATGCTGGTGCTCGAAGATCAGCGACAGCGGCAGGGTGAGGATCAGCGCCCCGACATATTGCAGCGTCGCGATGGTCCTGAGGTCGCCGGATTGCAGGTGTTTCTTCTGATAGAGTGTGCCGTAGGTGACGGAGCCCATGGCTACGAGGTTGACCGCCAGCGGCAGAACGGCATGCCCGAGATCTGATGTCGCCGGATCGATGAGCTTCGGCGAGATGGCGATGGCAATGCCGATGAAGCCGAGCGCAAGGCCGAATTTCTGTGTTTGCTGCAACCGCTCGCCGACGAGAAAGGGAGCCGCCATTGCCGTCATCAGCGGCTGCAGTGCTGCAATGATTCCCGATATGCCGGCCGGCACGCCATTGGCGATCGCCCACCACAGGCCAGCGAGATAGAAGCCATGCAGGAAAAAGCCGGAATAGATGGCGCGCAGCCACGTCACCCGGCTTGTCGGCCATTGCGCCCGCATCACCACGCAGAGCGCCAGGAATGCCAAGGCCGACAGCCCATAACGTATCGAAAGAAAGGTGAAGGGCTCGGAATGCAGCGCCGCATATTTCGCCACCACCCAGCCCGTGGACCAGAGCAGAACGAAGAGAGCGGGGGCAAGGCGGTCCAGGGTCATGGGGCAGCTCGGAAGAAAGGAGTTGCCGTGCTGATAGCTGCACCGGGCGGTCACAGTCAAAGGCGAAGCGTTGATGCTTATTTGAAATTTCGCTGATGGTGGGGACGACGGACATGCTGAAGATGATACTTTTGGTGGACGAGCCTATCGACAGCTCGACGCCATGCCATGGCCAAGAAGGATCGCCGACACATCCCCCGCCCACCCTCATCCCGTGCTCGTCACAGGGATCCAGCGCGCCCAAGTCCTTGGGCGCAGGAGACTCACTTCACCGTAGAAGTCATTCGCCGCGCCGACGCGCGTCGGCTGGATTCCTGTGACGAGCACAGGAGGGAGCAAGTGGGAAGGCTGTGCTCCACATATCGGTCGAGCGAAAAGTCACCACCTGCTCATTTTTTACGCAGTACTTGCGGAACAACCACCCGCCACCTCGCTTCCCCCCCCCAATTCCCCCTTTTTCCCGCAACGCAAAATCTTTTCCCCGAAACGCGCATGGTTCTTGCATTGCAATTTGCGTTGTATTCAAATGAACAAAAAAGGGGAGCCGCACCTTTGGCATTTGACGAAATGATTACCGGGGACGAAAGTCCTCGCCCGCCTTATGAAAAATATTTCGAGTGGTACAACAGCCAAGACCGGTCGCATCTGATTGCCAAGTCCCGCGACGCGGAAAACATCTTCCGGAAGACCGGCATCACCTTTGCGGTCTACGGCCATGCCGATAGCTCCGAAAAGCTCATTCCCTTCGACATCATTCCGCGCATCATCTCCGCCCGCGAATGGCGTAAGCTCGCCCAGGGTATCGAGCAGCGGGTGATCGCGCTCAACGCCTTTCTGGATGACATCTACCATAAGCAGGAGATCATCCGTGCCGGTCGCGTTCCACGCGAATTGATCGAAAACAACGTCGCCTTCCTGTCGGAGATGATCGGCTTCCGCCCGCCCGGCGGCGTCTACACCCATATCGTCGGCACCGACATCGTACGAACAGGCGAGGACCAGTTCTACGTGCTGGAGGATAATGCCCGCACGCCTTCCGGCGTCAGCTACATGCTGGAAAACCGGGAAACCATGATGCAGATGTTCCCGGAACTCTTCCACGAGAACAAGGTGCAGCGCGTCGAGGACTATCCCTACCTCTTGCGCCAGAGCCTTGCTTCCCTCGCCCCTCCCGGCTGCACCGGCAAGCCGCGCGTCGCGGTGCTGACCCCCGGCATTTATAATTCGGCCTATTACGAACATTCCTTCCTCGCCGACATGATGGGGGTCGAACTGGTCGAGGGCTCGGACTTGCGCGTCATCGACGGCAAGGTGAAGATGCGCACGACCCGCGGTTACGAGGCGATCGACGTGCTCTACCGCCGCGTCGACGATGATTTCCTCGATCCCCTCACCTTCCGGGCGGATTCGGCGCTCGGCATTCCCGGAATCATGGATGTCTACCGCTCCGGCAACATCACCATTGCCAACGCGCCCGGCACCGGCATTTGCGACGACAAGGCGATCTATTCCTACATGCCGGAGATCGTCGAATTCTACACCGGCAGCAAGGCGCTGCTCGAAAACGTGCCGACTTGGCGCTGTTCGGAGGCATCGAGCCTGAAATACGTGCTCGAGCACCTCGAAGAGCTGGTCGTCAAGGAAGTGCACGGCTCCGGCGGCTACGGCATGCTTGTGGGACCGACGGCATCGAAGAAGGAGCGCGCCGATTTCGCCGAGAAGCTGAAGGCCAAGCCGAACAACTACATCGCCCAGCCGACGCTGTCGCTCTCCACCGTGCCGATCCTCGTCAACAAGGGGATCGCGCCGCGCCATGTCGACCTTCGCCCCTATGTGCTCGTCTCCGACAAGGTTCAGATCATTCCGGGCGGACTTACCCGCGTTGCGCTGAAACAGGGCTCGCTCGTGGTCAATTCCAGCCAGGGCGGCGGCACCAAAGACACCTGGGTATTGGAGGACTGATGCTCGGAAGAACTGCAAACGGCCTTTACTGGATGTTCCGTTACATCGAGCGCGCCGAAAATATCGCCCGCCTGGTCGATGCCGGGCTGCGCATGTCGCTGACCCGCAGCAGCGCTGGCGACGACAACTGGGATGGCGTGCTGCAAAGCGCCGGCGTGCGCGAGGCTTATGACGAGAGCCGCACGAAGCTGACCAACGCTGAAGCGATCGACTATCTCCTGCGCGATCGCGCCAATCCGTCGAGCGTCATGTCCTGCATCGAATCCGGCCGCAACAATGCCCGCATGGTGCGCACCGCGCTGACGCGGGAGACCTGGGAAGCGACCAACGAATGCTGGATCGAGCTGAAGGCGCTGCTCGAAAAGCGTGTGAAGGCCGCCGACCTGCCGGAGGTGATCGACGTCATCAAGCGCCGCGCCGGCCTCATCCGTGGCGCCTTCCATGGCTCGACGCTGCGCAACGAGCTCTATAACTTCGCCCGCATCGGCACCTTCATCGAGCGGGCCGACAATACCAGCCGCATCCTCGATGTGAAATACTACGTGCTGCTGCCCTCGGTCTCGGCGGTCGGTTCGTCGCTCGACAACGTCCAGTGGGAATCGATCCTGCGCTCGGTTTCCGCTCACCGCGCCTATAGTTGGGCCTATGACGGCGAATACCGGGCGATGAACATTGCCGACTTCCTGACGCTGAACGTCCAGATGCCGCGTTCGCTTGCCTATTGTTACGAGAAGATCGTCAGCAATCTCGGCTACCTCGCCCAGGATTACGAGGCGCGGCTGCCTGCCCACGATACCGCCGATGCGATCCGCACCACGCTGCAGACCAGAGCAATCCGCGACATCATGGATCAGGGCCTGCATGAGTTCCTCGAGGATTTCGTCTCGCGCAACAACCAGCTCGGCGCCGAGATTTCCGACGGCTACCGGTTCTACGTTTAAGCGGATCAGAACATGAGACTGAAGATCAGCCACCTCACCGAATACCGCTACGACGAACCGGCGCAATTCTCGCTGCAGCGCCTCAGACTGACGCCGCCGACATCAGCCGCCCAGAAGGTGCTCGCCTGGTCGCTGAACGTCGAGGGCGCCACGCCCGAGGTGGAATATGACGACCAATATGGCAATCACGTCAATCTGGTCTCACTGGAAGGCGCGCAGCACGTGACGCGCATTCTCGCCGAAGGCGAAGTCGAGACCGCCGACAATAACGGCGTCACTGGCCCGCATACCGGCTTCTGTCCGCTCTGGCTCTTCCTGCGGGAAACGCCGCTGACCAAGAGCGGCAAGCTGGTCAAGGAACTCGTCAAGAGTGTCGCTGGCGATAACGCGCTTGCCCGCATGCATGCGCTGATGGCGGCGATCCACACGACGGTCGCCTATAGGCCAGGCACCAGCAACACCGAGACGACGGCCGAACAGGCGCTGGAAAAAAAGAGTGGTGTCTGCCAGGATCACGCCCACATCTTCATTGCCGCCGCCCGCGCCCTGCAGGTGCCGGCCCGCTACGTCTCGGGCTATCTGATGATGGCGGAAAAGGTCGAACAGGCAGCGACCCATGCCTGGGCCGAAGCCCATATTCCCGGCCTCGGCTGGGTCGGATTCGACCCGGCCAACGAGATCTGCCCGGATGCCCGTTACGTCAGGATCGCCTCCGGCCTCTGCTACCGCGACGCCGCGCCGATTTCCGGTATGCGCATCGGCACGCCGGGCGAGACGCTGTCGGTCACCGTCAAGGTCGAGAACGGCGGGCAGATGCAAAGCCAAAGCCAGAGCTGAGGGCTCCGAGGGATAGAACGCGGCCTCTCGGTCCCCATCGATCTCTCGCAGCACGTACTCTCGCCAATGCGAGCATGCCGAAGGAATAGCTTCGCCCTTGGTAAAAAGCCAAAGACGGGGCTTGCACCCCGCCTTTTAAACGATCCAATTTCGGATGCGTCCCTGCTCAGTGGCTGTCCTTGCCGACAGCGTTTCCGCGACATCCCTTGAGGAAGTCGAGGTCGGCGCCGGTATCGGCGCCTTCAACATGCTGCTGATGCAGGAAGGCATAACCCGACGTCGGCAGATCATGGTTCGGCTGCCATTCGGCGAGACGGCGCGCCAATTCCTCGTCTGAGATGTCGAGATGCAGGCGGCGGTTCGGCACGTCAAGTTCGATCATGTCGCCGTTCTTGACGACCGCGAGCGGCCCACCGACTGCCGCTTCCGGCGAGGTATGCAGCACGACGGTACCATAGGCCGTTCCGGACATGCGGGCGTCCGATATACGCACCATGTCGAGGATGCCCTTTTTCAGCACCTTCGGCGGCAGTCCCATGTTGCCGACTTCGGCCATGCCCGGATAGCCCTTCGGGCCGCAGTTCTTCATGACCATGACGCAGGTCTCGTCAATGTCGAGATTGTCGTCGTTGATCTTCGCCTTGTAGTCGTCGATATCCTCAAACACGACGGCCCTGCCCCTGTGCACCAGGAGATGCGGCGAGGCGGCCGAAGGCTTCAGTACTGCACCCTTCGGCGCCAGATTGCCGCGCAGCACGACGATGCCGCCCGAAGAGGTCAGCGCCTTTTCAGCCGGCAGGATGACGTCCTCGTTCCAGTTGATGACGTCCTTGACCTCATCCCAGACGGTTTCGCCGGAGACAGTCAGCGCGTCCTTGTGCAGAAGGCCGGCTTCGCCCAGGCGCTTCAGCACGACGGGCAGGCCGCCTGCATAGAAGAACTCTTCCATCAGATATTTGCCCGATGGCATCAGGTTGACGATGGTGGGAACATCACGGCCGCAGCGATCCCAGTCGTCGAGCGAAAGATCGATGCCGACGCGGCCGGCAATGGCAAGCAGGTGGATGACGGCATTGGTCGATCCGCCGATCGCCGCATTGGTGCGGATGGCGTTCTCGAAGGCCTGTTTCGTCATGATCTCGGACGGCTTCAGGTCGTCCTTGACCATCTGCACGATGCGGCGGCCGGTCAGCTGCGCCATGACCTTGCGGCGGGAATCGACGCCCGGGATCGCGGCATTGCCCGACAGTGCCATGCCGAGCGCTTCGGCCATCGACGCCATCGTCGAGGCGGTGCCCATGGTGTTGCAAGTGCCCGACGAGCGGCTCATCGACGCTTCCGCTTCGAGGAACTCGGCCTGAGTCATCTCGCCGGCCTTCACCATTTCGGAGAACTTCCACAGATGCGTGCCGGAGCCGACACGCTCGCCGCGGAAATAGCCGTTCAGCATCGGCCCGCCGGTGACGACGATGGAGGGCAGATCGCAGGAGGCGGCACCCATCAGCAGCGACGGCGTGGTCTTGTCACAGCCGACGAGCAGCACGCAGCCATCCATAGGCTGGCCGCGGATCGCTTCTTCCACCGCAAGCGCGGCGAGGTTGCGATACATCATCGCGGTCGGGCGGAAGGTATTTTCCGAAGCCGAGAACACCGGCACTTCGAGCGGGAAGCCGCCGGCCTCCCAGACACCTGCCTTCACCTTCTCGGCGAGTTCTCTCAGATGACCGTTGCACGGGGTCATATCCGACCAGGTGTTGAGGATACCGATCACCGGCCGGCCGTCGAACAGGTCGTGCGGATATCCCTGGTTTTTAAGCCAGCCGCGGTGATAGATCACGTCGCGGCTCGTGCCGCCATACCATTCCTGCGACCTCAGCCTGCGCGGCCATTCGGCTTTCTTTTTCATCGTCTCTGTCCTTCAAGTGATTGCCGGGCCGCCTCGTACGGCCCGGATCATCGGATATTTCAAGCCAGCGTGTAGGCGGTCTTGACCGTTGTGTAGAACTCGGCGGCGTACTTGCCCTGCTCGCGCGGGCCGTAGGACGAACCCTTGCGACCGCCGAAGGGAACGTGGAAATCGACGCCTGCCGTCGGCAGATTGACCATGACCATGCCGGCTTCCGAATTGCGCTTGAAGTGCGTCGCATGTTTCAGGCTGGTCGTGGCAATGCCGGCCGAAAGGCCGAACGGCGTGTCGTTGGCGATGGCAAGCGCCTCGTCGTAATCCCTGGCCCGGATCACCGAGACCACAGGTCCGAAGATCTCCTCGCGCGAAATGCGCATCTGGTTGGTCGCTTCGGTAAACAGCGTCGGCTGCAGATAGAAGCCGGGCGTCTCGCGGGAGATGACCTCGCCGCCGAAGGCGAGCTTGGCGCCTTCCTTTTTGCCGATCTCGATATAGTCGGTATCGGTCTTCAGCTGCCGCTCGTCGACGACCGGACCGATATGGGTGCCGGCCTTCAGCGCGTTGTCGACAACAAGCGTCTTCAGCTTGTCGGTGAGGGCTGCGACGAACTTGTCGTGGATACCTTCGGTGACGATGAGGCGCGAGGACGCCGTGCAGCGCTGGCCGGTCGAGAAGAAGCCGGAATTGGCGGCGGCTTCGACGGCAACGGAAAGATCGGCGTCGTCGAGCACCACCATCGGGTTCTTGCCGCCCATCTCCAGCTGGAACTTGCGGTTATGCTCGATGGAGGCGGCGGCGACGCGCCGGCCGGTGCCGGTGGAGCCGGTGAAGGTGATGCCGTGAACGTCGGGGCTTTCGAGCATCGCCTGGCCGACGACCGAGCCCTTGCCCATGACGAGGTTCAGGACGCCCTTCGGCAGCCCTGCCCGATTGAGGATGTCGACGATCGCCCAGGAGCAGGCCGGCACGAGTTCGGCCGGCTTGAAGACGATGGTGTTGCCGTAGGCGAGCGCCGGCGCGATCTTCCAGGCGGGGATGGCGATCGGGAAGTTCCACGGCGTGATGATGCCGATGACACCGAGGCCCTCACGGGTGATTTCGACGCCGATGTTCGGGCGAACCGACGGGATAACCTCGCCCGCCAGCCGCAGGGCTTCGCCTGCGAAGAATTCGAAGATCTGCGAGGCGCGGATGACTTCGCCGGTCGCCTCAGGCAGGGTCTTGCCTTCCTCGCGGGCGAGCAGCGCGCCGAGCTCGTCCTTGCGCGCCATGATCTCGTCGCCCGCCTTCTTCAGGATGACGTGGCGTTCCCAGATGCCGGAGCGCGACCAGGCCGGGAAGGCGGCTTTGGCGGCGGCGATGGCATTCTTGGTGTCTTCGGCACTGCCGTTGGCATAGAGGCCGACGACCTCGTTCGTATCGGACGGGTTGATGTTCTTCGTCGCGTCCGTGCCGACCCATTCGCCGGCGATCAGGTTTTGATAAATGGTCATGGGCTCAACAAGCCTCCTTTACCGTTTACATCACGATCCGGCCACCAAGCGGCCGGATCTCAAAAATCAGAGCTGCCTGACGGCAATCTCTTCCTCGGCGGCTACCTTCAGCGGATTGCGCAAGGCCAGGCCGAATTCGGCGACTTCGATCTCGAAGACATCGCCCTCTTCCGCCTTGATGCCGTCGGCAAAGGACAGTGTCGCGGTGCCGAACATGTGGACATGCACGTCCCCCGGAACACGGAAGATGCCGTATTTGAAATGGTGATATTCGAGGTTGGCGAAGGTGTGCGACATGTTCGCTTCGCCCGACAGGAAGGGTTTTTCGAAGATCACCTTGTCGCCGCGCTTGATGCGCGAGGTGCCGCGGATATCGTCGGGTGCGGCGCCGATGCGGATTTCCGGACCATAGGCGGCCGGGCGCAGTTTCGAGTGGGCCAGATAGAGATAGTTGATCCGCTCGGTGACGTGGTCCGAAAACTCGTTCGACAGGGCAAAGCCGATGCGGAACGGCGAGCCGTCCTTGGCGATCACGTAAATGCCGGCCATTTCAGGCTCTTCGCCGCCGTCGAGCGCGAAGGAAGGCGAGACGAGCGGCGCGCCGGGGGCAGCCGTGCCGTAGCCGTTGCCCTTGTAGAACCATTCGGGCTGCACGCCTTTTTCGCCAGCCTTCGGCTTGCCGTTCTCCAGGCCCATCTTGAACATCTTCATCGAGTCGGTCAGCGTTTCCTCGGCCGCCTCGCTGGTCTTCTTGTGCATGGAATCGCGGGTGGCGGCCGAACCCAGATGCGTCAGACCGGTGCCGGTCAGATGCAGGTGGGCGGCGTCCGGATGGGTGATCGGCGGCAGGAAGCGGCCGTCCGCATAGGCCTTTTCAAGATCGACGGCATCGCCGTAACCATGGGCCTCGATAACAGCGGCAAGCGACTTGCCGCCGTCGGCGGCTTCCATCGCCAGCGCATAGACGCTGCCGGCGTTCTTCACCGACCTGGCTGCGCCGCCCTGCTCGCGCACGGCGACGACGATCTCTCCGTTGGCACCCTTGATCTGGGAAATAAGCACGACTTCAATCCTTCTCGTTTCGGCGGGTCTTAAGAAAAAGCTCCGCCTGTCCGGCTCCCACGGGAGCCGGAATCCATCATTCATATGACTGCGAATGCCGGGGCTGCGCTTAGGCGCTCAGCCCTTGTTCTTGTTGTAGACGTCGAAGAACACGGCGGCGAGAAGCACCGCACCCTTGACCATCTGCTGCGAGTCGGTGCCGAGACCGTGGATCGACATGCCGTTGTTCATGATGCCCATGATCAACGCGCCGATCACCGCACCCGTCACCTTGCCGACGCCGCCCTGGGCCGATGCGCCGCCGATGAAGCAGGCGGCGATGACGTCGAGTTCGAGACCGAAACCACCCTTGGCCGTCGCCGAATTCAGGCGCAGCGCGACGATCAGGCCGGCCAGGCCCGCAAGCAGACCCATATTGGCGAAGGTCAGGAAGGTCAGCCGCTCGGTGTTGATACCGGAAAGCTTGGTGGCCTTCTCATTGCCGCCCATGGCGTAGATCCGCCGGCCGATCGTCGTGCGACGAGTAATGAAGGCATAGGCAGCGACGAGGACGAGCATGACGACAAGCACATTCGGGAAGCCGCGATAGATCGACAGCTGGTAGCCGAGCGCCAGAATGGCGACGGCAACAACGATGTTCTGGACGAGGAAGAAGCCCATCGGCTCGACGTCGTTGCCGTGCTTCTCGTTCGACAGCCGCTTGCGCCACGCCATGTAGAAGAGGGTAACGGCGCCGACGACGGTCAGGATCATCGAGGTCGAGTTGATGCCGCCCGTATCGAGCAGGTTCGGCAGGAAGCCGATGCTGATCAGCTGGAAGTCCGGCGGGAAGGGACCGATGCTGGTGCCGGTTCCCGATGCCGTCATGACGAACAGCGTCAGCCCGCGGAAAACAAGCATGCCGGCGAGCGTGACGATGAAGGACGGGATCTTGTGATAGGCGACGAAATAGCCCTGGATGCCGCCGACGAGCGCGCCGAGAGCGAGGCAGATGATACCGGCCAGGACATAGTTGGTGTGCCACTGCACCGTCATCACACCGGCGATGGCGCCGACGAAGCCGACGACCGAGCCGACCGAAAGATCGATATGGCCGGCGACGATGACCAGCAGCATGCCGAGCGCCATGATGACGATGAAGGAGTTCTGCAGAATGATGTTGGTCAGGTTGAGCGGCCTGAAGAGAACGCCACCGGTCGAAATCTGGAAGAACACCATGATCGCAATGAGCGCGATGAACATGCCGTATTCGCGGATGTTGCCACGAATATAGTCTCCGATGGAGACGACACGCCCCTGCTCAGCGATGGGTTGATTGATCGGTGTCATTGCTTCTTCTCCCCTGAGCGCATGATAGCGCGCATGATGGTTTCCTGGCTTGCTTCTCCCTTCGGCAGTTCCGCGACGATGCGTCCTTCGTTCATCACGTAGATGCGGTCACACGTGCCAAGCAGTTCGGGCATTTCCGACGAGATCATCAGAACGCCCTTTCCATCGGCGGCAAGCTGATTGATGATAGTATAGATTTCGTATTTTGCGCCAACGTCGATGCCGCGCGTCGGCTCGTCGAGGATCAAAATATCGGGATTGGAGAACAGCCACTTCGACAGCACCACCTTCTGCTGGTTGCCGCCGGACAGATTGACCGTTTCCTGGAAGATGCTGGAGGAACGGATGCGCAGCTTCGACCGATAGTCGGTCGCCACGCGCGATTCCTTGACGCTGTCGATGACCGAGGCATTTGACACCGCCTTCAGATTGACGAGCGTCGTATTGTGCAGGATCGTGTCGTTGAGCACCAGGCCGAGCTGCTTGCGGTCTTCGGTCACATAGGCGAGACCGGCGTCGATCGCCTTGCGCACGGTGCTGACGTCGACCGGCTTGCCGTGCATCAGCGCCTCGCCTGAGATCTTGTGGCCATAGGACTTGCCGAACAGACTCATGGCGAATTCGGTGCGCCCTGCCCCCATCAGCCCGGCGATACCGACGACCTCGCCCTTGCGGACGGTGACGTTGATATTGTGCAGGACCTGACGGTCGCGGTGCTGCTGGTGGTAGGCGTTCCAGTTCTTGACTTCGAGAATGGTTTCGCCGATCGGCACCGAACGCGGCGGATAGCGGTCCTCGAGATCGCGGCCGACCATGTTGCGGATGATGATGTCTTCGCTGATTTCGTCGGCGTGACAGTCGAGCGTCTTGACGGTCATGCCGTCGCGCAGGACCGTGATCTGGTCGGCGACCTTGCGGATCTCGTTCAGCTTATGGGAAATGATGATCGAAGTGATGCCCTGCTTGCGGAATTCCATCAGCAGCATGAGCAGCGCGTCGGAATCGCTTTCGTTGAGCGAGGCCGTGGGCTCATCGAGGATGAGCAGCTTGACGCTCTTCGACAGCGCCTTGGCGATCTCGACGAGCTGCTGCTTACCGACGCCGATATCGGTCACCAGCGTATTCGGAGATTCGGACAGGCCGACTTTCTTGAGCAGCTGCTTCGTGCGGTTGAAGGTCTCGTCCCAGCTGATGACGCCGCTCTTGGCATTCTCGTTGCCGAGGAAGATGTTTTCCCCGATCGACAGCAACGGCACCAGCGCCAGTTCCTGATGGATGATGACGATGCCGATTTCTTCGGAGTCCCTCAGCGCCTTGAAGTTGCGCGTCTCGCCTTCATAGACGATGTCGCCGTCATAACTTCCGGTGGGATAAACGCCCGACAGGACTTTCATCAGGGTCGATTTGCCGGCCCCGTTTTCGCCGACCAATGCGTGAATTTCACCCTTGCGAACCTTGAGGTTCACGTTCTCCAGCGCCTTGACGCCAGGGAACGTCTTGGTGATGCTCCGCATTTCAAGGATGGTATTGTCCATAGTCAAAGTTCCAGCGCCTCCGGCCGTCAAGCGGCCGGGCGATCATAAAATCGAAGACCGGAACCCGCAAGCGCGGGTTCCGGCCATCTCGTATTACTTCAGCTTGTCTTCGGTGTAGTAACCGCCGTCGACGAGGATCTGCTTGTAGTTGGTCTTGTCGACAGCAACCGGCTTCAGCAGATAGGACGGAACGACCTTGACGCCGTTGTCGTAGGTCTTCGTGTCGTTGACCTCAGGCTCCTTGCCGGACATGACGGCATCGACCATGGCAACGGTGACCTTGGCGAGTTCGCGGGTGTCCTTGAAGATCGTCGAATGCTGTTCGCCAGCAATGATCGACTTGACCGACGGAACTTCAGCGTCCTGACCGGTAACGATCGGGAGCGGCTGAGCCGCAGTACCATAACCAACGCCCTTCAGCGACGAAATGATACCGATCGAGAGGCCGTCATAGGGAGACAGGACGGCATCGACCTTGGCGTCGGTGTAGTTGGCCGAGAGCAGGTTGTCCATGCGAGCCTGGGCCGTTGCCGGATCCCAACGCAGCGTACCGACCTTGTCCATGCCGGTCTGGCCGGACTTCACGACCAGCTTGCCCGAGTCGATGTAGGGCTGCAGGACGGACATGGCGCCATCATAGAAGAAGAAGGCGTTGTTGTCGTCCGGCGAACCGCCGAAGAGTTCGATGTTGAACGGACCCTTGCCATCCTTGAGGCCGAGGCCGTCAACGATGGAACCAGCCTGCAGAACGCCGACCTGGAAGTTGTCGAAGGTCGCGTAGTAGTCGACATTGCCCGAATTGCGGATCAGACGGTCGTAAGCGATGACCTTGATGCCGGCGTCGTGTGCCTTCTGGAGCACGTCGGAAAGCGTGGTGCCGTCGATCGAAGCGATGACGAGAACCTTGACGCCCTTGGTGACCATGTTTTCGATCTGCGAAAGCTGGTTCGGAATGTCGTCGTCGCCATACTGCAGGTCCGTGCCGTAACCGGCGGCCTGCAGCTGCTTGACGATGTTGTTGCCGTCGTCGATCCAGCGGGCAGAAGCCTTGGTCGGCATTGCGATACCGACGGTGCCCTTATCTGCGGCCATAGCCGGTGCAACGAACGAAGCGACGCCGAAGGCAGCCGCAGCCATCAATGAGATAATGGATTTCATTTCTCTCTCCCTTGTTGATAGATCAGCGGACGAAAAATCGCCCGCCCGAAACTGTGGCAGGTTCCGTATTGGATAGTTACTTCAGATGGTGAGAAACGAAGTAGGTCTCCTCCACGATCTCACACGTGTTGAGTGCCAACCAGCACACGGCGGCAAACTGGTATGGATTCCTATAACTGTCAAATAGAATAACTGGTAAAGTGCATAACAATTTTGGTATATCGTTAAAAAGTATTACTTTTGATGGAGCGCAGCGGGGAGGCTGCAACCATGACGATTGTTTCCGAGCCGCTTTCGATGGACCACGTCGATATCCACAGTGATAATTTCGGCGATGACAACCTTTTACGTGCAGGACTTAAACTGAATCACCTGCGGATGATCGTCGCAATCGAAGATAGTGGACAGATTTCCGCAGCTGCGGAAGTCCTGAACATTTCGCAGCCCGCGGCATCGCGCATGCTGTCGGAAATGGAATCGATCACCAAGACCCAGCTCTATGAGCGGGTGGCCCGCGGCGTGGTGCTGACGACCTTCGGCGCGGCGCTCGCCAGACGGGCGCGGAAGATCCTGCTGGAACTGCGCGAGGCGAGCCGCGAAATCGGCGAGCTGAAGAGCGGCAAGGGCGGCGCGGTCTTCATCGGCGCGGTGACGGCGCCGGCCATGAGCCTCGTCGTGCCGGCGATCAACAGGGTTCGCAAGGCCTATCCCGGCATCGAGATCAACATCCAGGTGGAGACCAGCAATGTGCTCGCCCGCGAACTGCTCGCCGCCCGCCACGACTTCATCATCGGCCGCATTCCCGACGACCTCAACCCGCGCCTGTTCGAAGTGACCGAGATCGGCGTCGAGCGGGCCTGCCTGATCGTGCGCAAGAGCCATCCGCTGCTGAAGCAGAAGGCGAGCAGCCTCTCCGACGTCAGGGATTACGACTGGGTGTTCCAGCCGCCGGGCACGCTGCTGCGCCGGACGATCGAGGATATTTTCCTGTCGCGCGGCGTGGCTCTGCCGGAAAATATCGTCAACACCTCATCGCTGTTGCTCACCTGCGCGATCATCTGCGAAACCGATGCGATCGCCCCCGTTGCCATCGACGTCGCCCAGTTCCTCGCCGGCCAGGGCGCCAAGGCCTCCGATGTGCGCATGCTGCCGATCGATTTCGACATCAACGTCAAGCCCTACAGCCTGATCGCCGCCAAGGAGAGGGCGCTGCCGCCGAGCGCAAGGTTGCTCTATGACATTATCCTCGAGGAGAGCCTGAAGCAGGCCGGCTAGGCGCATGATGCGAAAAGCGAATGCGGTTTCGGGCGACAAGCCCGGCGCCATCTTGCTCTGCTTTAATACCTTTCGAAAGGAAGGTGGATGCTGTTCGGACAGTCGGTATTTCAATCAGTCCTCGAGCGGCTGAAGGCGGAGGACGAGACAACAGATGAGGCCGAAGCGCCGGTCGTCCATCGCGTCGCCGGCCTCGGCACCGGGCTGGCCTTCGATGTCATGGAGGGTGTTTCGGTCGCCTCGCAACGCCTCGGCCAGGCCTATTTCGACAATCTGGATATCGAGGCCGCCGCCGGGCCTGTGGAAAAACCGGCGCCTTTAGCTCCACCGGAGCCCGTGATGCCGGAGCATCTCACCCGCACGGCGCCGCAGGAGGTTGCCGCCGAGCTGGCGATTTCGGCTGCCGATACGCCGCTGACGCTCGGCGAGAAGCGCCGCGCCTTCGCCCGCGCCAATCATCCCGACGGCGTCGCTTCGCCCTTCCGCGACAATGCGACGAAGCGCATGATGCTCGCCAATCTGCTGATCGACGAAGCACTGCGGCGATTGCGCTGATTATTCCGCCTGCCCGTCCTTCGACGGCTTCGCCTGAGGGCTCTCCTCTTCCTCCTCGGCGTCAGGCTCGGCTGGCGCCGCGGCGACCTCAGGCTGCGGCTTGAAGGTCAAGAACAGCATATAGAAGGAATAGGCGCCGGCGCCTCCCGCCAGCACCGCCCAGAACGGATCGCCGGTGATCAGTTCGACCCCGGCCCAGCCGAAGCAGACGGCAACGATGGCAATGCGCACCCAAAGACGCTGGTATGCCGGATGTTTCGGATCGATGAGTTGCATTCCTGCTCCGCGGTCGCATATGTCGCACGTGGCTCTAGCACGTGCCGCGCTGGCTTCGGCCTGCGCGGCGCTTGTCTTTAGTTCGAATCTTGCAAATGTGAAAGAGCCGCGGGCTTGACGCGGCGCAGAGATGATGGAATGAAAATTCCAGATTTTTGGCAATTCGGTTTATTTGTTCCGAATTCAATGGAGGTTGCAATGACAGTGAGATTTGGTCTTCTCGGCGCCGGCCGCATCGGCAAGGTTCACGCCAAGGCCGTCAGCGGCGACGCCAATGCGACGCTCGTCGCAGTCGCGGACGCCTTTCCACAGGCGGCTGAAGCCATCGCCTCGGCCTATGGCTGCGAGGTCCGCACCATCGAGGCGATCGAAGCCGCTGGGGATATCGACGCCGTCGTCATCTGCACGCCGACGGATACCCATGCCGACCTGATCGAGCGTTTCGCCCGCGCCGGCAAGGCGATCTTCTGCGAAAAGCCGATCGATCTCGATGTCGCCCGCGTCAAGGCCTGCATCAAGGTTGTGGAAGAAACCGGCGCCAAGCTGATGGTCGGCTTCAACCGCCGCTTCGACCCGCATTTCATGGCAGTGCGCAAGGTGATCGACGACGGCAAGATTGGCGATGTCGAGATGGTGACGATCACCTCGCGCGATCCCGGCGCCCCGCCGGTGGATTACATCAAGCGCTCGGGCGGCATCTTCCGCGACATGACGATCCACGATTTCGACATGGCCCGCTTCCTGCTCGGCGAAGAGCCGGTCTCGGTTCTGGCGACCGCCGCCGTCCTCGTCGACAAGGCGATCGGCGAAGCCGGCGACTATGACAGCGTCTCGGTGATCCTGCAGACCAAATCCGGCAAGCAGGCCGTCATCTCCAACTCCCGCCGCGCCACCTACGGCTACGACCAGCGCATCGAAGTGCATGGCGCCAAGGGCATGGCGGCGGCCGAAAACCAGCGCCCGGTCTCGATCGAAGTGGCAAACGGCGACGGCTACACCCGCCCGCCGCTGCATGACTTCTTCATGACCCGCTACACCGAAGCCTATGCCAACGAAATCGCCGCCTTCATCGCCGCGATCGAAAAGGGCACGAAGATTTCGCCTTCCGGCGCCGACGGCCTGGCAGCGCTGGCGCTGGCCGATGCCGCGGTGCAGTCTGTCAAGGAAGGCAAGCTGATCAAGATCGGCTGAGGGCCTCTGCCGAGTGGAAACTGAGATGGCCGGGCTTTGCCCGGCCGTTTTGCGTTTGTGGGGTAAAGGCGCCGAGCGGAGCCTGTCATACCGGCTGCCGGCATCGACCGGGCTCGAGAGGCGCCTTGCCCGTTGTCGCTTGCCGGTTAGGAGGAGGGCGGGGCCGTGGATTCCAGGCTCAAGGCCTGGAATGACGGAGGGTGAGGGTTGCGATTGCGCCAAACTCGCCATAGCACCGGATGAGGCGTCTCGGTTCCTTGTCAATTGGCGGCGCCATAACAGACACCGGAAGCACCGCCCGCCGCGCGAAACGTCGACGGCTCGTTTGGCGATAACATACCCCCAACCTCCGTCATTCCAGGCCTTGAGCCTTGAATCCATGACCGCAGCCGCCGCCAGTCGCGGCATGGGTCCTCGGCTCAAGGCCGGGCAGGACGGAGAGTGGGGCCGTGGATTCCAGGCTCAAGGCCTGGAATGACGGAGAGTGAGGGTTGCGTTTGCGCCAAACTCGCCGTTGACGCAGCGGATAAGGCGTCTCGGTTCCGTGTCAATTGGCGGCGCTATAACAGGCATCGGAAGTACCACCGCCGCGCGAAACGTCGACGGCTCGTTTGGCGATAACATTCCCCCAACCTCCGTCATTCCAGGCCTTGAGCCTGAAATGACGGAGGGGTGAGGGTTGCGTTTGATTGGGCTAAGCTCAAAAACGCCGCTCCTCACAGGGAGAGTGAGACAGTGCCTGTCCCCTTCGCCCCAGCGGGGAGAAGGTGGCCCGAAGGGTCGGATGAGGGGGCCGCGGACACAAGGCTGGCCGGTCCAAGCTACCAGCTGCTCCAAGGCCTAAAACAATATTATGACAGAGACTTAAAGAAATCTCTGTCGGCGGTTATGGCCCCCTCATCCGCCCTTCGGGCACCTTCTCCCCGCTGGGGCGAAGGGGGAACCACTACTCCGCACCCTGAACACCCGAGACCACAATGTCCTGGTCGATAACCGAGAGCGCCCGGTTGAGGTGGCCCTCGAAGACCAGGATGGGTTCGTCGGGGACGACGCGGATTTCGGGCATGCCTTCCATGCGCACGATATGGGACTGGCCGAGGCCTTCTTCGATGCCCTGGCGGAGGAGATCGTAATAGCGGGTGCCGGGGCCGGTGATGGCGATGGGCATGCGTTCGGTGAGGCTGAGCATACGCGACAGGCCGTTGCCCAAGGCGAGGCCGGCCTGGCGGAAGGCGAAGGCGGAGGTGCGGTGGCCCTGGCGGGCGCGGGCGGCGATCTTGTCGAGCTCGGCGACCGGCACGAATTTGGCCGGGATCGTATCAAGCGGCACTTCGAAGGCGCTGCGCAGGATGGCGTAGAAGCCGGCATAGGCCTCGATGCAGCCGCGGGTGCCGCAGCGACAGAGGCCGCCACCCGCCATGTGCAGCATGTGGCCGAAATTGGGGGCCGAGACCTCCTGACCGGTCTCATTGCCGCGTCTGACGATGCCGAGGCCGATGCTGTGGCCGAGCGAGAGAGCCGCAAGCGAGCGGAAATCGGCGCCCTTGACGATCTCCTCGCGGGCGCCGAGGGCGGCGGCAACGAGCAGCGTCTCGTTGTCGAGGATGACCTTGGCCTGCCATTCCGGCCGCAGCACCGATTCGAAATCGATCTGGTCGCTGCCGAAAATCGGCGACCACAAAAGCACCGGCTCGGTGGAATTGACCAGGCCCTTGCTGCTGATCGAGATCAGCAGCACTTTTTCCTGGGAAATCCGGGAACGATCGAGAATGCGCGACAGGCCGGCGCGCACCGCCTGGACAAAGCGGGCCGCACCCGAGGGATCATGCGAGCGCTCCTCGCTGAAGCGGTCGATCAGCTTGCCGGCATAATCCACCAGCGAATATTGCACCGCATCCGAAGAGATGATGACGACGATGAGATAGCCGCAATCACGCCGCTGACGCAGAAGCACACGCGGCCGGCCACGGCCGCTGGCCGCCTGCTGCTCGGATTTTTCGATGATCTGGGCTTTTTCCAGATCGGCGGTGATCGCCGAAATGGTGGCCGATGAAAGGCCGGTGAAATCCGATATCTCGGTATGCGCCAGCTGACCGTGACGACGCAGCACGGACAGCACGAGCACGCTGTTTCTCTGCCGGACCAGCTCCGTGCTCGACTTGGTCAGCATGAAGCCGCCCTCTCCTCCCGCTTATTCGTCCTTGCTTTCCACTGCATCCCCGGCCGCTGCTGTGCAAGGAAATTAAGCCGGCAGTCCAGTGTTGACAGCTGAAAAAATCTCTGACATCAAATTTCTCGACTGTCGAGAAAATAATCCGAACTTTCCTCGACAGCTTTACGCGGTGGCCGGAGGAAGCATGGGCTGGGCCGGTCGCAACTCACTCGGGAGGACATTTATGAAGTCTATTTTGAAATTGATGGCGGGTGCAGCCATCCTCGTTTCCGTGCATACCGTTGCCATGGCTAAAGACCTCGTCGTCGGCGTTTCCTGGTCGAACTTCCAGGAAGAACGCTGGAAGACCGACGAAGCCGCCATCAAGAAGGCTCTGGAAGCCAAGGGCGCCAAGTATATTTCCGCTGACGCGCAGTCCTCGGCCGCCAAGCAGCTGACCGACGTCGAATCGCTGATCTCGCAGGGCGCCAACGCGCTGATCATTCTCGCCCAGGACTCCGACGCCATCGGCCCGGCGATCGAAAAGGCCGCTGCCGAAGGCATCCCGGTCGTCGGCTACGACCGCCTGATCGAAAACCCGGCTGCCTTCTACATCACCTTCGACAACAAGGAAGTCGGCCGCCTGCAGGCCGAGGGCGTCTTCAAGGCGAAGCCGGAAGGCAACTACGTCTTCATCAAGGGCTCGTCCTCCGACCCGAACGCCGACTTCCTGTTCTCGGGCCAGCAGGAAGTGCTGAAGGCTGCGATCGACGCCGGCAAGATCAAGAATGTCGGCGAAGCCTATACCGACGGCTGGCTGCCGGAGAACGCTCAGCGCAACATGGAGCAGTTCCTGACCGCCAACAACAACAAGGTTGATGCCGTTGTCGCCTCCAACGACGGCACGGCCGGCGGCGCGATCGCAGCGCTCGACGCCCAGGGCCTCGCCGGCTCCGTTCCGGTTTCCGGCCAGGACGGCGACAAGGCGGCGCTGAACCGCATCGCGCTCGGCACGCAGACGGTTTCCGTCTGGAAGGACAGCCGCGAACTCGGCAAGCGCGCTGCCGAAATCGCTCTCGACCTCGCCGGCGGCAAGGACATGAGCAAGGTCGACGGCGCACAGGCCTTCAAGGGCGGCCCGAAAGGCGTGGAAATGCAGTCTGTCTTCCTGAAGCCGCTTGCCATCACCAAGGACAATCTGAACGTCGTCATCGACGCCGGCTGGATTTCCAAGGCTGAAGCCTGCCAGGGCGTCAAGGCCGGCACCGTCGCCGCCTGCAAGTAAGCAGCTCCTGCACTGAACTGCCGGCGCCGCAGCGAAAAGACCGCTGCGGCGCCGGATGCGGACGAGAACTCCAATGATGCAGTTCCTCCGCCTCGCCGCACCAGCGCGGACTTATTCCCTGCCGGAAGGGTGTCGCGACGCCACGCGACCGGGTTCCGGAAGCATCGCGATGGTCAGTTGAAGAACAGATCGATGACGCCGAAGGCAGCCTTTGGCACGCCCGCGCATCCGTCGAAACAAGAATGGGGGAACGGCAAACCCATGGCCGAAATGGTAAAATCCACAACATCAAGCGGGCCGCGAACGGCGGAAGCCAATGCGGTGACCCGCTTCTTCCGCGCCACCGAGATCGACACGCGCCTGCTCGGCATGATCGGCGCGCTCGTCATCATCTGGATCGGTTTCCACATCATCACCGGCGGCCTGTTCCTGACCCCGCGCAATCTCTGGAACCTCTCGGTCCAGACGACCGACATCGCGATCATGACGACGGGCATGGTTCTGATCATCGTCACCCGCAATATCGACCTTTCGGTCGGTTCCGTGCTCGGCCTCTGCGGCATGATCATGGGCGTGACGCAGGCCAAGATCCTGCCGGAATATATCGGCTTCGACAGCCCCTTCACCTGGGTGATCACGCTGCTGATCGGCATCATTGCCGGCGGGCTGATCGGCACCTTCCAGGGCATGATCATCGCCTTCCTCAACGTTCCCTCCTTCATCGTCACCCTCGGCGGCCTGCTCGTCTGGCGTGGCGCGACCTGGCTCGTCACCAGCGGCCAGACGGTTGCCCCCATGGACCAGACCTTCCGCATCATGGGCGGCGGCGCCGAGGGCTCGATCGGCGCCACCTGGAGCTGGATCGTCGGCATCGCCGCCTGCCTCTTCGTCATCGCCAGCATCATCGGCTCGCGCCATCAGCGCCGCCGCTTCGGCTTTCCGCGCCGGCCGATCTGGGCGGAATATTTCCTCGCGACCTTGAGCTGCGTGCTGATCCTCGGCGCCGTCTCGATCGCCAACAGCTATTACTGGCCGATCAATATCGCCAAGAAATATGCCGAGACCAACAATATCCCCTGGCCGGAAACCGGCCTGGATATTCCCTACGGCATTGCCGTGCCGGTGCTGATCGCCATCGTCGTCGGCATCATCATGACCTTCATCGCCACCCGTCTGCGCTTCGGCCGCTATGTCTTCGCCATCGGCGGCAACCCTGAAGCGGCAGAGCTTGCCGGCATCAAGACCCGCTGGGTGACGGTGCGCATCTTCGCACTGATGGGCGTGCTCGCAGCCATTGCGGCGGCGATATCAACCGCCCGCCTCAACGCCGCGACGAACTCGCAGGGCACGCTCGACGAGCTCTACACCATCGCCGCCGCCGTTATCGGCGGGACGTCGCTGGCAGGCGGCACCGGCACCATCGCCGGCGCCATGCTCGGCGCGCTCGTCATGCAGTCTCTGCAATCGGGCATGGTGCTGGCGCATGTCGACACACCGCTGCAGAGCGTCGTCGTCGGCACCGTCCTTGTCGTGGCGGTCTGGCTCGACACCGTCTACCGCGCCCGTGCCAAGTGAGAGGAGCTCCAGATATGGCTGATCAACGCACTCCCCTCGTGGAACTGAAAAACATCTCGATCTCCTTCGGCGGCATCCACGCCGTGGACAATGCCTCGGTGGATCTCTACCCCGGCGAAGTGGTGGCCCTGCTCGGCCACAACGGCGCCGGCAAATCGACGCTGATCAAGATCCTCTCCGGCGCCTACAAGCGCGATGGCGGCGAGATCCTGATCAATGGCGAGCCGGCCGAGATCCGCAATCCCCGCGATGCCAAGAAATACGGCATCGAGACGATCTACCAGACGCTTGCTGTGGCCGACAATGTCGATGCCGCCGCCAACCTCTATCTCGGCCGCGAGCTGAAGACCCGCTGGGGCACACTCGACGACGTGGCGATGGAGGCCTCGGCGCGCGAGGTGATGGGGCGGCTCAACCCCAACTTCAAGCGATTCAAGGAGCCGGTGAAGGCGCTTTCGGGCGGCCAGCGGCAATCGGTGGCGATCGCCCGCGCGATCCTCTTCAACGCCCGCATCCTGATCATGGACGAGCCGACGGCGGCCCTCGGGCCCCAGGAGACGGCGCAGGTGGGCGAGCTGATCAAGCAGCTGAAGAAGGAAGGCATCGGCATCTTCCTCATCAGCCACGACATCCACGACGTCTTCGACCTCGCCGACCGCGTCTCGGTGATGAAGAACGGCCAGGTGGTGGGCCACGCCCGCACCGAGGATGTGACCAAGGACGAAGTGCTCGGCATGATCATCCTCGGCAAGGTGCCACCGAAGGCGATCCCCGGCCCCGGCGCCATGCAGATCTGAGCGGCACCGAAAGCGCGTCGCGTCAAATTTGATTGATGCGGCGCGCTTTAGCCTTTTGTTTTGATGCATGTCGTTATCCCGGAACCGCTGCACACTTCCGGGCGACATGCATGAAGGCGCCCTGCCCCCGACAACCAGGCTCCGCCGCCCGCAAGGCCGGCGGAGTTTTTTATGTGGCATTCCCCGGGCTGACGAATAAAAACGCCCGCCAAATCGCAAGCATCGGTATTTCCGAGAATTTCGCGATTGAAGCCGGCCGCAAGCTAGGCTAAGAACCACGCATCGGACAGGCGATTCAAGCCGCCTCAGGCATGCACCCGTAGCTCAGCTGGATAGAGTGTTGGATTCCGATTCCAAAGGTCACAGGTTCGAATCCTGTCGGGTGCGCCAACAACTCCAATAGCTTGCGGAAAGATGTCTCCCCGGCCGAGCCGCTGCAGGAAGCATATAGGAAGCACGACCGTCCACAGGCAATCGAAGCGCCCGGAGCCTGAGACTGGTCCGCTCAAGCAATTCGTGCTGGCACCCACGTCGTTGGGCCGTCTAGTATCGCCGCGGCCTCAGGGAGCCTGCCGAGGTTTGAGCACAGGACGTGCTGCAGCCCTGAAACCCGATCAAGGTCGGCGTTACGGCTTCCATCAGCGCGCGTGTAATTCATTTCACGCATGATATCCAAGCCTGCTTCTCAGAGATAAACCGGCGCGGGATGACCATTCCGGAATGTCAGCAGATGGTGATCCAGCAACAGCAGGCGACCGCGGTCATTGCGGGGCTCGCTTTGGTCGGGACGGCGGCTGCGGTATGCACGAACGGCAACTGCGGCGGCGGCTACTACACTCCCCCGAGGCGGTGTCCGGGCAACTGCCAGTACGATTGGCAGTACGACGCCGCAGGAAATAGGTGCGGCCACCGGAGCGCCTATTCGCGCCCCGGCGGTTGGTAACCGGCAACTGGAAGTGAATAAATGGAGAAGGCACCAAGAGCTTCGGAGGCAAGGAGGCGTAAGCGGAAAATTATCGCGCAGGCTACGGCGATCACGCTTTTGTTGACGCCACATTACGCGAGTGCAAGCGACCTCGAAAATTTGGCGCTGCAGGGATACGCGGTCGCGCTGACGACGCAGGTGAACGGTACATACGAAGGCTGCGAATATGGCAAGCAGCTTGAGCTTATGAACGGACTAATTTTCGTCTGTTCCACCTATCGGTACCATTATTCCTATATGCCGCGGGTACTGATTTTGCAGCAATTGCAAACCGGCAAAATCAAGGTGATAATTGACGACGATGAGACGGCAGGAACCTTATATCGTCGCTGAGCTTTGTATCGCTGGTAGCTGCGCGCTATGAGCACTTCTGACACAGCCACCCTCCTTGAAGACGCCGCCGATCGGATCGCGGATATCTCGCGATCGGATCGGCAGATCATGCTTCGTCGAGCCGCCCTACGACTGCGCAACGCCTCGGCCGTCTCGATGGACGATGACGTGGAAGAAGTTCTCCGCGACCTGGCCGGCGAGTTCGGCATGACGCGCAACGACACGATCAGTTTTATCGTACGGGAGTGGATGGAGAAGAACCTTTATCTGCCCGTGCACGTGCTCGACGAGGACGGCGATGTGGATGGGAGTGATTGAGCCGCGCGATTTCCTACGAAGTGCAGCGCTCCACGGAATTGAGGATTCGCTGAACTAGATGAATGAGATATGTAAAAATATCGAGCACAGGCTGGTTTCGGGTCAGCGAGGCAGGGCCGATCGTCACGAATGCGTCTACGGCGACGTCATTGACAACTTCGCGGATGGACGCGTCCATCCTGTAGAGTTCAACAACCTCATTTTCGATACGAACTGGTGAAGTACCTTCTGGGATCAAGAATCCGAGTTGATGCCCGAAAGGAGTTGACCCGGGCGGGCCGCCAAGAAGGCAGATTGAACCATCCGGTGCCACGAAAACTCCCGGCATTGAGGCCCGTACAGCCACAGAAACTCCAGCGACTCCGACAGGGGGGAGCTGGTCGTGCTTCCCCAGATTGTCAAGTCGCGCGAGAGCCCAAAGCGCTTGGTTTCCACCATCGTATGGCTTGAGTCGGCGAATAAACTTGACGACAGGAGCCGGCACGTTTTCCAACTTCTTTCCTAGTTCCCTTTCGAAATCCGCTTCTGATTTCGATATGGGAAAACCTGTTTGCTTTGTAACCTCTTTGCCACCGCCATGAACGATCGCTGCGACCATGAGATCGAGAGCCACACGTAGATTGTGCACCACGGTTTTGGCAATCGCTTCAAGTTGTTTGGGGAAGCGCTCTTTCGTCAAGAAACGGTAAGTCCAGCAATTATCGTTCGTGTCGAACTCTTGGCGAAATTCGAAAGGCTTAGTCTTGTCATTGAAGGCGTTCAAGCTCTCCTCGAAACGTTGTAAATGGACTATCGCCTCATCGACGAGAGCTTTTGAATCTGCAAAGCGATCGCTGATACCTGCACCGGGTGACAAGGTGCACGGCTTCTGGGGAACCGGATACAAAAAACGCGCGCGTCTGACTCCGTCGATGCTGACGGATATACCGTCCGTGTCCCCGCTCATGCCGATGAGAGGCATCGGTTCCCCCTGTGAGTATGCCAGCAACCTCTGATCCTGCTGTTTAACTCAACATTGCCGTGTACGGCCGTCAAGCTCGCTCGTCGCCAGTCCCCGGGAATATCGATCGCCTACTCGATCTCAAACCGCCGTGGTGTCCTGCTCCTCCCTCAGCCCCTTATATGACGCATGCCGCAGCTTGCCGTCATGCGTCCAGGCCCGATATTCGATCTCTGCAACAAGCTTCGGATCGATGAAGACCGCGTTTCGCTTGCGCCCGGTATCGACAGTTGGCTTGGCGATTTTCAGCTTGTCCATCTGCTCTCGGAGTTCACCCGCGGAACGTTCGGTGAAGCCGGTTCCCACTCCCCCGACATAGACCAGCTCGCCTCCTCGGCGCGCGGCAAGCAGCAGCCGGCCGATGCCCCCGAATGATGCCGTCGACTTCTCATAGCCGATGATCGCGAAGCCATCGCTCTGGACGCATTTGATCTTCACCCAGTCGCCGAGGCGGCCGCTGCGATACGGGCTGTTACGGTCGTTCGCAATTATGCCTTCAAGGTCATGTTCGCATGCGATACGCAGAAGTGTCTCGCCATCCGCATCGATCTCTTCGGATAATCGTATGGCTTCCTCGCCAGCGGGCGGCACTAGGCCCTCGAGGAGATGGCGCCGGGAGGCGAGTTCGGTCCCGGTGAGGTCGTGGCCGTCGAAGTAGAGCAGATCAAACGCCATAAAGATTGCGTCTCTTGATAATCGCTTGCCGCCGCGGCCGCCGAGGGACTGCTGAAGCATGCCGAAATCAGACCGGCCTTGCGCATCAAGCACGACGGCCTCGCCATCCAGGATCGCCGTTGAAACGGAAAGGCGCCTCGCCTCGGCTAGGATCGCCGGAAAGCGCTCGGTCCAGTCATGACCGCCGCGCGTCAGGATGCGAACGCCGGACGGCTCGATGTGGATCGCCAGCCGGTAGCCATCCCATTTCACCTCGTATGTCCATTGCGAGCCTTTGGGCGGCCGCGGCTTCAGCAGCGCGAGGCACGGCCCGATGCGCGCAGGCATGGGATCGAGAGGAAGATTGGGCTGGGCGGGATCTCGCCGCCGGCGGGGCCGGCTGCGGAGCGGCGCATCGACTTCACCGAGAAGCGGCTTGGATGGCTTGCGGGGCGACGTGGTCATGCAGGCACTTCATCAGCCACACCTAAAAAAGCAATTTGCCCACATTGATTATTGACTCACCTCCTTCTGCGAACATAATAAGAACATCGGCGTGCGGCCGCCAATCTGACAAACGAAGATGTGGAGAACGGATATGCGAGAGCAGCCGATCGGCGAAGCCGTGGAAGATGATGAATTGGATCTAACCGGGGTGATGTGGCCCCCGGAGACGGAGATTGAGGCCTCCGAAGTCCACCCGAGCTTGGCGAAGGCCATCGCCGGCAGTCGCGGCGTGAGGTTTTTTGCTACTCGCCTCATTGACGTTCCCAGCGACTGCCATTTGGGAAATATACAGATGGCTATCGATGAAGCAGCAGGCCAGGCATGCGGCATCTATCTGACCACTCGGATATCCGAAGTGAATGCAGAAACCGGAGATCCCACTTTAGTCGAGGAGGCCACGCGGCCATTCAAGTTCCCGTATAGCGGTGATGTCGAGGAAGCCGTATGCAGCCTTTGCGAAAAGATGAGACTGGCAGGCGTGATCCCTTGAGTGCAGCAATGAAAACTCAAGGGCTTCGGAAACCAGCGGACAGCGAGATCGCCGAGGTGATCGCCTATCACGAAGGGGACATGCAAGCCGCCATACGCACTCTGCTTGATGATGTCCGCCATTTGCGCCAGCAGCTTGCGTTTGCGGAAGGGGCCATGAGCCACGGCATGACGCGCGGCTGGCGGCCGAGTTACGATCGAGACTGACAATGCCGGAAATGAACGAAGCCAAGAAGTTGCGCGGGTGGAGCCTGCGCGACGCGGCCGAGGCCGGTCAACTGCTGGAAGTCAGATGCCAATTCTGCCGAAGGACATACCGCTTCTTTCCGCGCGACTTGCTGCAACTGACGGCGAATGTGAGCCTGGACCGCCTGGCTTGCCGCTTCCGCTGCGAGCGCTGTAACCGCCGGGACTATATGAGCCTGAAGGTCGTCCAAATTTGGGGATCGGAACCTGGCAAGCTCACGGTGCGGCGGCTGGTCAGGGTCACCAGCGTCAGGAAGCCGATATGGGAAGACGGAGTTTTATAGGATGCCCTCCCGCCGAGATAATCCCCTCGCCCGCTGGCGGCTGAACGCCGAGCTTCCCCACCACGTAATCATGTGGTGGGGCGACTATAATTCTAGCCAACAGGACCGCGACTACCGGCTGAGAGGGGAGATCATCTCTTCTGCGCTGGCCTACGATCACGCTTCGAAGTCGTACTCTGCTTCCGTGGAATGGGACCAATACCTTGTCTTCTGTTTCGTAAGCCGCGAAGCTGCGGAGCAATTTAGGAAACGCTGGAACGGCCAGTTCATTGAAACCGACGAAGTGAGCAGGAATGGCGTCTGGACGCCACGGGAGGGTGATGTGTGCAATCTGTACCAGATGATGAGCAATCAGGAGGCCATTCGCGCCAACACTCGCGCTATGATCGACAGCACCGGCAATATGGAGCCGCTGCAGGAAATCTGGCCAGACCGCATGGCGCCGATCGTCCGCAACACGCCGGCCGGCCGCGAGCTTGCCCACGTCCGTTGGGGGCTACCAAGCTCTTCGAAGGCGCTGTTTGACGCTGCGACCAAACGCGCTGACGGCCTACGAAAGAAGGGAAAGCCAGTCGACTTCGATGAACTCCTGAAGATGGAGCCAGACGGCGGAACCACAAACGTCCGCAACGTGAGCAGCAAGCATTGGAAGCGCTGGCACGGGATTGAGAACCGGTGCGTCGTGCCGTTCACACGCTTTGCCGAACCGGATCCGGCAAATAAGCCGGACGGCGGCAGAACGCCGAACGCGTGGTTCGGCTTGCCGGACGAAAGCTTAATGTTCTTCGCAGGACTGTGGGTGCCGCAGTGGACAAGCGTGCGAAAGATCAAAGAGGGGCTGATCACGGCCGACCTATTCGGGTTTCTCACGACCGAGCCCAACGCTGTCGTTGCGCCGATCCATCAAAAGGCGATGCCAGTGGTCCTTGCCAACCCGGAAGAGGTCGAGACTTGGCTGTCAGCGCCTTGGGAAGAAGCGAGCAAACTGCAACGGCCACTGGCGGACCACATGCTTGCCCTGCTGCCGCCTGTGCAGCCTCTAACCCCGGTTGATACGCAACCGATTTTGATTTGACCAATGAGCATTGAAGGCCATTCGAGCGCGCCAGGCGCCAACCTGATCGTCGAGCACTTTTGCGAGCATATGCATCCCAACGGCATGCGCTGCAAAGAATGGGGCGGCTTCGGTCGCAGCTCAACCAAGAACGAGCCCGCGCGCTGGTGGTGCTGGGAGCACTTTCCCTACAAGACCTATGAGCAGGAACAGGCGCTGAAACGGAAGCTTGAGGCCAACGGGCCTGGGGATACGGCGCAGTAACGGCAAGGCTCAAATTGCAGAGTCCGATTTTCTGCAGTAATGGTTGCGAAATTTCAGGGATAACCAGATGCGTTTCAAGCTCTTCACTCTTGCTGCTATTTCACTCGCTCTGGGGTCTTGCGAGAGCACACCGGTCGACCAGTTATCCTACTCGGAGATGAAGTCTCTCTCGCTCGAATTGCACAAGCGTTGCTGGGCTCAAGGAGTTAAAAGCGATACGCCCGAAATGCACGCCTGCCTCCAGCAGGAATTTACGCGCGAGTCGTCGCTCAGAAGCCGCAATTACGAGGCAAGGCAAGCGATGGGGGACGCTCTTATTGCCGGCGGACAAGGTTACAATCAAGGAATGCAGCGACAGCAGCCCACGTATACGCCGACGACCTGCACTTCGACCCCGCAAAGCACGTGGGTTGGTGGACCGGTCCGTCAGGTTAGGACCACCTGCTATTGATGATGGCGGGATTGATCCTCTGCGCATCGCTGACGGCCGTCGACGGCGACACCGTGAAATGCGATGGGCAGAACATGCGGCAGTTCGGAAAAATCCCGTTTTCGATGCTGTTAAACAGAAACCGGAATACGGGCGGCCCCGCCGTTCGATGATCGGGTGTCGGGAGCTAGGTAGCAGGGAGACCACGGCTGTAAAAATCGGAGACTAGCTTACTTATTTCGTCAACACTTAGCTGCGTTAGCAACTCGGTCTCGCGCCCGGTTCGAACAAACGCGCTATTAAGTTCTGGGTCGAATCCCCATTCTGCGATGTGCGCAATCGCTACATTATGCCAGACGGCCCCCTTCCAGGTTTTCTTCAAGGTGTCACCGGTATAGTTCTCAATGACGGAGTAGCTGAAGGCTTTGAGAAACACTTGCGTCAATTTTCGATCCTCGAGTGAAATTCTCCTGGATCGTATAACCGGTTGCCCAAAACGCAAAGGCTCGATGAAGGAGCGATGTTACGGCCGCCTGCGCCTCGCCAGTTCGGCGCCCCTGCGGGATTGCATTCCCGAAGAGATCCTGAGAACCGGGATTGATGCCGAAGAGGGATGCAATGTTCTGACCGCCGTTGCGGCAGACAGACGCGCCCTGGGTTTTATATGCGCCGAGGAGTGGTGAGCGTCCGGTGAGCGGATTTTGGTTCGGCGCGGAATTGGCGCAAGTTACGACACAGATGATTCATTTGTGACGTAACAGGGTATGAATGGCCAAGGTTGAGATCCTGACGGGTGCCGAGCGACAACGTCGATGGTCCACTGAACTGAAGCTTTTGATATTGCAAGAAGCGTTCGGCGTGGATGGCAGCGTTTCGGATGTAGCGCGCCGGCACGACGTTCTTCCGCAACAGATATACGCTTGGCGAAAGAAGTTCTCGCGACCCGAATTGAACCCTCCACAGACCCCATCGTTCATCCCGGTGTCGCTTATCGGAGCATCGGAGAGCGTGAGTGACGGTTCCAAGAGGAGCGATGCTCGGTCGAGATGCAAAGACGTTGAAATCGTCCTGAGGAATGGCCGCTTACTGAGAATTGCAGCGGACATGGATCTCGAAGTGCTATCGTCGCTTGTTGCTTGTGTGGAGGCAGCATGATCGGGCCTTCTGGAAATGTGCGGGTTTATCTGGCCTGCGGAGTGACCGACATGCGGCGTGGCATTGATGGACTGTCGGCGTTGGTTGAGGCGGTCATAAAGGAGGCGCCGGGTTCTGGCGCGATCTTCGGCTTCCGCGGAAAACGCGCTGATCGGATCAAACTTTTATGGTGGGATGGCCAAGGGTTCTGCCTGTTTTACAAAATTTTGGAACGCGGATACTTTCCCTGGCCGACGGCGAAAGATGGCGTTGCGCCCCTGACGCAGGCTCAGCTTTCGATGCTTGTGGAGGGGATCGACTGGCGCCGACCTGCGTGGACTTCCGCGCCCGGTCGAACGGGTTAAAAGCTATATTTTGCAAGGACATCCGGGGCATGATGCTAGCGTTTCCGGCGCAAATCGGCTATGTATGCGGGCATGGAAACAACGCCGCTGGACAGTCAGGACGAGCTATCTGTATTGCGCGCGCTCGTTGCTGAACAGGCGGGGAAACTTGAGAGCCAAGAAGCCGAAGTCTGCAAGCGCGACTCCATTATCGGGCTTCTGCGCGCGCAGCTGGAGTTGCTCCGACATCGGCAGCATGGCGCTTCTTCGGAAAAGATCGACCGGAAGATCGAGCAATTTGAACTGATGCTGGAGGAGATCGAGGCCTCCCGTGCCGAGGCTGAGATGCGCTCCGGGAAAGCTCCTTTGCCGGAGTTGGATGACGCACTAGACAAGCCGAAGCGCAAACCATTGCCGGATGGTCTTCCAACCGAAGAGCTGGTCTATGCAGCACCCTGCAATTGTCCGACCTGTGGTGGCACATCGTTCCTGAAGGCTGCTGACAAGATGGTCCAGGTGATGGAGCACGTGCCGGCGTCCGTAAAGATTGTCCGCCATATCGAAAAGCGCATGATCTGCAGGGACTGCGATACGACGGTGTCTGGCGAAATGCCGACCTTGCCGATCGAGCGAGGCAAGCCCGGACCGGGATTGCTCGCTCATATCATGGTCGCCAAATTCGACGATCACATCCCGCTCTACCGCCTATCCGAGATGTACGACCGGCTGGGAATAGACATCTCCCGCTCTGTCATGGCGGACTGGGTCGGCCGTGTGTCCGTTCTGCTGACGCCACTCGTCTTGCTGATCAGGGCCCATATTGCGGCGGTCGACCGAATACATACGGACGATACCCCGGTCGATGTTCTCGACCCTGGGCGAGGAAAGACCAAAACCGGCAGGGTGTGGGTCTATGTCTTCGATGGCAGCGGCTATCGAGACCCCACTCCAAGGGCCATTGCCTACTACTATAGCCCCGACCGCAAGGGCGCGCATCCGGCCGACCATCTCGCTGCCTTCAGCGGCGTGATGCACGCGGATGGCTATGGTGGCTATAAGAAGCTCTACGGCAACCAGATCGTCGAGGCCGCCTGCATGGCGCATGTGCGCCGCAAGTTCCATGATGTGATCAAGCTGAAGCCATCCCCGATCGCTGACGAAGCGCTGTCGCGCATCGGTGCGCTCTACGATATCGAGGATCGTATCCGCGGCATGTCGGCTGACCAGCGGCGTACACTGCGCCAGCAACACGCCAGGCCCCTTCTGGCGGACCTCAAGCGCTGGATAGAAGAGACGCTTTCGGCGCTGCCACAGAAGCAGAAGCTGGCTGAAGCGATGCGATATGCCCTCTCGCGATGGACAGCGTTGAGCGTTTACATCGACGATGGCCGTGTCGAAATCGATAACAACATAGCTGAACGAGCCATGCGTCCGCTTGGAATCGGAAGAAAAAACTGGCTATTTGCCGGCTCGGATAAAGGCGGCGAGCGCATCGCCAACATCCTGACCATTATAGAAACGGCCAAACTCCATGGCCACAATCCCGAGACCTACCTCACAGACGTCCTGACCAGGATCCAGGATCACCCCAAAGATCGCTTTGAGGAACTGCTGCCGTCGCAGTGGGCGCCAGCGAAAGACCGATACGAGGCTGCGTGATGGCACGCTCGAGGTTCATCTATACGCTGAAAGAAGTCGCCGGCATGATCGGCGAGAACCTCGAATTAATCGAGGAGGTGACCGCCAACTCGGACAATATCGCCGAGGGCGAATTGATATATGTCCGCGATGGCAGTGAAGATGGCACAAAAGGCCTGACCGAAAATGGAATTGACGACCTTCGAGATCTCTTGGCCGACATACGGACGTGGGATGGTGGAATCCGCCAGTTCCTTGTCGATGAACAATGCGATCCCGAAATGATCGAGCGCATCATGGCCGATGAGCTAAGCCGCAAGTTCTAAAACGCGCCTCGTAGACCGCAAAAATGCATTCGCCGGACGCTCACGAGGAGTGTGGGGTTGAAGCCGTTGATGTTCCCGACCGGGACCGTTCCGACCAGGCTCGGATTGGCCGCCTTGAAGGTAGCTCCGCCGGCCACGGTCTCCTGGATCGGGAAAGCAGCTCGCCAGTTTGAGAAGGTGGTGTAGGTCGTTGCGCCCCATTTAACTGATGTCGCGGGGGAGGAATAGCAGTTCCCGATGAATATCAGTCCGCAGCCATGCGTCTGTACGAACTCTTCATGGGACCGCTTGATGTTGCCAAGCCTTGGCAGATGTCCGGCGTGGCCGGGGTCAGCCGCTTCCTCCATCGCGCATGGCGGATCGCAATTGGAGAGGATGGCATGTTGTCGAGCAAAATTACGGATGCGGAGCCGTGTCCAGAGATCGCGCGAATTCTGCACAAGACGATCAAGTCTGTCGGCGATGACATCGAGGCCCTGCGCTTCAACACAGCGATCTCCAAACTGATGGAGTTGTCGAACACATTGACGGGGCTGGACACCAGGCCACGATCAGCGATCGAGTCCTTCGTTCTGCTGCTGGCACCGTTCGCGCCGCACATTGCCGAGGAACTCTGGAAATTGCTGGGTCATCCGAAAAGTCTGTCGCCTGAACCCTGGCCGACATACGATCCCACTCTCGCCGACGATGATATTCGTGAAATTATCGTCCAGGTGAACGGCAAGCTCCGGGGAAGGATTCACGCCGCTTCGATGATCAGCGATGGCGAACTCGTAGCGCTGGCTGCGCGGGAAGGTGACGTTAAGGCGAAGCTGGTGGGGAAGACGGTACTGAAGGAAATTGTCGTTCCCGGGCGGCTCGTGAATTTCGTGATTGCCGACTAGCGAATTCGGGAGCCGCTGCCGTTAGTGGCGACAGCGGCTCCATCGCGATTGGCCAGCCGACTAAGTGGCGGCATGATTGCGCTTCGACCGTATCCCAGAGGTCTCGGCCTCTTTTTAGATCTGAATACGACTTTCGCGTACTACTATCGCGCCACACTCAACTACCAAACCGACGGCAATAAGCAATCAGGAGAGAAGAGGCTTGGTGACGGTCAGATCGCAGAGCCACGCAACGGAAAAAAATAGTATGAGTACAGAATACCGATTTTCGGCTTTTGTGTACCATAATATGGCTCATCTCCGATGAGGCCGGTCCCACTGTATTACTCGTCCAGGAAGCGGGTCAGATCTGATGTTCCCCGGTTCAAAGGCGTAAGACGTTCCCGGAGCGTGATCCAGTGCTTCAGTATCACAGGCCCGTATTCTGCTTGCTCGTCCATAAGTGTCAAGACCCTCGACGGATCGAACAGGGGAAAACCAAGAACCAGAGCCCACGTTGCCTCGCCCGCGCCGACTACGTCGACGTCGAACTCCATTGGCAGAGTATCGATCCCCATGGGAGCTGCCAAAACCCGGAGCTTCTCCATTAAGAACAACGTTCTCAGCACCGGATGAGGATGGCTTCTTGCCTGTATGTTCTTGGGCTCCATCAGTTCCATCAACTTGAACATTAGGTAGAGCGAGACGCAGTATACGTGGAACATTGAGATAAGATCTTCACCATCACAAAACGATAACTCCTGGCCAGCCATATTCCTGATCGCAAGCGCCGTGTTAAGAATAAAAGCGATGTTGTCAGCATCCCATTCCATCGTTTGAAAATCTAACGTCGACAGCTTGGGAGCGGCAACCGTTTTCATCTCCTCCATTGGCAATAAACCTAATTGGCTCTGAAACAGATCAACGTGCCCATTTCTAATATGCACGAACTCATGGAGGAAGATGAATCCGCAACAAGCGAGCACGAGAGCAGTGACTCGCATAACATTCAGCGAAGAATGTTCTATCAGCTGACCATGATTGAAAAGATCGGCAAGGATTGTTGTTTCGTTGAACCCTATTGTCCCTGCATAACGAGGCAGTATATCCCGACCCGGGGGCAGAAACCCATTGTCGTGAGAAAGGCATGCGGTGAAGAAATTAGCCAGCATCGTTGGGACCGCGGCAGACATTCGGATAACGGCCGTTCCCTCCCATAGGTCAGCGGCAGCACCGAATCGGTTGCATTCATAGAAGCCGAACCGGAGCCGGGATATTTTCGGAAATTCTGTTTCAATTTGTGCAGCTTGCTGCTCGAAGTGGTTCGACAGCAGCCGGTGTAAGGCGTTTGAATAGGGTGAGTCGGGATCGAAGGCCGCGATCCGTCTAGCGGTACAATATTTTTGAAAAACCTCATCCACCGCCATATCTGTCTGCGCTCCTAACTTCACCGATCGACATGAGCACAAATTCCTCGGTAAGGCTATGCAGAGGTTTCGGATGTAAAGCTGGTATGCCCGGTGCAGAAACGGAACTTGGGCCAAAAGGCACTTAGGTGTGACGGCGAGTTGAGGAACAGCGGATAACCGTTGCCCTTCCTGGCTGTTGCCAAAGAAGCCGCGTGCCTAGCGAGGCTCAGAACACAGTATCCCTTGGACTGACTACTGGGACGGCTGGTACCTTATACCCTTATCTGTTCCTGCCTTCCCGACAATCCGTGCAGCCGCATGCAAACCAACGAGGCTTCCAGAATGCTGATTTACAACAGCGCAGAAAATAAAGATTGAAATCGGCCCCGCCCGCAAATCTTTTATCGGGCCGTGCTGTTCTCCCTCCAGGATCTCTGTGTTAGGCAGCCCCAAAAGCGCCAATCTTGCGCGCGACCAAGTACGCTCTCGATATGAAGGCCGCGGGCATTGAAGGTTTACAGACCAGAGATTGATGGCCTAAGGGCCATATCGGTGATCGCGGTTATTCTTTACCACGCCGAGTTCACGGTTGCCGGCCACACGCTGCTTTCTGGTGGATACATCGGCGTCGATGTATTTTTTGTGATCAGCGGCTTCCTGATTTCCCAGATTCTGCTGACGGAAATCGAAGCGACGGGACGTATCGATTTCCTCAAATTCTATGCCCGGCGTGCGCGGCGAATTCTGCCTGCGTTGTTCGCAGTGATTTTCGCGACGATGCCCTTCGCCTATTATTTCCTGTTGCCGCTGGAACTCATGGACTACGCGAACTCCGTGGGTTCATCGCTGCTGTTTGGATCGAATATCTATTTTTATTTTACGGCGGCCCAGTACGGGGAGCCCAATACTCTTCTCAAGCCTTTTCTTCACACCTGGTCGTTGAGCGTCGAAGAGCAGTTTTATATCGCCTTTCCGGTCTTGTTGCTGATCGTGCGCCGATACCTGAGATCGAGGTTTTTGCCATGCGTGTTGATCGCTGCAGCCCTCAGCTTTGTATTCTGTTTCATCACCGTACGGCACGATCCGCAGCAGGCTTTCTATTCGCCCTTCACCCGGGCCTGGGAACTGCTGGCCGGAACCCTGCTTGCCTATTACGAGCTGAGGCGTGGACGGCCTCGCCCCCAGCCGTTGCTCGCAGCGGCCGGGCTTATGCTGGTTCTCGGTTCACTCATCCTGTTTAAAAAGGGCACGGTTCATCCCGGCCTGGTCACTGTCATCCCGGTCTTCGGGACCTGTCTGGTGCTGGCATTCGCCAGCCGCGAGAACGCCGTCGGGCGCCTGTTGGCTTCTCGGCCCGCGGCGCTCACCGGACTGGTATCCTACTCTTTATATTTGTGGCACTATCCGATCTTCGCCTTCTCGCGGCTGACAAGCTTGAATTTCAGCAATGGTGACAAGCTTCTCGCCGTCGCAGTGACGGTGCTGGTCTCGGTCGTCAGCTTCGTCGTCATCGAAAAGCCCCTGCGCCACACCAGGAGAAGCCGCGCTCTCTGGATCACCCTCAGCTCCTCGGTCGTCACCATCGCGGCTGCTGTCCTTTCCGCAATCCATATGGCCGGCTTTCCCAACAGATTGGATGACGTCTATTCACCTGTCGCGCAGGCGAACGAGGCGCGGCTCGAAAGCACTTTTCTGAGCTTGAACGACAACATTCAGGCTGAAAAACCCATTATCTTCATCATTGGGGACTCGCACGCCAGAAACTGGTCGATCGCGCTGAAAAATTACATCGACACCGACCGATATCAGATCGTCGCACTCAGCTACTTGAACTGCATGGTCGAGATCAAGAACGATGTGGTCACGGCACCCTCTCGCGCCAGCATTTACGACAAATACTGCATTCCCTTTGAAAAATATATCAACGACAAATCATTGCTTAGCCGAACCAAAGCAATCTTCCTCACCAGCCTTCGGCCGTTCGAATACACCGTCAACCCGTTCAGGTTCGAGCTTATTTCCTGGATGAAAAGCCACTCGGATAACGCGCGCGTTTTCGTTTTCGGAAATTATTTCCAGCTCGACGAATTGCACTCGTGCCTGGGGCTGATGTTTCAGAGAAAATCCGATGCCTCCATATGCCTGCGGGAGGCCAGCTATCCGCCGGCCAACCAGCCTTTGGAGCAACTGCCGTTTTTCCCGTCCGGTCTTCCGTTCACCTACGTCGATATCGTCAAGCTTCACTGCGACTACGACAAGGAGAAGTGCCTGACCAGCAGCAAGGGCGTTCCGTTCATCTTGGACTGGAACCATATGACGGCAGAATTTCTGACGACCTTGATTGGCGACATTCTGGAAAAGAGAACCGCTGACCTGCGGAACGACGGCCTCCTGGATTTCCTGGTCCCGCCGCATGCCAGCCAATCCGAGCGAACGGCGAGTTCTCAGCCGAACGCTGGTCCTGTATCGTCCGCTTCTCCATCAAACTAGGCGGCTGGACGCCGGGAATGCAGATTTGCCGTGCCGTCGCATGGGAAACCCGCTTATGGAAATCTCAGTGAGCGACTGAGATGACCGGAATGCCCGCTTCCTCCGCAGCCCGAATGAGTGCGGCGCGCGCTGCCTTGGCCGGAATGTCGCCTTGGATGGCATCCAGGCATGTTTTGACGGCCGCGATATATTCCTCGCCATCATCTGCCGGCCAGGCGGTGATCAGCGTATCGGCAATCTCGCGCAGCGATCGAACCAGCCTGGGCTTTTCCTCGCCGCTCATGACGAGCATCAGTGGCGCGAAGCCTTCGCTCCTGTGCCAATCCGCCATGCCTGGTCTTTGCATCGAAGCCGCCTTTTCCCTCGCACGAAGCAGCACCCGACGCTGATCGGCAACGGGGCGCTTCACCAGGGAGATTCTGACTGGAGTTCAGCAACATCGCTAAAACCTCCCTGGTGTCCTTTCGACAAGGATCAGGAGAATCTAAGCCGGATGGCGCCGAGGGAAAGCCGGACCTAAGTCCGACTGGCGACCTCCGAACCTGCTGCTCATATATAGGCACGAGGCAATATGAAGGTCCGTGGAGGGGGGCGGAACAGGAGGAGAATATGACGTTCGGCCCCAACAACCACAGCCATGAAGAATGCTGTTCGGAAGGCCATAGCGCGGCAGCGACCATCGCAACGATATCGGCAGCCCTTTCCGCCGATCCTGACATCGACAGCAGCGCCATCGAGATCAGAATGCTCGGCCCTGTCGTGCTGCTTGAAGGCTATATCACCAAGGCCGCAGACCGCGAAAAAGCCATCTCGCTTGCGGCGATGATCGTCGGCCCGGAGCACGTCCAGGACCGGATGCTCAGCCGCCTTCCCACGCAGTAGAAGAGGCTAGGACTAAAGTCCGATCGGCCCCGGCATGAAGTCCCAGCCCGGGAACACTTCCTCCATCTCCCGGTTTGGCCCTGCAGCGGAACGAACCGCATCGAAGGAGGAAAAATAAATGCATATCAAAGCAGTAGGAATTGCCGCCGGCATTCTGTTGGCATCGACGTCTGCCTTTGCGCAGTCATCGACGGTCACGGGCGCGGCGGGTGGCGCGGCGACGGGCGCGATTGTCGGCGGTCCCGTGGGTGCGGCTGTCGGCGGCATTGTCGGCGGCGTCGCAGGCAGCGTCATCGATCCGCCGCCGCAGAAGGTGGTGACCTATGTTCAGCAGGCCCCTGCCCCGGCTGAGCGCGTCGTGGTGAAGGAAAAGGTCGTCGTCGGGCAGCCCCTGCCGGAGAGCGTCGTCGTGACGCCAATTCCCGACGATCCGAAATATGCCTACGCAATCGTCAACGATCAGCGTGTGATCGTCGAACCTTCCTCCCGGAAGGTCATCCAGGTCATCGAGTGACCGACGGGCGGCTCGAACCGCCATTCCAACAATCAGGGCACGCATGCACCGCATCGGAATGCGGGCGACACTCTGTGCCTGAATCTCGGAGATAGATCATGAAAAGCAATCATTTCGCCATGCTCGTGGCCGCGCTGTCCCTCAGCGTATCGCCGCTTGCCACGCTGCCGGCCGCAGCCCAGCAGGACGCCACCAAGAGCAGCGGCCAGGCTCAGTCCGGCTCTCAGACGGGCGCGGATGCCGGCGCGCAAGCCGGTGCCGGCAAGACCGCCACCGGCTGCACCCCCGACGCTTCGGGCGCCTGCCCGCAGGGCAAGGACCAGTCAAGCAAGGGCCAGGCGACGCAGCAGAAATCCGGCCAGGGCGCCAACATGAAGAAGAGCGCCGAGCAGCCTTCGAACGACACGTCGACGAGCGGAAGCGGCAAGGCTTCGACGGAGACCAAGTCCGGATCGCAGGATGCGAGCGGCGGCACCTCGGCCGAACAGAAGCCCGCCGCCAAGTCCGCCACCACCGACAGCAGCGGCGCAGCCACCTCAGGCACGAAGAGCAGCAGCGAAAATGCCAAGCCTGCTGAAGGCAAGGCCAGCGGCAGCCCCACGCAAAGCAGCGATGCCTCGAAGCAATCGACCGATCAGAACGCGGCGACGACAAACAAGAGCTCGACCGAAACCAACGTCAACATTTCAGTCGAGCAGCAGACCGAAATTCGGACAGTGGTGAAGGAAGTGCATGTTGCGCCTGTTAAGGACGTAGACTTTACGGTTTCCGTCGGCACGACGATCCCGAAAAAGGTCCGGCTGGAACGGCTGCCGACGCGTATCGTCAAGATCGTCCCGGAGTACGAAGGCTACCGTTTCTTCATCCTCGCGGACGGCCGGATCGTCATCGTCGATCCCCACGCTTTGACGATTGTCTACATCCTCGAGGCTTAGCCCGGCATTTCCCGGCGGCGTCCTTGCGCCGCCGGGACCACCGACGCGATCGGTCTTTCACCGGTTGGGATGCCAAACCAGGGTTTCGGCGAATGGGCGCGAATGCGCCTCGAACGGCCCTCATGCGCAACGCACCCAAGCTTACACATCCGCTCGTTAGGGATTTGTTGACCATAAGCTGGCTTTACTGAACCGGATGGATGCGGAGTTCCCGCCCGTCGTCGAGTGTTTGGTGTGGCGGGGTTGTTGGTGTTGACGTATCCGGTGCAAGGATTATGGGGCGGAATTGCCAACCTCCTGTCGCGTGCGGAGCGCTTCGCATCGCAGAGCATTCTGCCGGCGCTTTTTGCGCTGCCGGCACTGGTCGGTTTAGCATCCTTTGCCTCGGCGGAAGACCGGGCGCTCAAGCTGTTCTTTACCCATACCGGCGAGAGGGCGACGATTACCTATAAACGGGATGGGAAGTTCGATCCCAAGGGCCTTGCCCAGATCAATCGGTTTCTGCGCGACTGGCGACGGAACGAGCCGACCCGGATGGATCCGCGGCTGCTCGACCTGGTCTGGGAGGTGTATAAGCGCAGCGGCGGCAAGGATTATATCCACATCGTCTCGGCCTATCGTTCGCCTGCGACCAACAACATGCTGCGCAACCGCTCGCGCAGCACCGGTGTCGCCAAGAAGAGCCAGCACATGCTGGGCAAGGCGATGGATTTCTACGTGCCCGGCGTGAAGCTTGCGACGCTGCGGGCAACGGCCATGCAGATGCAGGTCGGCGGTGTCGGATATTATCCGACCTCGGGATCGCCTTTCGTGCATCTCGACGTCGGCAATGTCCGGGCCTGGCCGCGCATGTCCCGGCAGGAACTCGCGCGCATATTCCCGAATGGGCAGACGATGCATCTCCCGGCCGATGGCCGGCCGCTGCCGGGATACAATCAGGCCGTTGCCAACGCCAGGAAGCGCGGCGGCGCCGCCTGGATAGAGATCGCCGGCAGCGCTGGAGACGACGAGGAGGTGGGCTCCTCGACCAGGCCGGGCGGCGAGACCGCAGACAACAGGCTCGTGACGGCGCTTCTGCCGGCGCCGAAAAGCCGGGCATTGAATGCGCTGGCGCTGCAGACCGGCGCGGCCGAGCGGGATGACAAAGGCTCCGCTCCCGAGCTTTCATCCTTGCCGGTGCCGATACCGGCGATGCGGCCGGTCGCCCCGGCGCGTGACGCGGATGCCGACGCCACGCTGGTGACGGCATCGATCGGCCCGATTGCCGCGCTTGCCGAGAGACCGGCGCCAGTTTTGCCGGCCCACGCCCGCTTCGCACCCCTCGTTGCCCGTGAGGGCTCCAAACAGGGCGCCGATATGATCGCCTCGCTGCCCATGACCGCTTCCTGGGAAGAAGAAAATTTCCTTCAATCGACATCCGAGGCGGCGCTGATGAAATGGGCGCTGCATTCTCCCGGCGAGGCGTTCGACTTGAGCGCGCCGCGCCTTTCGCCGCGCACGGTTCATCGTCGGGTCGATGTCGCGGCGTCAGGGAAAGAGATCGTTCCGGTCGCCGCCGCAGAGCTGTTCGATGCCAGCCGGTTTGCGTCGCCGCCGGAGGGCTGACCTTGGTCGCCAGGGCTTGATGGGTTGGGCCTCTAAGCCGGTCAAGAACTCTACACCGTCACAGAACCTCGTCCCAGGAGATCGCCGCGTGCTCCATCCGGCTGCCGCCATCGACCGGAGTCAAGCCTCACCGGTCTCCAACGCCGCCAAACGCGCTGATGCTCTGGTTCTCAATGTTTTTCCGAACCTAGGGTCGACTGCTGAGCGAACACTGTAAAGCCTCAATATTTTTCAGGACGAAATGCACCGATTGAATAGAATATCAACCAGAAAAAGACGACTTATCCACAACAATAAATAACCACCCAATAATGATCTGTGACAATCATATTTTTTACTGTAACCATACATGGGCACTGTGCAAGCATTCCTACCGGAGGACCCGCCACCCACCCCGGCGGGTCCTCAACCTGCTTATGGCCGGTTGCCGAAATGCAATCGCTGTTATCGCTGCGTGAACACAAGCAGATCCCGTTGCGGAAGCGACGTTTGGCAAGTGTGGTTCGCAACGCCGGTTCTTCCCGCTCGACATTTCAACGCCAGTTCCGGTGATCCATGAAACATTCGGATCAGCAATGAAATTACGACAAACAAGCAATCATCATGAATTCGATGTTATTATTCAAAAGGCGCTCGTCAGTATCGACATAATCATTCGATGGAAATACATATTTCCATTAATATCTACAGGAATTCCAGCCATGTTATAATTGAAAATTATATACAACCTTTATCTGAATTTTATAAATTTACCTTTTGATAAATTTTTAAGCAATATATAGGAATGCAGATCGCAGTTTATTCTGAACGGTCGCCCGAAAAAACATCGGACTTACCTTCCGAGCGGAAAAAGAAAAAACCATTCGGAGCTATTTCCGCCTTGCTGCTCAGCCACCTCGCCTCACTGATGAGGCCTTTCAACCGATGGCCCAGCGATCCTCCGGTTGTTGATACGTCAAGAAGCCGGCATTCAATTCAATAGCGCGATGACGTCCGCGAAAATGCTACCTGTAATATACTGATAGATCTTCACATTTTCCCATTCCCCACAACCTCGGTCAACAATGCCGCCGGTCGCATCCTGCCTGCCGTTTCCACTCGGCATCCGGTCTCGCACCGTCCGGCTGAAAGCCCGAAGCGCAGGCACGCGCCGTCTTCTTTCGCAAGCCTTCCGATACGAAACAACTTATATGCGCGGCCAGCTGGCACGGTCCTGTTTCAACACGCCTGAAGGCCTGCCCCAAGGCTTCCATCTGTGTCGAAATGGTCGCACTCCCTCAGCGAATTAACCGTTCATAAAGCATTTGCTTGCTCAACTTATAATTTGTGTCATGGTCACTGTAAGTAGAGAGGGAGCTGAGCTGATGAGTGATCTAGCATCGCAGATTCCGGAATTCGGTTATGATGAACGCGTAATGATCTGCCGGAAGCAGATCGAGAAGGCGGTCTATCAGTTCATTGCAAATACGAAGGTCGAGGGATGCGATCCGGCGGAAGTCGCAATGGCCATCGCAGACATTGCCGACGATTACATTTTACTGCTGGCGCAGAAGCGCAATTTGACCCACTGAGATCAGCGATCGACCGATCATCCGGAAGCGATCCGAACGTAATATCGCCGCCGCCTCCCTGCCCGGAGGCAACGTCAGCGAGATCATTTACTGTCATCGAAACCATCAGTGAGATGGAAGGTCGAGCAGCCTCGGAAAGGCGCCCAGCGGCCCGGCGACGAGCGGATTTGCCCAACCTGCAAATTCACGCCAGCCCGAGAATGAAACGCCGGAGTATAGGCACACACGTCGGGCGTCCGTTTCAGCCCGTTATCTCCGATGAGAAACAAATCGCCGCAGCTTGATTGACTGCCCGGCCCACATCGGCGCAAGCAATAGCCCCGAAAATCGAAGCTGACTTTCGGGGCCATGCGCGGGTTTGAAGCGCCGGAGCGTTCTCGCCGCGTCCGATCGGACGCGCCGTACTAATGACTTCTCACACTCACTTGCGGAACCGGAGAACTCAACTCACCCAGTTCCCTGGTCAAACCCTCCCCCACCTGCTGCTTGACGGCCTCGAGCGCCAGATCGAGGCAATTCGTCGCGAACTCCAGTTTGACATCTTGAGCGACCTGCCGCGCATAAGCGATCATGCGCGCCAGTGCGATGAGTTCGTCCCGACCGTCTTCCGCCCCGCAGTCTGCACCTATCTTGGCAGTCGATGTCACGCCCATGCCCATTTCTCCCTCAATGGAAGGAATGATACGCGCGCAGACGAGATCGAGCCCGTGAAAAAAGCGTGACACAACTCCCGGTGACATTGCCGTCATCGATTCAAAGCGTAGGTCGCGTCCGGAACGAGGTTTCATGCAGTTTCCAAGGCAGATCGACGTTCGAGCGGATGTCGCTGGCTTCCTGCACGGCTTTCAGCAATTCCAGCGCGTCGATGCGTTTTTGATCGACGGAATGCGAGACAAGTGCCGCCAGCAGCTGCGCACGAGCCGGCTCTTCTATCCCTGCACATTGCTCGACGATCGCCCGCCACGTCCGCTTCTTGAAAAACATCGCGTTGGCCGCATCTTCGAGCGCCTGGCGCAACCCTTCTGCCAGCAGCCCGCGATCCTCCATCGCATCGAGCGTGGCGTTGACGTTGACGAGCGGTATCGTCAACGGCTTGCTGCCGAGTTCCGTCGGCGCATGCATGAGTGCGACGGCAGCATCGTCGACCAGCCGGCCGGTGCGATAGTCCTCGAAAATGCGGCCGATCCCGACCATCCCGAACGGATAACATTCCGCCGCCCGCAGGGCGCCCATACTGGCCGCCCCGAAAACGGTGGCGCCAAGCGAGAGAGCATGGAGAATTTCCTTGTGCCAGACCGGTGCGGCATATTCGAAACCGCCGTCGATCAAGCCGATGACATTGGCGCCCTGCTCCAGCTGAGCCAGGACATCGCCTTGCATGGCAGGCGGCAGGACGCGGATCGCCCCGCCGGCAAGCGACGCCGCATCGGGAAGACTGGGACCTGCGAAAACGACCTTCAAAACCCCATCCCCTTGGCCAGCGCCCTTGCACCAAATCGCCGGGCGCGCTCCCCTTCCGGATTTTCGAGCTCGGGGATAATGACCTTGACGACGCTGAAGGGAAGCGTTTCCTCGCTGAGACGCACCGTTATGACCGAAGCGATCCCTTTGTCGCGCAGAGCGTCAAGCACATGTTGCAGCAACTGCGCCAGATCCTGTTGCCGATATCCTGGCGCGCCGCCACGGCAAAGGTCGGCAGCAGGCGGTGCGGCAACCGCATCGAAGGCCCGCCGCATCAGCGGCGGCAGGGATCGCAAGAAAGTTGCGGGCGAAATATCGTCCCTGGCGCCGCTGATATAGGTCAGCCGGGATTGCACGGCTTCCGTCACCGCCCGAATGGCCGCACGCACGGGAACCGGATGCGCCCCGCTGCCGCCGGTCACCTCGACGAGGCGGATGTCCTTCTCACCCTGAAGATCCCTGGCGCCGGGGATAGTCTCCCCGGGCCCCAGCATGGCGGTGAAACAGGGAATGCCGATGTCGCTGGTGATATCGAACAGCTTGAGCGCCAATCCCGATCTTTCGATCTTGTCGATCAGCCCGGTGAGGGCGCTGTCCTCGAAGCCGCGGGGATCGACACAGCCGGCATAAAGATCGGCTTGCCGGCCCACCTGCCACAACACATGGGCGTCACGCTCGATCCGCTCCAGAACGCCGTGAAAGATCGCCTCCTCGATACTGTTTCCAGAAGCCAGGCCATCCGACGACATCCAGTATCGCGCGTCACGCGTCCGGTCGAGCACCACCGCTTCGAAGGGAATGTGGATCTCGTCGCCAGTGAGGATATTGACGCCGGCAACCCATTCGGTTTCCTCATCCGGCCCGAGATCGGGTTTATGGACGGCGGTCAGGCAGCTCAACCGGTCGACCGTGCGGCCCATCGCCCGCAGCCGGGACGAGGAATTGTGGACGCGCTTGACGAAGGGCTCGCCGGCAACCGCCCGTTCGAGGGCTTCCATGACAGTGGATGTCTTCGCGTCCAGATCGGTCAGGCCCTTTCCCTGAGCGATCACGATCGACCGCGAATTCGGTGTATATGCGCACCAGACAGGGATTCCGATGTTGTCCAATCCCGTATGCCGCGCCACTCTGGTAATGCCGAACCCGGCCAAAAAAGGTTCGACGCGGGAGAGAGTTTCCCCCGGCGAGATGATCCTGTCGGAATATGGAGCGTGATGGGTCAGATGACGGCCCTCGCCAAGGAATGCCCGTATTGTTCAACAACCGGCCTTCAATAGGCCTTCCCGTTTAAAGTCCTTATCCAAATATTCCGGCCGGGAACGGTGGCGATCACGTCCGGGCGTCAAACACCGGGTTTGGCACTTTCGGCATGTGCCGGTGACAGAGAGCGTTTCCACCGCCCGCCCTTCGTCTCGATCAACCGCAGATCGTCGAATGCCTACAGATGAAGGCAATCCGTCCTCAGTTGCCGATAACCGGCTCCTGCAACTCACCGTCGATCTCCGACAATCCCGTGACCGCCAGACTTTTGGCCAAGGCTACCAGTTTTTGCCTGATATTCGGATCCTCGATGGCGATAAATGCCTTGTTGAGCGCCAGCCCCTCCTTCGAGGACAAAAACTTGTTTAGTTCGCTGGTCTCGCCTTCGATCGGTCCAGAACCGCCGTTCTCGAAGAAAAAACCGATGGGCACGCGCAGAATCTCGGATATCTTCTGCAGACGGCTGGCGCCTATTCGGTTCGCTCCTTTTTCATATTTCTGGATCTGCTGGAAGGTAATGCCCAGAAGTTCGGCCAGACCGTGCTGGGTCATCCCGAGCGTCTTTCGCCGAACTCTCACACGGTTGCCGACATAGACGTCGATCGAATTCGGGGATTTGGCCTTCATGTGAATAAGTCTCCCACTTTATCAGCATGCTCAGCTGTATAATGGAGAGTTTACGGAAGAATGCAACTAAAAGTAAATATTTCGTAAGGATTTTTTTCAGTGATACACGGAGTAAAAGACAACCTGTGGATTATTGCCTTGGATGCCCCCGAAGGGAGGCGCAGCGCATTTCCTCGCCCCGCGGAATGCTGTCGAAACCCACGCCGCTCCAACCCAGTCTCTAAAGAGGCTTTCGCGCGACGGCGATCATCGACTTGGCCAAAACGGGGATCCGCCCGACATATTCAAAACGCACATTGTCGAAGCCGGCTTCGAGCAACAGCGTGCTCAGTGTTCTCTTCGACCAGAACTTGATATGCCCATGATCCTTCAACGGCATGAAGTGATCATCCATTTTTCCCATCGCAGCCAGCACGAGGTTCTTCAGATAACCGTGATAGGGCGTCGACATTACGGCGACGCCGCCCGGCTTGACGAGATCGTACATCGTCGAGGTGAACGCCCTGGGATCGTAGACATGCTCGATCACTTCAAGGCTGATGACGGCATTGAATGTGCCGTACTCCCGGGAAAGATCGTCATAGGCCGAGCCGACATTCAGCGACAGTTCGGGATAACTGATATTGGCCTTGGCGATACCATCGCTGGAAGGATCGACACCGACGACGTAATAACCCCTCGCCGCAAGAGCCGCGGCTGCTCCGCCGGTGCCGCATCCCAGATCAAAGACGTCGCGTTCCGCCGAACCGTCGAAATGGTTCTCCAGCACATCAAGCACCGCAGGCAGGATGTAGGAATGTGCGGTTGTCGGTTTGGCATGAACATAGGTCGTTGCATCAAGCTCGACGGACATTTCCCCTCTCCCTCGGCGATTGCGCAGCAAACCTATCAAAAAGATACGTCGAAAATTTGGTTGGATACACCGAATTTCAACGATAAAATAAATATAAATCTTTGATTTTATTATAAATAAATCAACCAGCACACGAAAAACCTGCAGCGCGAGCAATTACCGACGGAGATGGGATTCCCAGCGCCTCCAGCAAAATCTATCGTCCCCGTCCGGATTGGCAGGCACAAAGGCGCCCAATTGCCGACATGAAGCCAAAGATATTTAACGGATAAATGTATACTGCTGGGTTCAGACAGCCCGACCGAAACCCTTCTCGCACCGGAGAAGACAAGCTTGCCCGAGAATTCATCGTCCGCAAATGCCAAACAGCCGGTGGGAAAACCGAAGATTCCCGTGGTCTTCTGGTTGCTGCTGACGATCTCCCTCTCGCTTGTTATGGGGACGGTGCTTCTTTCCAACGATATGAAACACTTGAAGACGGTCGGCCATTATTTTGGCTTCGATCTCTTTCCCCCTGAAGTCAAGCCGCCGCCGCCCAAAGCCCCTCCCCGCCCGACGCCTCCGGCCGCCTTCACGCTTCCTGCGCACATCATCGAGCCGCCGATGGCACAGACCGCGTCGACTTTTCTGCGGACATGGCGGATATCCGGGCCGGCAATGTGTGCGGCGCTGCGCACTGCCGGCATCGAAACCAGCGATTGGGCGCCGGCGAGCTTTAACGCCGATACGTTCGAATGCTCTTTCGAGCACAGCGGCAAGCGGGAGAAGGATCAGCTTCCGAACTCCGTCTTCGTCATCGTTCGCGGCGATGCCGCCGGCACGATCAACAATATGCGGGTGAAAATCATCAATCCCGAGACGGATCAGAATGGCCAGCTCGATCCCGGCATTCTGCGAATTTTCGAGACCATGCTGCGGCAACCGCAATGGCTCGATTTTCACGAGACGCTGAATGCGATCAAAAACCTCAGGGACGTCAAGGAAGACGGCTTCGGAGCCAGCATCAGCTTCACCCATGAGGTGCTCAACGCAGGGCGCTATAATTTCACGCTGTCGCTGGATGCGGCATCGGGACCACAGAAAAGAACGAGAAATTATTTCGCCAGCAGAATATGGCTACCATCGCCGGACCCGACGGCCGAGAGCCCGCAGCCGGAAACAATGCAGCCGGAATCAATATCGACGCCCGCCGAGGCCGGGGCGCCGGCAGAACACCCGCAATCTCGGCATTGATGCCTGTCGCCCGGTCGTGTGCCACAGCTCCGGGACAGCGAACAGGAAGCTAACGCGCGATGCATGAATCAGGTTCGATGCGACGCGCTTTCGGTTTTCGGCCACGCGCCATGCGCCGACCGATCACGCCATAGAACTTGCATCGTCGTGATGTCTCGCCAAAATCTTGTAAAGCTCTTGCAGACTGTCCGCGCTCGGCCGTTCGGTACTATCCCCGCCCGCCAGGCGCCAGACCCGCTCGACATTAAGATCCTGCTTGGCCTGCGCAAGATCGTCGTTCAGCGACCGGATGACGATCTCCGATCGGCGCAACCGCCGGGACATTCCGGCGAGCGCGGCAATCAGGAAGACAATGATGCCGATGACGCCGAGAACAAGGGCTGCGAACTGCCAATCGGCGAGAAAAGCCAGGTCGTTTCGAACCGCCGCCATAAAAAAAACGGTATTTTGCAATGCAATATGAAAACGGCTTATCAGGTAGCTAGTCCACTCTTCCATCACGAGCGCCCTCCAAAACGATTCATATCTTGGAGCAGGCCGGCACGTCTAGCAGAGACTGACAATATCCCCCATGGCGAAAGTATATTCGAGGTTGCATTACTCTGCCGAATTGAACGCGAACTTCGCGATCGACCGTTTGGCGAGCCCGGCCCTTTGAAATTCCGCCGCAGAAAGCCAACAGTTGAGGGATAGAATGAAGAGAAGACGTTTCCTCGCCTCGGTTCCGCTCGCCCTGTTGTATGTCCGCGCAGGCCAGGCCCTGGCACAGATGCCTCCGGAAAAAGGGCTGCGCGCCCTTGCCGACAGCAAGGCATTCCGATTCGGATCGGCAATCGACCTGCAGAACATCAACGATCCGATCGCTTCCGAGATCTACATCGGCAACGTCAATTCGATAACGCCGCGAAACGAGCTGAAATGGACTGCGACGGAAAAGAGGCCGGGTGTTTTCAGCTTCGGAAGCGCCGATCGGATAGTTGCATTCGCGCGAAAAAACAACATGAAGGTTTATGGCCATACGCTGATCTGGTATCGCGTCCCTGAATGGGTGTCCGATATCACCGACGCGAAGACCATTCAGGCGGCGATGAACCGTCATATAAAACAGGTTGTCACTCGCTATAAGAACTCGATCGACGCGTGGGATGTGGTGAACGAGCCGTTGGAGTATGATGCGCCGGATCTGCGGGATTGTGTTTTCCGCCGCCTTCTTGGCGACGATTATATACGTATGAGTTTCGACATGGCACATCAGGCCAATCCCGATGCGACGCTGGTGCTCAACGAAACGCATCTGGAGAAGAAATCCGACGTGTTCGAACAGAAGCGGGGGCGCATCCTGAAAATCGTCGAGGATCTTGTCGCCCGGAAAACGCCGATCAACGCAGTGGGGCTGCAGGCACATTTCCGTCCCGGCCTCGACCGGATCGACCCGGAAGGAATGGGGCGGTTCTGCGCAGCCCTGAAGGACATGGGAGTCGGCGTTTTCATCACCGAACTCGATGCGTCCTGCCACTTCCTGAGCCGCGACAAAGGCTTTTCGCCGACATCATACGCCGATATTTTCGGTGACGTGATCGCTGTGGCGGCCGAGCGTGGCGACTTGAAAGGCGTGACGGTATGGGGCATGTCGGAAAAATACGGCGAGCCCGATGAGAAGGACGCCGGTCAGAATGCGGCGTGCACGAAGCGCGTTAATCTTTACGACGAAAGCAATACGCCGAGAAGCGCGGTTGATGGCATCCGACGGGCAATAGAGGCGATGTGATGCGTAAGACGACAACGGAGACGTCGATAGATTCATGAGAAAAGCCGTTATTTACGTGGAAAAATTTTTGCCTGCCAGCCAGGCTTTTGTTCTCAACCAGGCGGTGGCCTTCCGTTCGTTCGAAGCTGAAATTCTTGCCGGCTCGCGAATTTCTTCCGCCCATACCAAAAAATCCACGGTTCCGGTTCATGACATCCGTCGGTCTCCCGTTGCGCGGGCCGGTGAACTGCTTCTGAAAATCCCGCAGATCGGCCTGCCCTTCCTCTTTCCGGCGATCGGCAAAGCCGATCTCGTTCACGCCCATTTCGGCAAAAACGGTTATGTCATCGGGCCCTTGGCTCGTGCTGCAGGCAAACCGCTGGTCACGACCTTCCACGGTTTCGACGCTACCTATGGCGGCGACCCGAAAAAGCCGGGCGGCTTCAATCAGGTGCGCTTCTTCGCCAAGGGCCGCAGCGAGATGGCCGGCTGGAACAGCTGGAACATCGCCGTTTCCGACTTCATCCGCGACCGGCTGCTGGCGCTCGGCTTTCGCGCCGACCGGGTCTTTCGCCATCATATCGGCATCGATCTCGATCTCTTCAAAATGGAGCCCCGGCCCCGAAAAAAAGGATTGGTGGTTTCAATTGCCCGATTCGTCGACTACAAGGGCCATCGATTCATGATCGACGCGCTGTCCCGCGTGGCGGCTACGGGCACTCCGGTCGAATTCGTCATGGTCGGCCAGGGTCCGTTGAAAGAGGAAATCGAAGCACTGGCGCGTCGTTCCTTGCCAAGCGTCACGATCCATGAAAATCTGTCGCAGACTGAGATAAGGGATCTGCTGGCCAGTGCTGAGCTTTATCTCCATGGAAGCGTGACCCTCGACAATGGTCACGCGGAAGCTTTCGGCCTCGCCAATCTGGAGGCGGAAGCCGTCGGCACTCCGGTCGTCGCATTTCGCTCGGGAGGCGTGGGCGAAGCGATCGAAGAGGGGAAAACTGGTTATCTCGTGGAGGAGCGGGATGTCGCAGGAATGGCGGAAGCGGTCGGAAGACTGCTCAACGACCAGGCTCTGTGGACAGCCTTCAGCGCGCGGGCACCGCTTCTGGTGGCCGAGCGCTTCGACTTACGTCGTCAGACGGGGATGCTCGAGGACTATTACAGTTCCGTGCTAGACGAATTTTCCAGCCGGGGTCGGACTTGATGGTGCATAAAGGAAAAAAGCCGAAGTGGGGACTGAACGTATTTCGGCCGCTGCGGAACGGAATTGTGACCGCCAAATGGCTCTATTATACGAAGTTCTGGGGAATGGACATCGATCCGACCGCCAGCTTTTCGCTGAGCGTGCGGTTCGACAAGACCAACCCGAAGGGATTGCATATCGGGGCTGAAACCTATGTCGCCTTTGAGGCGGCGATCCTCACCCACGATCTCACCCGCGGGCTCTACCTTCATACGAGGATCGGCAAACGCTGCTTCATCGGCGCCCGCAGCATCATTTTGCCCGGTGTCGAGATCGGTGACGAATGCGTCATCGGCTCGGGCTCGGTGGTGACCAAGAGCGTTCCGCCACGTTCGCTGGTGGCCGGCAATCCGGCAAAGATCATCCGCAGCGACATCAAGATCATTTCACGTTACGGACGCATGGCCCGCGAGGACGAAACGGTCACGCAGATCGTGACGCACTTGCCGACTGGAGAAGCACGATGAAGATGTTTGCCTATCGTGGGAAACACGAGAATTTCGGCGACGAACTGAACCATTGGCTTTGGGAGCGCCTGCTGCCCGGCTTCTTCGACGAAGACGAAGGCCAGCTGTTCCTCGGCATCGGCTCGATCCTCTACGACAATTTCGACCCGAACATGCAGAAGATCGTCTTCGGCTCTGGTTATGGCGGCTACACCAACCCGCCGAAGGTCGACGGCAACTGGACCTTCTATTTCGTGCGCGGAAAGAAGACCGCCGAGGTCCTCGGCATCGATCCGAGCTACGCCATCGGCGATTCGGGCATCCTGACGCGCAGTTGCTGGGATGCGTCGAAAATCCAGAAGCGTTATCCCGTGTCCTTCATGCCGCATTACGTAAGCGCCATGTACGGTAGCTGGGATAAAGCCTGCGAGCTCGCCGGCATTCACTATATCGATCCGCGCTGGCCTGTGGAAAAGGTTCTGACCGAGATCAGCGCATCACATAAGGTCGTCTCCGAGGCGATGCATGGCGCTATTATCTCCGACGCGCTACGTGTTCCTTGGAGGGCCATCCGCCCGATTGATCCCGAGAATCGCGCCAAGTGGTACGATTGGGCGAGTGCGCTTGATCTTGAAATCGACTTCGACGCGATCGGCCCGTCAAATCTCGTCGAGGCCGGGGCGTCACTTGCACGGAAAAATGCGTACCTGTTGAAGAACATAACATTCCGTCATCGCCGTATCAGACAGCTAAGCGGCAACTATGTCTTTGGATCGACGGTCAAGACGTTGCAGCGGGTGGCAGAGAAGCCGGGCCAGCTTAGCACCGATGAGGCTATCGCAAGAGCGCACGAGAAAATGCTGGTCGAGCTGGATCGGCTGAAGCAAGATTTTTCCAAGAAAGCGGCAAGCGCCCTTTAAGGTCGCAATCGTTTTCGTGACGAGGCAACAAAGCATGATGCTTTCCAACTCCATCAATCCCCTCTGCGCCCGCAAGGGGCAGAGGCATTTTGGATCGGTATGCGGCCCGCTTAAATGGTCGATGTCCCAGATCTCAGGAGCCGTTCGCCCATGAGCAGCGTGACCGACCGACTGATTCAGGGCAGCATGTGGCTGAGCCTGTCCCGCGCCATCGTCAACGGGCTTTCGGCTCTCAGCACCTTTGTTCTGGCTTGGTATCTTGCGCCGTCCGACTTTGGCCTCGTTGCCATTGCGACGACAATCCAGGTCATCTTGAGTTCCGTCACCGAACTTTCTCTCGGTCAGGCGCTCATCCGTCACGAGGCGCCGAACGAGGCTCATTTCAGTGCGGTATGGACGCTGAGCGTAACAAGAAGCGCAATATTGGCGCTGTTGTTCGCCGCTTCTGCTTATCCGATCGCCGAGTTTTATAACGAACCTCGGCTGACGAGTGTAATGCTTGCCCTGAGTTTCAGCCTGCTTCTGAGTGGCCTCGCCAATCCACGCCGTGTCATGCTCCAGCGCGATCTGATCTTCTGGCAGGAGTTCGTGCTGAACGTCTCGCAAAAGCTGGTCGGTTTTGTCGTGACGGTGGCAATTGCAGCCATCTATCAGAGTTATTGGGCGCTCGTGATCGGCACACTTGCCTATCAAGTGACCAATATCATCGTATCCTACACCGTCCTGCCGTTCTGGCCGCGCATAACCTTCCGCCATGCGCGGGAATTGTTTTCCTTCTCGCTCTGGCTGACGGCCGGGCAGATCGTCAACACGCTGAACTGGCGGATCGAATATCTGCTGATCGGCAAGATGCTGGGCGCCACGCAGCTTGGCCACTATACCGTCGGCAACACCCTTGCGACGCTGCCGACGCGCGAGGCGACGGCGCCGTTGAACCAGACGATTTATCCGGGCTTTTCCAAGGTCCGCAACGATCCGGTCCGGCTTGTCGCCGCCTATCAGCGCGCGCAGGCGCTGCTGGCTGCGGTCGCACTTCCGGCCGGCATCGGCATGGCGGTCGTTGCCGATCCGATGATGCGGCTTGCCTTGGGAGAAAAGTGGGCTCCGGCTATCTTCATCGTCCAGGCGCTGGCATCGGTGTTTGCGCTGCAGACCCTCGGTTCGCTTGTCCAGCCGCTGGGCATGGCGAAGGGCCATACCAAGCTGCTGTTCATCCGCGACACGCAGATGCTGGTTGTTCGCGTCCCCATCATCATCGCCGGCCTGATGATGGCCGGACTGCCGGGCGTCGTCTATGCCCGCGTGTTGACGGGCCTGATTTCCACCGCGGTCAATATGCTTCTCGTCAAGCGTTTGATCAATCTGCCATTTTTCCAGCAGCTCGCAGCCAATTTCCGCGCGCTCGCCAGCGTCGCCTTGATGGCCGCCGGCGTCTGGGGATTGTCGCATATCCTGAACACTCCGACCGACAAGCCGGCGCTGGCCCTTCACCTCGCCATCCTCGTCGTCACCGGCGGTATTCTCTATCTCGGTTCCAGCTTTGTCCTCTGGCTTGCGATGAAGAAGCCGGATGGCCCGGAAACCGAAGTCCAGCGTATCTTTGTCAAGTTCCTGTCAAAAGCCAAACGTATTGCCGTACCCAAGTCGGCCTGAAGCGAAACGAACATCAACAAGAGAGGCAGAATGACCAGCCAATCCAGATCTGAGCTGATCGCAAAACTCAACGGCATGATCCATGATTGCCTGAAAGACTATGTCTCGCGCGAGGAACCGCTCGCCATTCTGGACTTTCCGGACATCCGCAATTGCGGCGACTCGGCGATCTGGCTGGGTGAGATGGCCTATCTCAAGGATCGCTTCGGCAAACGTCCGGACTATGTTTCCAGACTGTACGACTTCTCCGCCGACGAACTGAAACGGCGCGTACCCACAGGCCCGATCTTCATTCACGGCGGCGGCAATTTCGGCGATATCTGGGTTGCCCACCAGGATTTCCGCGAAATGATCATGGAGCGTTTTCCGGATCGGCAGATCATCCAGTTCCCGCAGTCGATCCACTACAGTTCGCCTGAGCGCATCGAGCAGTCCAAGCGGGCAATCGGGCGTCACAAGAATTTCGTTCTGCTGGTGCGCGACGAAGAATCGAAGGAATTTTCCGAGAAGCACTTCGACTGCACCGTGCGGCTGTGCCCCGATATGGCTTTCGCCATCGGCGCGCTTGCCGAAAGGGCGACGCAGATTCCCGTCCTCGCCATGTTGCGCGAAGATGCCGAACGGGTTGGCGGCGCTGATCGCAATATTCCTTCCGACATTCCGGTGGAGGACTGGATCACGGAGTCGAAACGGAAGGTGAATATCGCCAAGAAGCTGGGCGTAGCTTCGGCCTATCTCGCCTTGAAGCCGAGCGAAATTGCCTTGCGGAGGCTGGATGCAGCAGCCCACAACCGCTTCGAACGCGGCATCAGCCAGATTTCGCGGGCCCGCGCCATCGTCACCGACCGCCTGCACGTCCATATCTGCTCGCTGCTGCTCGGCCGCCCGCATGCCGTGCTGGACAACAGCTATGGAAAGATCCGCCGTTTCATGAATGCCTTCTCCGGCGGAACGGATCTTTCATACAAGGCAACCTCGCTCGAAGACGGGATCGAGTGGGCGCGTCACCAGGCGCTCCAGAATAAAGAAGCCGTGGGCTTGCGGGCTTAAGGGGGTTATTCGATGCCACTCGTTACCTTCATCATCCCGGTCCGACATCAGGACAACGCCCGCGATTGGAGCAGGCTGAAGGCAAATCTTACCCAGACCGTGGCCTCCATTTCCAACCAGACCAATGGCGACTGGCGCGGAATCATCGTGGCGAACGAAGGGGCCGATCTGCCTGATCTGCCGGAAAAGTTTTCCGCCGTGCGCGTGACTTTTCCGCCGAACGACCTGCACGAACTCGGAAAGGGCAGCAAGGAAGATTTTCTTGACGCCTTCCGCGCCGACAAGGGCCGGCGCGTTCTGAGCGGCATGTTGACCGCCGCCGACAGCCGCTTCTTCATGATTGTCGACGACGATGACTTCGTCAGTTCCCGCATCGTGCAACACGCATCCGAAAATCGAGACGCCAACGGCTGGACGATCGACCACGGCTACATCTGGGATGATGGCGGCAATTTCCTCTTCGGCCATGATGACTTCAGCCATCTCTGCGGCACATCCTTGATCATCCGTGCAGATCTCTACGATCTGCCGAACCGATTTGAGGATGCTTCGCTCGACTGGATCAAGTCGATGCTGGGCAGCCATGTTCGTATCGCGAAAATTCTGGCGCAACGCGGAACGCCGCTTGCAAAACTCCCCTTTCGCGGAGCAGTCTATCGGGTCGCCCATGGCGGATCGCACAGTCAGGCGCCGAGCCTGCTGCGGCAGTATTTCCTGAACCGCGGCGTGCTCACCAAACCGCGGCGCTGGTTACGCAATCTTCGTAAGTTGAGGGTGCTCGGCGAAACACACAGGCGCGAATTCTTCGGCAAGACGCGGTCGAATCCAGCGTAAAAACCGTTTGCTCGAACATCGCACAGGCAGTCAAAATATGAGGCTTTTCTCTTTCGACTTCACCAAGAGGGTTGGTCATTGATGTCGGATCTATTCGTCAGCGTGCTCTTTGCATCTTATAATGGCGCCAGCCGACGGATGCGCCATATGTTGGATTCCTTGGTGCGCCAGGAACTTCCCCATGATCGATGGGAATTGATTGCTGTCGACAACAACAGCAATGACGACACGTTCGATCTTTTGAAGTCCTACAGCGACAAGCTTCCGATCACCATCCTGCAGCAGCGCACGCCGGGAAAGTCCGGTGCGTTGAACATGGGCTTGGATCGGGTAAAGGGAGATCTCGTCGTCCTGACCGACGACGACATTCGCGCCGAACCGAATTGGCTGACGGCAATCGTCGACTGCGCCGCTGCCCATCCCAGCTATGGCGTCTTCGGCGGCAGAATCGTCCCCGATTGGGAAAAGGAGCCGAAGGATCGCTTTATCGACTGGATTCCTATGGGATCGACATTTGCGATCGTTGACGAGACACAAAGCGGACCATGCGACCCGACAAAGGTTTGGGGCCCGAACACGATTGTTCGGCGTGAGTTGCTGGGGGCGAGCGTCCGCTATCGGGAAGACATCGGTCCTCTTCCGGGACCGATGTTCGCAATGGGCGAGGATGCCGAAATCATCATCCGCCTCGCAGCCAGCGGCGCCAAATCCTATCGATGCGCCGAGGCCGTGGTTCACCACTGGATCCCGGCATCGAGCGTCACCGAGCACTGGGTCCAGAAGCGCGGCGAACGGCTTGGCTATGGCATGCCGGCACTCTTTCCCGACGAAGTGCCTGGAGGGGTAAGGCTAAGCGGAGTTCCGCTTCCGACTTGGATCGAAAGCGCGCAATGGGCATTGCGGGCAGCCGGCCTTTACCTCCTGCCGCAATCGAAGAAGCGTTTCTGGGCAATCTGGAAATATTACTACATGCGTGGCTATCGCGCCGGAATTCGCCGATACGCGCCCCAGACGCTGGGGCGATGATCGATTGGCCTACTGCAGCACTTATGCAGCAATTCAAAATGTTACAGCGTCCTTTGCGCGTCTGAAAAGACGCGCGGCGCTGTAGGAGGCGATAATTTGAAACTTTCGGTGCTCATCAACAATTTCAATTATGGGCAATATTTGCGCCCATGCATCGACAGTGTTCTGTCGCAGGCCTATCCCGACTTTGAAGTGATCGTAGTCGACGACGGCTCGACGGATGATTCCAGGCAGATTCTCGCCTCCTATGGCGAGAAGATCCTGCCGGTGTTGAAGGAAAACGGCGGCCAGGCCTCGAGCTTCAATGCGGGTTTTGCGGCCGCGAGCGGCGATATCCTGTTTCTCCTCGATGCCGATGATGCGTTTCTGCCCGGTAAACTCGCCGGGATCGCCGAGATCTACGATCGCAACGAGATCGACTGGTGTTTCGACCGGGTGACGACCAATGAAGGCGACCAGCCTCCGGTGCGACTGCAGGTGACGCTCTTCGACAAGCGGGATACGCTTCGCAACGGCGGCTTTCCCTCGCTTCCGGTTCCGACATCGGGCCTGAGTTTCCGCCGCAGCCTGCTGTCGCAGATCCTGCCGATGTCGGTTGCGACAGACGTCGTCCTCAGCGACAACTATATCAAGTTCGCCGCAGCCTATCTCGGCCGCGGCGCCATCGTCGAAACTCCTCTGACCTTCCAGCGCATTCATGCGTCGAACCGCTATACCGGCACGAGCAGGGCAAAGACATTGCGCCCACGCATCATGATTGCGACGGGACTGGAGCTGGCACGTCGTTATGACGGGCTGCAGGCGCTCGGCAAGAGCCTGGTGGCCGGCGGCATCGCCGAAACGACCTCGCTGCTGAAGCTCAGGAGCGAAGCGCGCAATACGGTCGCCGGCGGCCCGTTCGGCGATGCAGCCGCAACCGAAGTGGCCCTGATGGCGGCGCGCAAGCGTTTGGGAAATATGCTGCGGAGAGGACAGGCATGAACCAGCAAGAAACTCTCCCGCCTTCATCCGCCGATATCGCAGCGGACGCCGCACCGCTGAAGATCGCCGTCGGCGTGCTGACCTATCGCCGTCTGGACGGGATCGCCAAGCTGCTCGACGTCATGACGCGCCAGATCAGGCACGCCGCCCGCCCCTATCATCTCACCATGGTGATCGTCGACAATGATGCGGCCGGCAGCGCGAAGGCAACGGTGGAGGGGTTTGGCCAGACCGGCGCCTACGATCTGATTTACGTCGTCGAACAGAACCAGGGCATACCCTTTGCACGCAACCGCGCGCTGGATTCGGCACCTCCCGGCACCGACCTCTTCTGCTTTCTCGACGACGACGAATGGCCGGTCGACGGCTGGCTGGACGCCATGCTGGAGACCCGCGAGAAAAACCGCGCCGATTGCGTCTACGGCCCCGTTCAGCCGGTCTATCCCGAAAACCCGCCGGAATATTTCATCAAGGCCAGGGTATTCGAGCGCAAGAAGAACATCGACGGCCAGCGTATCGGTTATGCGGCTTCGAACAATGTGATGTTCGACTACCCCCTGATCCGCTCATGGAACCTTCGTTTCGAGGAGAAGATGCGCTTCACCGGCGGCACGGACTATCTTTTCTTCAATCAGGCCGTCCGCCGCGGCATGCAGATTTTCTGGGCCGACAAGGCGCTGGTCTATGACATCGTTCCTGCGAACCGGATGACCTGGAAATGGGTGTTGCAAAGACAATACCGACTCGGCAATACCTTCGCAGTCAGCGAGGTTCTGCACGGCAATCTCAAGCGCCGGATTTATCGCGCCGCTTATGGTGCCACGCGGGTCCTGCTTGGACTGGCCATGCTGCCGGCGATCTTGATTTCACCCTACTGGGGCATGCGTGCCCTCACCCATGTTCTGCGCGGCGCCGGCATGGTCAACGGCATTCTCGGACATGCATATCAAGAATATAAGCCCAATGCCGCTCTTTGAGACTGTTTGGAGCATGTTCAGATGAGCTTTGACGCTTCCGACGTTCCAACCGGACATATCCTGTGTGATTGGCCGTCCGTGAACTTCAAGGCTTCAACCAACCCGGCCAAAAATGGTACAGTTCCGTGGAACTATCTTGACATGACCGCCGTTCGAACAGAACCGTTTCCCACACATGTCATCGGTCAAATATAGGAGATGCCTGTCTATGGCTGAGAAAAAATTGAAGGTTCTCGCTGCCTCGTCAGGAGGCGGCCATTGGGAGCAGCTGATGGCCATGCGCGGCGCGTTCGAAGGCTGCGATATCGTCTTTGCAACGACCATTCCGGGCCTGCTTGCCAAATATGACATTCGCGACGGTCTGGTGCTTCCCGACTGCAGCCGCGACTCCATTACCATGTCGATCCGCTGCTTTTTCAGCGCCTTCTCCATCGTCATCAGACACAGGCCTGATGTCATCATCTCCACCGGTGCGGCGCCCGGACTTTTTTGCCTGCTTGCCGGCAAATTGACGGGCAAGCGCACGATCTGGATCGACAGCGTCGCCAATGTCGAGAAGCTCTCCCTGTCGGGAAAATTGGCTGGCCGTATCGCGACGCTCTGGCTGACGCAGTGGCAACATTTGTCGCGGCCGGATGGTCCCCACTACGCAGGAGCTGTGCTTTGATCCTTGTCACCGTCGGAACGCAGCTGCCGTTCGATCGCCTCGTCAAGGCTGTCGACTCTTTTGCAAAGGATCTGTCCAGGCCGGTTCTGGCGCAGATCGGCAAGGGGACTTACACGCCCCAGAACATGAAATGGATCAAGAATATCGAGCCCGCGGACTTCGACAGGGTCTTTTTCGATGCAAGCGTTATCGTTTCTCATGCGGGAATTGGCACAGTGCTGACCGCGAAACGTTTTGGAAAACCGATCATTCTCGTTCCCCGGCAGGCGTCCCTCGGAGAACATCGCAACGACCATCAACTCGCCACGGTAGGCCAACTCGCCGGCCGGCCAGGCATCTATGTCGCCCATACCGACGAGGATCTCAAAAACTATCTTCTCGACGATCTGGACAGTCCCTCTCACGAGGACCCGTCTGAGGCTGGGCGGACTTCGCTGGTCAAATACCTCAAAGGCTATCTCGCGGCGGTCTGAACCAAGCCCCTCGCGGATCTGTCATTCTTTGCAATTGCCGCCGGCAATCTGTTTGACAAGCTCCGGCACGATGATTTTGGAAGCAATGTCAGGCAGGGGATGGGCGCCATCGGGGATGGCTGCAGCCAGATCCTCCGGCGTCAGACGCTGCCAGTTGGGCTGGTGGTCGACAAACTCCAGACCCCGTTCCTCAGCCTCCGCCTGATGGGCCGCGATGTAACTTCCGACAAAGGGACGGATCAGGCCACGCATTCCCGAAAACGGGTTCATCGCCATGACGATGATCCGCGCGCGCGGCAGGCGCTGCCGAAGCCGGTCGAGGATGTCGCCGATATTCTTGCGGCTTTGCGCAAGCGACACGAACCGCTGCAAGGCTGCATCGTTGGCATAAAGCTCGATCAGAACGATATCCGGCTGCCCGGCAACGACGCGATCAAGCTGGGTGAGAGCCCATAGCGTCGTCTTGCCGCTCTTTGCAACGCTCTCGACTTTCACAGGTCTTTGCAGGCAGGCTGCAAGCTCAGTCTCGAGCGACGGCTGCCACCCCCCGCGGGCCGTCAAGGATGTGCCGAAAGCCACTATTTTCAACGGCGGAAGGCCCTCGGCATTGCTATTCCCAGTCACCGAAAACATCGCGAAACAGGCAAAAAGCAAAAGCAGCCCATAAGCCGGTTGTCTCGCCATTGGCATCGCTCGCCAGAGCCGCAAACCGATCATGAGGAGACCTTGCAACAGGCTTGGAGCCATCTTGCGAAATGGCCGCGCATCGCTGTTCGATCGTGACAGATCGCTCACCAGGGAACCGCGCTTCTTTTCACACGCCCAAAAGGTGCTGGAACGCTTTCGATCACTGCATATTTCTCAATCGGTTCCGATTTCAGAAATTATGCAGAAGAGCCAGATCGATGACAACGGCCTCTTTGAAGCGTTGGCGACGCGGTACGCCGCCAATCACTCCTCACGAAATACGTGCTGCATCTGATCGGTCAGCGGCTTGGTAAGATAAGAGATAACGGTCCTGTCGGCGATCTTGATAAAGACCTCAGCCGGCATGCCCGGATAAAGCTTTATAGCCTTCAGCTTGGCGATGCTTGCAGCCTCCGGCTTGACGCGAAGGGGATAATAGCTGATGCCCGTCCGCTCATCCTTGACGATATCAGGCGCAATCGAGGTGATCTCGCCGCGCACATCAGGCGTCGTGCGCTGATCGAAGGCGCTGAAACGCACATCGACGGACTGGCCGACGTGAACCTGGTCGATATCGCGGGTGGCAACCTTCGCTTCAACCGTAAGGTCTTCGTTCTCGGGAACGACGAGCATCAGCGTCTCGCCAGGATTGACGACGCCATTGACCGTGTGAACCGAAAGCTCATGAACGCGCCCGCTGAGCGGCGCGGTAATGTCGAGGCGGCGGAGCTGATCGACCGCCGTTCCCCGGCGCTCTTCATTTTCGGCGATCTTAGCCTCAACGTCGGTCAGTTCCTTCGCGATCTCGGAGCGACGGTCCTCGTCCAGCTGAATTGTCTGGCGATCGAGCTCGATTGCCTTGCCTTCAGCCTCTGCCTTTGCCGCGATTTCCTGGCCGCTGTTACCCTGGAGTTCAGCGCGGGCGCGCTTCAGCGAATTCAAACGCTGCAGCGTGACCAGCCCTTTCTTGTAGAGCGTATCGACGCCCTCGAGTTCCTGTTCGATCAGCCCGAGCGAATCATTGGTCGCATTGATCTGAACGACCAATCCTTTGATCTGCTCGGCCAGCTGATCCTTGCGCGAGGCCAACTGGCTCTTCATGCCGACCAGCGCCGATCTGCGGCTGTCGAACAATTTCGTCTCGCCGTCCAGCAGATCCCGCGCCGCGCTGCTGGATGTCAGATCGCTGATGTTTTCCTCGACATTGAATGACTCGGCGTCGATCCGTTCGGCCTTCAGCCGGGCGCGGCGCGCGTAAAGCTGGGCGAGCGTGCTCTCGACGATCGAGAGCTGCGCCTTTGTCGTCGTGCCGTCGAGTTGTATCAGGACCTGTCCAGCCGTCACATGGTCGTTTTCCGCAACCAGCAGCTTGGACACGATGCCGCCGGTCAGATGCTGAATCTTCTTCACGTCACCGTTGACGACAACAACACCTTCGCCGATGACGGCGCTCGAAAGCTCCGTCGTTGCCGCCCAACCGCCAATGCCGCACACGAGAGCGATAGACAACGCGCCGACGATAGCGACATGACGATTGAGGGAGCGTTTCGATTCGCTGATAACTTTACTCACAATCTTCCTTCCGGCCTATTCGGCGGCCATGCCGTCGACGACGACCTTGAGCTGAGCCACACGCTCGGCAATCGGCGTACGCGCCGCCGCCGCGTCCGGCCGGCTGACCCGCGCCAGCACTTCTTCCTTGGGACCGAATGCGATCATCCGGCCGTCCTGCATCATCAGCACGAAGTCGCATGCTGCCAGAACACCGGATCGATGGGCGATGACGACGACGATGCCGCCGCGTGCGCGCACGCTCATGATCGCAGCACTTAGCGCCCGCTCGCCTTCTTCATCGAGATTGGAGTTCGGTTCGTCGAGCACCACCAGGAATGGTTCGCCGTAAAGCGCTCTTGCAAGCGCGATGCGCTGTCTCTGGCCGGCCGAAAGCGCGGCCCCACCTTCGCCGATTTCGGTTTCGTAACCGTTCGGCAGGCGAAGAATGAGATCGTGAACGCGCGCTGCCCTCGCCGCGGCAACCACCGCCTCAGGCGACATTTCCTTGGCGAAACGGCAGATATTCTGCGCGACGGTTCCCGAGAAAAGCTCGACATCCTGCGGGAGATAACCGATATGCCGGCCAAGCGCGTCGCCATCCCACTGGTCGAGCGCTGCGCCATCGAGGCGAATGGATCCCCTGACGGTCGGCCAGACACCCATCATCGCCCGCGCCAGCGACGACTTGCCCGAGGCGCTGTAACCGATGACCCCGAGGGCGCTTCCTGCTCTCAAGCCGAAGCTGACATCGGAAATGACCAGACGCTGGCCGGCCGGCGGTCCACTCGCCAAACCCTCGACCGTCACCTGCTTGGAGGGCGCCGCAAGCGCCAGCGGGACCGGAATTTCCGGAATGGTTTTCAACAGATTCGCAAGCCGCGCCCAGCTTTGCTGGGCGGAAACGAAACCGCGCCAATTTCCGATCGCCGCTTCGACAGGCGCCAGAGCGCGGGACGTCAGAATGGAGCCGGCGATGATAATGCCTGAGGAGGCCTGGCCTTGAATGACGAGGATCGCACCGGTCGCCAGCGTTCCCGATTGCAGGGCAATACGGAAAATTTTCGACAGCGTCGCATAACCGTTGCCGACATCCGACGCCTGCCGGGTGATGAGCCGGTATTCGCTGTTTTTACGGTCCCAGATTTCAGCCATGGTGCCCGCCATGCCCATGGCGTGAATGACTTCGGAATTGCGGATCGAGGTCTGCGCAAAGGCATTGCGCATATTGCCGGCTTCGGATTGCCGTTTTGACAGCGTACGCGTTCCCTGGTTGGTCAGGAACGTCAGGATGGCGAGAACCAGCGATCCACCGATCGCGATATATCCGATCGCCGGATGAAACAGGAAACAGATCACGACATAGAAGGGAAGCCAGGGCAGATCGAACATCGCCGTCGGACCCATGCCGGACAGGAAGGTTCTGATCTGGTCGAAGTCGCGCAACGGCTGCAGCCCGTCCCCACCGATCTTGACCTTCAACGGCGCCTTGATCAGCGCCCGGAACACGCGTCCATTCACCATCTCGTCGAGCGAGCCGGCAACGCGCACGAGCATTCTGCTCCTGAGAACTTCGAACGCACCCTGAAAAGCGTAAAGGGCCAACGCAAGTATTGCCAGAGCACCCAGCGTCGGTATGCTTTTGGCGGGAATGACGCGGTCATACACCTCAAGCATAAAAAACGAACTTGTGAGATAGAGGATATTGATGAGCGCGCTGGCTATGCCAATGAAGACAAGGCCTCCCTTGCATTTTCGCAAGGCTTTGGATGGCTCGCTGACGTCCGCTGCTGAACTCTGAAACACCAAGTAATCCCTCTTCTACCGCATCGCACGCAGGTAAACGCCAACGCGCTCCGCAGTTACGGGCCCATCAAGCCCGACAATGACATAGTCGCATTTGGATCATCGGCACCGGCGCCGGGTCTCCGCTTGCAAGTTCACGACTTATTATATGAATCGCACCGAAAGATGGCCGAAAATTCCAATTTTAGCGCGCCAGTTTAGGGGTTCTAGCTTAACGCTACGATAAATATATCGGCTTAAGCAAGTGAAAATCCCAAACCGCCCAATAACGGCTCAACGCGCCGGCCGCCGGCCGCGCATAGACACGATGTTTACTGGGGCATTAACTATACGTTCAATATACATCTTTCTTGCTTTTGCGGGACGGAACATTTTTGTCATTGACCGTCCTTCGCTCTTTTGATTTCGACGGCAGATCCGGCGAGTTTGGAGCATGTCGCGGAAAACTGTGTGGCGGTTTTGCGGCAACGACATGCGCAAACAGGACCTAAAGCGCGGGGAGCGATTTCGATCGCGGCGCGCTTTACACGTCGAGACGGACCGCTCGGCAGCAGCGGCCGGCTGACGCCGTCCCGGCGGCAGTCTGCTTCAGAGCAATATGTGGCTGTGATGGAATGCATCCACATCGATGCCGACGCTCAAGCTGTCCGTGTCGATATGCGAAGCGCCGTCGGAGATCTTGTACTGGAAGGACTCGCTGACCTTTCCGCTGAGGCCGGCGATTTTCGCCGCATCGACCGTGTAGGTGTAGTCGCCGTCGCTATCCACATGGATGACACCGTATTTTCCGGTCAGCGTCAGACCGTGTTTGTCGACCGCACTATCACCGAAGCGGCGAAGCAGCACGATCCCATTGGCCGCATGATCGTTTTCAAGAAGATTGCCGTGATAGGCGTTGCCGGTGTCGGCCGAGATCTTCAGAGTATCATGCACCGCGACAATTTTAGCGGCGACGGTCGGCGATGTGGGCGCCGTGTGCGTTTCGATGACCGGCTCGACAACTGGCGTGGCGGGGGTCTGTACACTTCCTGATGTATTGCCGGCAGCACTGTCGAGTTCGGCCTGGGCTTGTTCGAGCGTCTTGTTGTCGCTGACGGAGAACGTGTTTGCGACGGCAATGACGGCAGCTATCGTCGACGTCGACACCAGGCTGTCGACTATATTGTCATGGAAAGAGCCGGTTGCAGCTCTGTCGACCTTCAGCGCCGACGAGGTCAGATCGTCAAAGACATTGTCATGGACGTCGATATTCGAGCGAACATAATCTGGATAACCCGCCGCACTGATCGATACGCCCCACACGCCGTCGTGAATATAGTTTCCGCTGATGTCGTAGTTCTTCGCATCGCCCTGATCGCCAAGGCCGATGCCATAGGACCATTTATAGCCGCCGAATCCGGAAATATCGTTGTCATGAATGGAGATATTCGTACCCGCCTGGGCGCTCAACCCGAAGCCGCCGCCGACCAGCGTATTGCCCTCGACCACCGCATCTGTGGCGCGCACCAGCACCAGCACGCCCTTGGCGCTATTGGTCTCGGTCTGCTCCAGATGATTGTCCTTGACCAGGATATTGCTGCTGTCATTCAGCTGGATGGCGTCAGCTGCGCTGCCGAGGCTGTTGGTCACGGTATTGTTGATGAGAGTGACGCCGTTGACCTTTTCCATCCAGATGCCGTCGGCATGCACACCGGTCAGCGTGCTGTTCTCGATCGTGATGTTCTGGCTGCTTTGGAAGCTGACTGAACCGGCCTTTCCGGAAAGGCCCGTATTTGTCACCTCGACGTTGCGCACCGTCCAGTTCGACACATTGCCCGCATAGATCGCGTTGGCCCCGGTATCGGCAATCTTGATGTTCTCGATGACGATGTTCGACGCCTTGGAACCGTGGATACCGTCATTGCTGCTGTGAATGACCGGTGCGTCGCCGATACCATAGCTGCCGATCGTGATCGGAGCGGTGACGCTGCCCGAATATTTCAAGTCGAACTGTTCGTTGAACACGCTTCCGGCAGCAAGGAGCACGCTGTCTCCGGGATTGAGCTTCAAGGCTTCGACAGCAGACAAAGTCGCAAAAGCTGAATTCTCGCCGGTTCCGCTATTGTGGTCGGATCCTGTTGCTGAATTCACGTAGTAGACGGTCATGCTCTGATCTCCCCGCGCCAATGGAAATCTTTTAAGCGTGGACCTCTCTCCGCCAGCTAAAATGAAACACTAAAATGCCGGACATCCCGCAATAATTCTTGAATTCTGAAGAAAAGGACGTGCTTCAGCGGTAAACATTTTGCATTGCAGCGAATTTGTACCGCACAATTCACGTATACCTCTCAGTAATACGTGCAACACGAGCGCATCTCTCAACCTGTGATATTTCGATAGAAAGGAGTTCAGCCCGGTACCTAAATTCCTTGGTAAACGGCTATGACGACGAAGTCGCAGCGACAAACATCAGGCACAATCCAGTTGCAATAATGCTACAATCAATCAAAAACTTAAAATTTAACAATAGCTCAATCTGATTATCCGGAATATGACAAGCAGAAGAAGCTTCATGCCGTATTATTGTAAATTGCCCACCAATAAAATTTCTTGTCACCGGAAGAAAATTGGCAGCGAATGTCATAGCTTGCGTTTTCAATTATTGTTAACGCAATATTACCTAGGCCTTTCATTATCTTATGCACATTTAACGTGTGCCGATATTGAGCATCGCGCCCAGAAATGCTCACTTTTTGTTAATTATGTTCTTGACTCTCCGAATTAGGAAATCCTTAATCGGGCCGCTCGCCAAAGGTCAGGGACGGCCGGCGAAGAATAATTCAAGGAGAGAATTCAATGGCTATTCATGCAACCGACGATACTGCAACATTCCTGGAAACCGACGTCATCTCGGGAAATCTGCTTTCTAACGATTCATCCGACAACGGCCACCTGTTCCTGCGCGCCTTCGATCAGCAGAGCGTTGGCGCCAAGCAAGGCAACAACCAGGTCACCGAAATCCAGGGCGACTACGGCACCTTCTTCGTCAAGCCGGACGGCAGCTACACCTATGTTCTAAGCGCCGCTGCCAAGGTCAACTTCACCAATGGTGAACTGCTTCAGGAGAAGGTCTCATACAAGATCTCCGACGGCAGCGGCCACACCGACGTCGGCCTGTTCACGCTGAATATTCAGGGTGTAACCCAGGTCAAGCCGATCGCTGTCGACGACCATTACAGCTTCATCGAAGGCAACCCCATCGGCGGCAACGCTCTCGCCAACGACATTCCCGGCGACAATGGTCATCTCTTCCTCCGTCAGTTCGGCACCACGAGCGTCAACGGCAATCCGAGCGCAACGACCGACGTCGCCGGCACCTACGGCACGTTCCACGTCAAGTCGGACGGCTCATTCACCTATGATCTGGCAGCAGATATCGCCCCGGGCGATCACGTCACGGAAACCGTCCAGTACTACAAGATCTCGGACGGCCAAGGTCACACGGATGTCGGCGTTCTGACGCTCAATATCACCGGCACGGATTTCGTTTCGGGCGCCAGCGTCTGATCGTTCCATAGCCGATCAATAGACAATGCCCGCCGCGCAAACGGCGGGCATTCTCATATTTCAGTTCGGGCTCGATAAAAAAACCGGAGCAGCGGCTTGGCTGCAACCCGGTGCCGGTATGCGCCAGCCTTCAAAGCGTCGACGAATTATCTGCTGCAACGCTGTCGAAACCGTGCTGTCGCACCGTCTCCGACGCTCGCCCAGCTTCGATCAAAGATTGGACGAAGCTGCGGGCTGATCTCTTTTATCGCAGCATTGACCCTGCAGCGATCGCCGAGTTTCAGCATTGTCGTCAGATCGCTATCGAGCGCGCGCTTGGCCGCGGCAAGCGTCGCGTCGGTGAAATCGTTCCAGAAATAAAACCGCGTCAGAACCATCATTTCGTCGTGGGGCGCCAGCACAACCGAGCGCTTCATCATTCCCGCAATCGAAACCGGCTCTTCCGCAATAGTCGACTGCACGGCCGCAAGACGAAGCCAAAAATTGCTGTTCGTCGGCATGCACGACAGCGCATACCGAAGATATTGGCGCGCACCCGATGCTGCAGCGGCCCAGGCGTCATAGTTGACATTGACGTTTTGCCGATCGAGTTGCGCCAGGACGAGCGTTACGCCAGCCGCCACAATGTCGGATCGGCAATAATGCCCGTCAACAACCTCGACACTGCGCGAAGCATATTTAGCCACGACATCATCGGCGACAGTCCCGCCACGCTCGATCCTTTCGGCGACGATCGAGATGCTTGCCGTTCTGATCGACGCGTACAGCTCACGACCAGCCAGCACCGCAAAGGCGACGGTGACGACAACAAAAACGACCCTGGAAACCGAAACGGACCGACTGCCGAACATCAGCTTTCGGTATAGTATCGCGAATACCGCTTATAATAATATTCGCTCGAACCGAATGTCCGGTAAAGCTTCATCTGCGACGGGTCGACCTTGGTCAATACGGCACCGACGCATTTTGCATAGAGTTCCGGCTCGGACAGCAGGGTCGACTGCACGACCTTGCGCGAGGTCTTCCCCCACTCGATAACGAACACCACCGCATCGAGCTTCGAACTGATAGCGCGCGCATCGACAACCGGCGCCAAGGGCGGCAGGTCGACGATAATATAATCGAAGCTCTGACGCGCCGTTTCAAGAAGCTGATCCATGCCGCGTGACGCCAGCAACTCCGACGAATGCGGAACGCGGTACCGCGCCACCGTCGGCAGAAATGCAAGCTTTGTCCTTGGATCGAGTAGGATCAGATCCTTGAGCGGACGACCGTCGACGATCGCCTCGAGCAAGCCCGCCTCGGCATGGCGGCCGATTGCCCGGGTTGCGCCGGGATTACGCATGTCGCCGTCGATCAGCAGGCAGCGCGCACCCTGCATTGCCAGAAGCTTGGCAAAATTGACGGATGTCGTCGACTTGCCCTCCCCGGGCAGGCTCGACACGACGCCGATGACCTTGCAGCGCTGATCGGCGGCGCTGATGTCGATGGCGATTTTCGCGCTTCGAAGCGTTTCGGCAAATGCCGACAGCGGATGCTCCTCGACATAGGTCGTCGTCTTCCCGCCTCTGGCGATGCTTCGCGGATTGTTGGGATCGACAAGCGCCGGATCGTCGACGTTATTTTCGATCAGCGGCATGACGCCGAGAGACTCGACATCCAGCACTTCCCGGACATCGTCACCGGTGCGGAAGAACCGATCCCGGAATTCACGGAAGGCGCCGATGCCGCTTCCGACTGCGCATCCGAGGAACATCGCAAAAGCGACGACGAGGGCTCTCTTTGGAGCACTCGGCTTCGTCGGAGTCTCCGCCGTCGTGATGATACGCGCGGCAGTGATCGGAAAGCTCTGCTGCTGAATGGCTTCCTGATAGCGCGTCAAGAAGCTCTGATAGAGATTCTTGTAGGTATCCCGGGTACGCTCAAGCTCGCGAAGCTGCACCTGCGTCTCGCCGGCCGTTGCAGCCACTCCCGTCGCTTGATCAACGCTTTCGCGGAGCGACTTCTCTCGAGACTGAGCGACCTGTACCTCGCTTTGATAGCTCTCAGAAATACGGTTCAACTCGTCAAACATGAGTCGTTCATATTCGGCCATTTCCGCACGAAGCCGGACCGCCTGGACGTGGTCCGGACCGAGTCGCGCCTCGATTTCGGCTTCGAGCTTCGAAGCTTCAAGATATTTCTTGCGCAGGTCGTTCGAAATGGAGCTGTCGAGCACATCCGTGACGATCGCATCGGTCTGTTTGGCATCGATAATCGACTTGACGCGCGCATATTTTGCCTCGGCCTGCGCTGTCGCCGCCTGGGCATTGATTAGCTGGCTGTTCAGTTCGGAAAGCTGCTGCTCGCTGAGAAGCGTTCCGGTTCCTGACTCGACAAGCCCGTGCTCGCTACGGAATTTCTGAACCGCAAGGTCGGTGTCCAGCGCCTGCTGTCGCAGTTCCTCGATACGCTCTTGCAACCACGCGCCGGCCCGGCGTGTCGCCTCGTATTTCGAATTGAGCTTGTCGACAAGATAGACGTCGGCGATCGCGGCCGCGATCTGACGCGCCATGTCGGGCGACTGCGAGGTATAACTGACATCGAGAACGTAGGATTTGCCGACGCGTTCGACATCGATATTGCCGGCGACGGTTTCGGCAGCAAACCGCCGCTTCATGTCCTGATCCGGTGCCACGGCCGCGTCATCGGCAAACCACGATTTGAAATTCACCAGAGATTTCAGCGTCGCGACTGAAAACAGCGAATTCTGCTGTGCGTTAAACACCGGATCGTCGACAAGCTTCAACTTGTCGACGACGGCATAGGCGATCGTGTCGGACTTCAACAACTCGACCTGGCTGAGGACCGTCCCTTCGTCATCGTCCAATTGGCCGAAAGCCGCCAGCTGGTTGATCACCTGATTGTCGCTGCGATCGATCAGCACGCTTGTATCGGCGGTATAGACCGGTACCGATGTCACCACATAGACGATGCCGAGAATGGCGAAGGCGAAAGCGCTCGCCGCGACCATCCGCCACTGTCGGCGGGCAATCGCGATGAGCTTGTCGAAATCGATGAAATCAGCTTCGTTTCCCGTATCGCGGGAGGGGTCGATACGCGGCGTAAGTTTATCTGGCGATAGCAATTTCGATCTCCAACAAAGGCGTCAAGCGCTAAGATCTAAGGGCAATTCCAGCTATTGTATGACGGGGGTGCTCGGACTCGTCGATCCGCCCGTGTCGGAAGACGACTGCCCTGCCCCATTCACGCTGAGGATCGTCGTCGTCGAGGACGAGCTGTCGTCGCTGGCGCCGCCATTGGAAACCTTGAGTGTACCGGCAGTCGTCGCGGCTCCGTCGAAGGGCGTACCATCGTCAGAGCCCGGCCCCGTCGGGCCAATCGACCCGTCATTGCCGATGCCGGCTGCAGCGGCGGCACTTGCCCCCGGGCCGAGCGCCGCAGTTCCGCCTTCGGCAAGAACCTTCGCAAAGGCGGCAAGCAGCGGCGCCAGATTGGGATCGGCACTCGCCGCCTCGGCAACGGCCTTTTCGATTGCCAGCTTGAACTGCGGATCCGAGACCTGGCAGCTGTTCGCCGCCCTTCCAAGACCAGACCCGATCGCCGCCATCTGCGCGGCATTGGCCTTTTTGGCCTGCTCGATCACCGGCGCAAGCGTGTCATTGCTGCTGCCGACCAGTGCCCGAACACGGGATGACAAAACCAACGGATCGGACATATCGAGCAGAGCGGCGGGATTGGTCGTAAATCCGCTGACGTCGACCGAAGTCAGATTTGCCGGCCCGAGGCAGGCGGCCGCAAAAGCGCTCGAAGTCATGCCGGCAAACATCGCGACGACAATTCCGCTATACGCAAGCTTACGATAAACAGCTGACCTTGCCATAACCTAGTCCTTCATCAAATCCGCTATATATAGGCCGCCGGCGTCGATCAGCGATCGATGCCGGCGCCTATTTCAATCAATTTTCGAGATCCCGAACCGCGTTGCGGGTATCCCTCGCATCGTCGGTCACGCCGGAAACAGTGGACGATACCGAGTTGACGATGTCAAGGAACTTGACCAGTTCGACAGAGTCCGAATTGGAAATATAGATAATATCCTTGTCTTCCATCTTGAATTGCTGGGTGGCAAACAAGGTAGCGGGATCACGCAGGTTGGCGCGAATGATCACCGGAACCGCATCCCCTGCAAATCTCGTCGTGTCCACGCGCATCGCTTGAAGCGTTTTCTTTGGAACCTGGCGATAGAGCAGAACCTGAGCCGGATCGGCGCGGTCGTCGCGCAGGCCACCTGCCTTTGCAATTGCCTCGCCAAGGGTCAAGTCAGACTCTTCGAAATCGAAACGGCCGCTGACGCCGGCGGCGCCGAGCGCAAGATAGGTGCGGCGCTCGTGATCGACCGAGATCGTATCATCCGGCGCGACATAGATATTTTCCGCCGGGTTTTTCAGCAGCGTATTGTAGGCGACGGTTGCCGTCTTGCCGCGGCGCTGCAGCGTCACGTTCGTTTCGATATTGTTGGTCGTTAAACCGCCGGCGGCGGAAATGACGTCGAGAACACGTTCACCGGCCGGGCTGATCTCGACACGCTGCGGGTTGTTGACGTCGCCGAGAACCGCAACCTGGCTGGACCGGTTTGTCGTCGTCGTGATAACCACCTGCGGCTCGATCGCGCGGCTCGCCAGGCGATCTTCGACATCCTGTTCCACGGTCTCCTTGAGGCGACCGGCAGCCGGAACGCGGCCTGCATAAGGAATTGTGATCGTGCCGTTTCTATCGATGGTCTGAGTCGGCAGCGAGATGTAATTGCCGGGTCGGCTGCCAGCATCGGACGGAATGAAGAGACCGCCGGACTGGGCTTCGAAGATGGCGACCTGAACGACGTCGCCGTAACCAAGCGGAATTTCGGGGGCGCCGCCTCGACCGCCGCCAAAGCCCTTGAAGGAGGTTGGCTGGGCAGAGGTAAAATAGGGAAGAACGTTCTTGCTGAGATCGACGAGGGCGTAGTCGATGCCGACGCGACGCTCCTTCGTTGTCACTTTTACCGCGGCATCTCGATCAACATCTTTGTGATCGGGGCCGGATCTTGGCAACGACGTGCAGCTTGCCAATATAGTGGTTAGCGCTACAACAATGGCGACGCGTGTACTAACGATACGAGAACAACCCATAGAATAACCTGTGTTGACGCCCCTGAAGCTACTGCCCCGCAATCTGACCAAATACAAGACAATCCCCAATCAATAACACTGAAAGCCGATTAACATTCCCCTAACTGTGGCAGGCCGGCAACGCCAGGCCTCTTAGGAAGCGAAAATGACGCCGACCCGACTTTTTTTGGGGCCGCAACAATCCGAAGGCTGCACCTGCTATAAAATTTCTTGCGTTTGAGAGTCAACAGTTCGCACCTGCACAATCACTACTTTTGAAAAACCTTCATAAAATTCACCCACTTAATTTTCAGCTAGTTAGCGACCGCTCATATACCCTGTCCGCTTCGCCGTTGCTGCGCCCAAGACTGATCGCGACAACAGCACTGAGGAAGGCGGCGTAAAACACGGCAAAACCCGGTATCTGCAAAGAGAAATCCACCGCCGCATGCAGGGCGACCAAAACCGTTCCGGCCAGGCCAAGAAGGACATAGTGTCTCAGGCGTCGTCTTTGCGCGAGCCCGCGCCGGAACACGCTGGCAAGCACCGAAAAGGCAAGGGCCGCCGCGATCGGAAACAATATTCCGAGACCCAGGAATCCTTCGAGATAGAAATTATGCGCCCGGTCGAAGATCCCGAAAATTCCGCAGGCCGGATCGCGGTAGGCAGAAAACACGGTGCGGAAAGTGCCAAGGCCGGTCCCGGTCAGCCAATGATCCGAAATGGCACGCCAGATGCCCGGCAGGATGCAGAACCGATCATCATCCTCGAGATGCCGCTCTTGCGCACGCAGGATCGCCTGGCCTGCGAACATCGCCACCAACAAGATGACGAAACCGATCGCCGAGACGAACTTCACCGTGGAATGCCATTTCGGCGCCGGCTTCGGCTTTCTGCCGGAGCCGTTCCAATTGAGAACGAGCCATGGAAAATAGATGAGAGCGGCAACGAAGGTCGAAAATATTCCGGCGCGCGACCGGCTCAGCATCAGCGCCGTGAAGCAGGCGCATAACAGCAGAATATAGATCCACGACCTCAAGAGAAGAGCGTTGCGGCCCGGCTCGCCGGATGGATATTTTGATAAGGAACGGGCGATGTCCCTGACCAGGGTTAGCATCAGCAGCGTTCCAAGCCCGAGGAAGGTCGCGGCAGTATTGCGATTGACGAAGACCGCAGTCAGGCTGTCGAGGTAGGCGCGTTTCTCGACGACGACCAAGATATTGGGAAACAGCGAAAATTGCAGCAGGCCGAAAACCGCGATGATGCCCGCAGAGAGCCCGAGGCCGGCGAGCACTTTCCTCGCCCGCTGATCGGTATCGCACAGGAGAAGCCCGGTCAGGAAGGTGACGAAAGGCAGCGCGACCCAGAGGATCGACGCGAGGGTATCGGCCGGTTCGACCGAGATTGCCGCATACTGAACACCCGCCAGGTCACGCGCAGCCCCCCAGGCGGGATTTGCCAGCCAGTTGGCAGGCAGCTCGATGGTCTGGACGAACATCCAGCCCGTCACCACGATGAGCAGAAATAAAGAGAGGCTGAAAACCCACCTGCTTTGTCCAGGCTCTCCGAAGAGCAGCGCCGAAATGACGGCGAGGGCAAACATCCCGATCGCGGCGAAGGCGAAAGGAAAGGGCGTAACGCTTCCGAACGGAATGAGCGTCAGTATAACCAGGCCAACAAACGCAAAGAGAAGAACCTCCCGCACGACTGGTCTGTTGATGAGGTTGGAGAACATTTGAATTCGTTTACCAGAGCAGGCGGCGACAAAGCCATTGCAACCGAAGAGATTAATTTACTCGTACTAACATAAGTTGAACATCAAGCACTTGCGTGCTAAAGTGTAACAGAATTCCACATCGTTTAAAATTGTCGCGAAAGGTTTAAGCCAATCGAGACAAGGCCCGGTTATGCTCCCTCCAAGCAGCAGAAACGGGACAGATATTCTGCGTCCAATACTTGGCAGATCACCAGATCGCCATGCCATTGACCGAGAAAAAAGGCAAGCCTGATCTCAATCGGTTGCCCTGAAAGGGGATTAAAGAGATGAAGAAAACGTTCGTTACACTTCTGGCGCTGGCCTTTACGGCAGGCAATGCCTGCTCGGCATTTGCCGCCGGTCCCGCAGGTTTTGCCCGCGGCCTGAACGGTAGTTCGGCGGTCAGCTATATCTCTGAAAAAGGCAAGATCATCCCACCCTTCGCCCAGGTGTTGTTCTGCGCCCAGAACCCGGCCGAATGCCGTGACAACAATGGTCTGTCGGTCGTTGCGCTGACCGACGAGCAGATGCAGCAACTGAAGACCGTGAACAACACCGTCAATCGCACGATGATCGGCCGCAACGACTCCAGCAGCGAACTGAACGGCGATGTCTGGAAGGTGAATGTTCGCAGCGGCGACTGCGAAGATTTCGCCTTGACCAAGCGCAGCCGGCTAATCGCTATGGGCTGGTCGTCGCGCGCTTTACGAATCGCGACGGCATATACACCTTCCGGCGAAGGACATGCGGTTCTCGTGGTCAGAACCGACAAGGGTGACCTCGTGCTCGACAACAGGAAAAGCAGCATCAAGAACTGGCGGGACACCGATCTGCGCTGGGACAAGATTCAATCGGGGACAGACCCCTATGTCTGGTACCGGCTGTAGAAGTTCGGGCTGCGGAAGAACCGTCTGGAAATGAAAGTCGAGCCGCCTCTGACGAGCGGCTCGACTTGTCACATTGCCCACACAAACCTATGTTTCTTGCTGTCGAAGGGGTGCCGGCAATGAATTGTCGTGCCCCTCGTTCGATTTTCGATGTGGGTATCAAGCGATCTTCGATATTGTCTTTTCGCCCAGATTCAGTATGACCAACGCCATGCTGCGACGCAGCATGACGTTCTACTCCAATGATTTGAGGGAAATATGCGCATCACGATGATTGGATCAGGCTATGTCGGCCTCGTTTCAGGCGTTTGCTTCGCGGATTTCGGCCACGACGTCATCTGCGTCGACAAGGATCTGAGTAAGATCGAAGCCCTTCGCGAAGGCCGTATTCCGATCTACGAGCCGGGTCTGGAGCAACTGGTCGCCGAAAATACCAGCACCGGCCGGCTGTCGTTTTCGACCGATGTCGGCGAAAGCGTCCGTAGCGCAGACGTCGTGTTCATCGCGGTCGGTACGCCATCCCGGCGCGGCGATGGCCACGCAGACCTCTCCTATGTCTATGCGGCGGCGCGCGAGATTGCCACCTACGTGGAAGGCTTCACCGTGATCGTCACCAAGTCGACGGTACCGGTCGGCACCGGTGACGAAGTCGAGCGCATCATGCGCGAAACCAATCCTGCGGCGGATGTCGCCGTCGTTTCCAATCCGGAATTCCTGCGCGAAGGTGCGGCGATCGAAGACTTCAAGCGCCCCGACCGTATCGTCGTCGGCCTGAATGACGACCGGGCGCGCGAAACCATGACCGAGGTCTACCGCCCGCTTTATCTCAACCAGGCACCGCTGGTCTTCACCACCCGCCGCACCTCGGAACTGATCAAATATGCGGCCAATGCCTTCCTCGCGATGAAGATCACCTTCATCAACGAGATCGCCGATCTCTGCGAGCGCGTCGACGCAAATGTCCAGGACGTTTCGCGCGGCATCGGTCTCGATGGCCGTATCGGCGCCAAGTTCCTGCATGCCGGTCCCGGTTACGGCGGCTCGTGCTTCCCCAAGGATACGCTTGCCCTTGCCAAGACCGCGCAGGATTACGATGCGCCGGTCCGCCTGATCGAGACGACGATCTCGATCAACGACAACCGCAAGCGGGCGATGGGGCGCAAAGTGATCGCCGCCGTCGGCGGAGACATTCGCGGCAAGAAGGTCGCGATTCTCGGCCTGACCTTCAAGCCGAACACCGACGACATGCGCGACAGCCCGGCGATTGCCGTTATCCAGACCCTGCAGGACGCCGGCGCTAAGGTGGTCGGTTACGATCCCGAAGGCATGGAGAACGCCCGCAAGGTGATCGAAAACATCGAATATGCGAGCGGCCCCTATGAAGCAGCCGCCGGTGCGGATGCGCTCGTCATCGTCACCGAATGGAACCAGTTCCGCGCGCTCGATTTCAATCGCCTGAAGCAGTCGATGCACAGCCCGGTCCTGGTCGACCTGCGCAATATCTACCGCAGCGACGAGATCCGCAAACACGGCTTCACCTATACCGGCATCGGCACCAACCTCTATCAGGAATCGACGAACACCTGACAGGTCCCGGTACACCGATCATCATCCTGACGCCGCGGAGCATAAAGCCCGCGGCGTTTGATTTTGGAGCACGGCGCAAAAGCGAAAACGGTTTCGGCGACATGCACTCATTCAAAGGATCCCGACCCGCGTTCCTTTTATCGTCAACACCGTCAACCGGCCCGTCGCCGAAACCGCCGTATCGATACCGATCCGTTGCGGACCGAATGTCGGGGTTCGTGCCGGGGTATGCCCGTGGATCACCAGGACAGGAAGCTGCGGTCCTTCATCCAGGAAGGGTTGGCGGATCCACATCAGGTCGCTGTCTTTCTGCTTCTTCAGGTCGATGCCCGGTTTGATGCCGGCATGGACAAAAACCACCCTTCCCATCCGCAGCATGATCGGCAGCGATTCCAGGAACTGGATATGCCGCTCGGGGATCATGTTGCGAATGACGCGGGCAATCATTTCGCTTCCCGCCGCCGACTGCAGCAGATGCTCGATATCGATACCGTATGAGTGCAGCGTCTCCGTCCCGGCAAAGCCGAGCCATTCAAGAATGTGCGCCGGTTTGCGATAGAGCTTCACAAGCTCCGCGTCGTGGTTGCCGCACAGAGAAAAACGCTGAAATCCCGGCGGCGGGCTCTTGCTCAGGAACTCCAGCACCGCGCTCGAGTCAGGCCCGCGATCGACATAGTCGCCGAGCATGACGATAAGTTTCGGCCCAGGAATGCGCGCGGCATCCTCCTCGATGCGGCGATGTGCTTCGATAAGCTCCTTGTAACATCCGTGGACATCGCTCATCGCGTAGACCGCAGCGAATTCGCCTTCGGCAAAGGTCAGCCGAGCGCGTCCTTTACGGCTGCCGGCCAATATCGATATCTGTTGTCGCCACGGCCCGAGATTGTTGAACATGTAACCCATTTATGAGATCCGACAGCACGCGAGCTTGTCGGACAAACTCCATTTCCGACTCATCCCTGCACGGGCATGAGGCTTAGTGTCCAAAAGAAGTTGGCCTGATCACGGCCTCATCGAATTGCCGCGACCGCTTGCCACATTCAGAACGATATAATCCTCTTCCCGAGGCACTGCTCCCCTCGCATCGAATCACCCAATTCTCACATCGTCACCTTGGGGAAATTTGCGCATGCAGATCAGCCTTCGGAGGCCCATGGTCCAGCCGCTCACGCAACAGTGAAATCACTATTGCGAGAAACGGTAATTTGTATTCGGTCATTTTGCGCGGGCAGCACCATCAATATTGCACTTTATTTTGGTATAGGACGGTTAATTCGGCGTTAAACCGTAATGTTCGCTCCATCAGCGGCTGTGTCCATCGCCAGTTCTCCGAACTGGAGAATTTCCGGCCATCGGATTTCCACAGGCGAGACTTTCTGAAAAGCTGTAAAAAGCAACTATAGCGATATGCTTCGGAAAAAAATGAACGTTTAAGCTTATCATGCTTGACGCTACTGTGGCGCCGCATGATGATAGGCCATTGCGAGCGTGAATGACATTCGTCACCAGAAATCTCAGATCCAAAACTGCGGGGTGCAAAGTGGAAACTGCGGTTGATTCGAAACTTATCGAGGCGATCACCTACGACGAAGACAGCCGGCATCTACGGGTCTACCTGACAAACGGTCAGAGGCGAGAATATGAAGGCGTTCCCAAAGGAGTGGTCGTCGGTTTGACGATGGCCGAATCCCCGGGAAATTTTTACATGAAGGCAATCAGGGGCAAATATCCTCCCCGCCCCTGATCTCCTGTCCACAACGACGATAGGACATCGGTTCAAAAAGCTGCGGGAGCGGCATATGCCGGTCCCGCAAATCAGTTTCCGACCGGCTGCGGCATATCCTCAATCGCCACCGAAGAAATCGCGGACCGCATCGACCTCGAGCGGAGCAATCTCGTGGCCACCGGGATGCCAGACCATCCTCACCTCCGCCCCGCGGCTCTTCAGATACTCCGATAGCGCCTCAGTCATCGCAACAGGAGCGATCGGATCCCGCTGGCCGGCCGTCAACAGCACCTTTCTCCCCACAAGCGTTGCCTGGGCTTCCGGCCGAAACGGAATGAGGGGGTGCATCAAAACCGCGGCATCGAATATCCCCTTCTCGATCAGCACATTGGCAAGAATGTTTGCGCCGTTCGAAAAGCCCAGGCCGAGAATCTCGGAAGCCTTGTGTTCGTCAGCCAATGCCTTGACATAGGCGGCCATCTTTTCCGTCGCCCGTGAAAGGTCGGCCATGTCGTAGACCCCCTCTCCGGTGCGCCGGAAGAACCGCGCCGCGCCATATTCGGAAACGTCGCCGCGCGGCGAGAGAACCGTTGCTTCGGGCAGCAGCCGCCGGCCGAAATCGAAGAACTGATTCTCGTCGCCGCCGGTGCCGTGCAGCACCAGCAGGATCGGTTTGCCAGGTGCACCGGAATGCAGCCGGTGCACATATCCAGCTTCTGTCATGTCGCCCCTCCTTACGCTTCGAGCGGCTGCAGGTGCTGTTCGAGCAGCGCGCGAAGATGGGCGTGTTGCTCCGGCAGCTTCAGGGCTTCGCCGAGATGGGCCGTGTCTTCGTCCCGGTCAAAGCCGGGCTCATTGGTCGCGACCTCGAACAACACGCCACCCGGTGTGCGGAAATAGATCGCCCAGAAATAATCGCGGTCGATCACCGGCGTGACCTGATAGCCGGTGTCCATCAGCGCCTTGCGCACTTCGAGCTGCTTTGCGCGGTTCTCGACGGCGAAGGCGACGTGATGCACGGAGCCGGCGCCGGGAAGCGCACGGGCAATATTCGGCATGGTCTCGAGATCGATGAGATGCGCGCCGTTGCCGTCGGGCTTGATCAGCCGCTTGACGCCGTCCCTTTCCTCTGCGACCTCATAGCCCATGAACTTCAGGAGTTCGGCGGTGGCGCCCTCGTCCCGCAGCCGCATGGCGACAGAGTGGAAACCGCGAATAGCGTGGTCCTCGCTGATACCGCCATGCGTCCAGGGCTGGCGGACATCGTCCCTGACCTCAACCAGCGCGAAGCCGTCGCCATCCGGGCCCGAGAAGTTCAGGCGCTTCTCGCCGAAGCTTTCCTCGGCCTTCAGGCCGCCGATATTGAGCGCGGCAAAGCGATCGCTCCAGAAGCCGAGCGAGCCTTGCGGAACGGAAAACACCGTCGTGCCGACCTCGCCGGTACCCGGACGGCCCTGCGCCATCTTCGGGAACGGGAAATAGGTCATTACAGTGCCGGGCGCACCGGTCTCATCACCATAATAAAGGTGATAGACGTCGGGCGCGTCGAAATTCACCGTCTTCTTGACGCGGCGCAGGCCGAGCGCATGGGTGAAGAACTGGTTGTTGGTGCGGGCGTCCTCCGCCATCGACGTGACGTGGTGCAAACCCTTGATCTGATCGAGCATGTGAGACCCCTTTCTTGCCCGCCGCTTGCAGGCTTTCGATGGATCATAAATGCGCGCTCGCAGCCCCTGCGGATAGACCCGCCGACCAAAACGCATTGTCTCCTTTTAGTGAACGAAGGTCGATATGCGTTCACTAAGAAGCATTGGGATCGACCGGCAATTGCCAGTCGACCGGCGTGCGCCCGCGTGACTGCAGGAAGGCATTCGCCTTCGAAAAATGCGCGCAGCCGAAGAAGCCGTTATGGGCCGAAAGCGGCGAGGGATGCGGCGCCTTCAACACCAGATGGCGCGTCGTATCGACGAAGGCAGCCTTGCGCTGGGCATAGGAGCCCCAAAGCATGAAGACGACGGATTCGCATTCGTCGTTGACCTTGCGGATGACGGCGTCGGTGAATTTTTCCCATCCCTTGCCCTGATGGGTCGCCGCCTGCCCTTCCTCGACGGTCAGCACGCTGTTCAGCAGCAGCACGCCTTGCTTTGCCCAATGTTCGAGAAAGCCGTGACGCGCCGGCGTGATGCCGAGATCCGTCTCCATCTCCTTATAGATATTGACCAGCGAAGGCGGTATGCGCACGCCCGGCCGCACGCTGAAGCAAAGCCCGTGGGCTTGCCCCAGCCCGTGATAGGGGTCCTGGCCGAGAATGACGACCTTGACGTTGGAGATCGGGGTCAGATCGAGCGCGCGGAAATATTCGCTGCCCCGCGGGAAAATCCGCTTACCGACCTGCTTCTGCGCGACAAGAAAGGCTTTAAGTTGCTGCATATAGGGACTGGAGAATTCCCCCGCCAAGGCGGCCTTCCAGCTCTCTTCGAGACTGACTGATGTATCGCTCATCCAGCAAACCCTTCGCATATGACGAAACAACGGACACACGGTTCTAACAAAATCGATCTAGGCTGCAATGCCTGTCGGCAATGGGTCTACGCCTTTGGAATCGGCGGCAGAAGACTGCGAGAGGCTGTCCGAGGCATCGTTGTTCGTGTTTAACTATATGACGGCTTCGGTATTTACGCCGGCAGGCGGCCTGAGTAGAACCTTGATCGTAAACCGGAGACATCTCTTCAAATGAAATTCGGCACGAGCGGCCTTCGCGGACTTTCAGTGGATCTCAAGGGACGCGCCTCTGCGCTTTATGCGACGGCGTTCGGCAAATATCTGCTGCAGACCGGCAAGGCTGAGGTCGGAGATACCGTTCTGATCGGCCGCGATTTTCGCGATTCGAGCCCGGATATCTCCGGAAATTGTGCCGGCGCACTCGCCGCGCTCGGCTTCCGGGTCTTCGACTGCGGCAATGTGCCGACGCCGGCGCTTGCCCTTTATGGCCTCGCCATCAACGCCGCATGCCTGATGGTTACGGGCTCGCATATTCCGGCAGACCGCAACGGCATCAAATTCTATCGCCCGGATGGCGAAATCGACAAATTGGACGAGGCGGCAATCACGGCATGGGCGGCCGAGATCGAACGAACAGGCGAGGCCGTTGCAGAGGCGCCGGCCAAGACCGAAAATCATGAAGCGATCTGCCGGCAGCTCTTTTTTGAACGCAATACCGCCCTGCTTGCGCAAGGCGCGCTCTCCGGCCTGAAAATCGGCGTTTACCAGCACAGTACCGTCGCCCGCGACCTGCTGGTCGACGTTCTCGCCCATTACGGCGCCGAAATCACCGCTCTCGGACGTTCGGAGAGTTTCATTCCCGTCGATACCGAGGCCGTTTCCGACGAGACGATCGCGCAGATGAAGCGCTGGACGTCCGATCACAAATTCGATGCGATCGTCTCGACCGACGGCGACGGCGACCGCCCGCTGGTCGCAGACGAAAGCGGCACGCCGCTGCGCGGTGATCTTCTCGGCCTTGTCGCAGCCAATTTTCTCGGCGCCGGCACGGTGGTGACACCGGTGACCTCCAATTCCGGCATCGAGGCTGCAGGCTCCTTCGCCGTCAGGCGAACCCGCGTCGGTTCGCCCTTCGTCATCGCAGGCATGGAAGAGGCCGTGGCCGCCGGCGCGGATCATGTCATGGGCTTTGAGGCCAATGGCGGGATGCTGACCGCAACGACGTTCGACATCAACGGCAGAGCCGTGCGCGCCTTGCCGACGCGCGATTGTTTTATCCCGATACTTGCGATCCTGTCGCTCGCCGCCAGTCGCAGGCAGCCGCTTTCTGCCATTGCCGCCTCCTATCGCCTGCCCTTTGCCGCCGCCGATCGCCTGGAGAATTTTCCGGTGGAGACGAGCGCGACGCTGATGGAATATCTTCGCGCCTCCAATGAAAATCTTGTCGCTTTCCTGGAGCCGGTCGGGGAGCCGGCGACGACATCCGACATCGACGGACTTCGCGTGACGCTGAAGGACGGCAGGATCATTCATTTCCGGCCCTCGGGCAATGCACCTGAGATGCGCTGCTACGTGGAAGCCGAAAGCGAAACCGCAGCCCTGGATCTGCTGAAGACCGGGCTCAGGGAAATAACGAACTGGGCAGACGCCCGCCAACATGCCACGAACAAGCTTTTTTCAAGGAACCCGCCTATGACGCAGAAAATCGTTCCCGTGATCATGGCCGGCGGCAAAGGCACGCGGCTCTGGCCGCTTTCCCGTGCCACCGCACCGAAACAGTTCATCCAGTTCGTCGGCGACAAGACGCTGTTTCAGGCGACCCTCGAACGCGTTTCCAATCCGGAGATCTACGAAGCCCCGATCGTCGTCACCAATGAGGAATTCCGCTTTCTGGTCGCCGAACAGGCCCGCGCGCTGGCCGTCCCGCTCGCCGCCGTGCTGCTGGAACCGGTCGCCCGCAACACCGCCGCAGCGGTGGCCGCCGCCGCAACACTTGCCGCCGACCTTTTCGGCAAGAACACCATCATCCAGATGCTCGCCTCGGATCACGAAATCCTTGCCGACAAGAGCTATTTCGATTGCATCCGCATCGCCCGCGACGCCGCGGCCGACGGCAAGCTCGTCACCTTCGGCATCAGCCCGACCGAGCCGGCAACCGGTTACGGCTATATCGAGATCGGCGATGCGCTTAAAAACGGCGCTCACAAGGTCGTTCGCTTCGTGGAGAAGCCGGCATTGGAAAAGGCCGAGCGGATGCTCGCCGACGGCGGCTTCTACTGGAACTCCGGCATCTTCATGTTCCCGGTGACGGAACTCATCGCCGAATTGCAGGAACATGCGCCCGATGTACTGAAGGCGGCAAGCAAGGCCGTTTCCAAGGCCAGCCGCGACCTCGATTTTACCCGCCTTGACGCCGACCATTTCGCCAAGAGCCCCGATATATCGATCGACTATGCGATCATGGAAAAGACCTCGAAGGCTGCCGTCGTCCCCTCGCCGTTCAAATGGTCCGACATGGGAAGCTGGGATGCCGTTTGGAAATCAGGCGCCCGCGACAGCAACGGCAATGTTGCCGCCGCAAACACCACCGTCGTCAATACCCGCAACTCGCTCGTCATGACGCATGGCGTACATCTTGCGGTCCAGGGCATGGAGGACGTCGCCGTCATCGCCAGCGAGGACGCCGTCTATGTCGGGCCGCTCAAGGACAGCCAGAATGTCGGGCAACTGGTCAAGATGCTGGCCTCTTCTTCCGGCACGGCGAAATTCACCGAAACCCACCCGACATCCTACCGCCCCTGGGGTGGTTACACCTCGATCTTCAACGGCGATCGTTTCCAGGTGAAGCGCATCTTCGTCACGCCGGGCAAGAAGCTGTCGCTGCAGAAGCACCACCATCGCTCCGAACACTGGATCGTCGTCAAGGGAACGGCCGAGGTGACGGTCGGCGACAGCGTGCGGATGCTGCGCGAGAACGAAAGCGTCTATATCCCGCTCGGCGAAGTCCATCGTCTCGCCAATCCCGGCAAGATTCTCCTCGAGCTGATCGAGGTGCAGACAGGCTCCTATCTCGGCGAGGACGACATCATCCGCATCGTCGATGAGTTCGGAAGAACCTGACGTCGCAGCCGGACCGCGGGTCTGGATCAAACAATGCGCCGCCCTTTTCGGCGCAACCACCATCGCTGTTGAAGTCGCTGTGGGAATTCTCGTAGAATGGACGCACCGAAAGACATGACCGGAGATATTCCCCTGATGCGCATCTTGCCCGCCCTCGCCGGACTTCTCGCAATCATGGGACCGGGAATGGCGTTTGCCGAAAACGCAAAGATGCGGACGGCAAGCGAAGCCGAAATTCGCGAGCACCTGCCGGGCACGTCGGAACTGAAAGAAAGCAGCAACGGTTACGAATATCGCAAGGGCAACGCCAATGGCTATAAAATAACCAATGGCCAGGTGTGCGTCCGGTTTCCCAACAAATCGACCGACTGCGTCAGCGTGAAGACCGACGGCGAGAAATTTCAGATGATCGACAAAAAAGGCGGCAGAACGAAATTCTGACTTTGCTCCGGGCACGTCCCAGGCAAATTATCCTGCCTGGGCTCATCTTGCCGGTGAAGTTTGACCGTTCCTGTCGAGAGCGAATTCGGCGATCAGGCCTGAATGGTTCGAGCCGAGATTGTCATCGAGACGTTTCAGCGATGTCAGACGAAGCGGCGCGCGCGCAAATATGTGATCGATGGCGATCCCGAGCACGCCCGCGCCGGCCGGCCATGTTGCCGGTTCTGGCGCGATCGTTTTCAGCTTCTGTTCGCGCAGGAAATCCTGGATGCTCGGGGCGATTACCGAAGAATTGAAATCACCCGCCAGCACCAGAGGGCCGTCGATCGAACCAAGCGTTTTGGCGAGGTCTTCCAATTCAGCCATCTGGAAATCATCGAAATAGGGTTTGGTCAGGTGGGCCGAGACCAGATTGATGGTTTCGCCGCCAAACTCGACGCTCGATATAGCAAGCCTGTTTTTTCGCAGACTGCCCATGCTTGCGACCTGCCGGCTGACGAACGGGCGTTTGGACAGCAGCAGCGTATCGCAGCTATCCTTCCCGTCGTCGCAGCCGATATGATAGGGATAGACCTTGAACAGTTGCTGCAGATGAAATGTCAGCGGCTTGGCTTCGAGCAGATTGACGACATCGGCATTCGAAGCGATCACCATGTCGGTGATAGCAGTCGAGTTTTTCCAGTTGTCGATCGCGATGTTGAACGACATCAGACGGAAAAGCCCCGGTCTGTCCGTACCTCTGTCGTCCTCGGAAAACTCGCGCAGCATGACGACGCCGTGAGCGACGAGAACAAGCGAGACAAACAGAAGAACGAAGCCGTAAATCTGTCTCCTGACAGCCAGAATGATCAGGCTGGCGGCAACAAAGAGGACGCCGAAATGAACCTGGAAGCTGTAGAGGAAGGACAGCAGCCAGAAGTTAGTGACATAGCGTAGAGATACGATCGCGATGGCAACGGTCAGAAACGCACAGAGAATCCAATAAATTATCTCTCTCATCGATCCTGACCTGCTTGCAGACGACCTGTCGGCCATAACATGCAGGCAGCCATGCCGCAATGCAGCATAACAGCCGATGGCCGCAACTGGCCCTCCGGCGATATCGACGGCCTCTCCGTCATTCCTCAGGCCAGCGGGCGGATACGCCGAAGACACGCTGCAATGACGCCGCCTTCTCTTCAAAGACCTATCGACTCGGCGTCTTCTTATCTTGTAAGTGAGGGCCAATTCATATGGAGTCGGCTTTTTGCCGTCGGCAAGGAGTCGAGAAAAGGTGGGAATGCGCTACTTCATTACAGGCACTGCCGGCTTTATCGGCTTTCATCTGGCCAGGCGCCTGCTGCAGGAAGGGCATGACGTCACCGGTTTCGACGGCCTCACTCCCTACTACAATGTCAAGCTCAAGGAGATGCGCCACGCGGCACTTTCCCAGTTTCCGGCCTTCACACCCGTCATATCGATGCTTGAGGACCGGCCGGCCCTGGAAGCGGCGGTTCTGGCGGCCAAGCCCGACATCCTGATCCATCTCGCCGCCCAGGCCGGGGTGCGCTACAGCCTGGAAAATCCCGAGGCCTATCTTCGTTCGAATGTCGAAGGCTCGTGGAACATCATGGAAATCGCCCGGCGCGCCGAAATCCGCCACCTGATGCTGGCCTCGACATCGTCGATCTACGGCGCCAATGCGACCGTTCCTTTTCATGAGACCGATCGTGCCGACGAACCGCTGACCATCTATGCGGCGACGAAGAAATCGATGGAACTGATGGCGCACAGCTACGCCCATCTTCATAAGATTCCGACCACGGCCTTTCGTTTCTTCACGGTCTACGGCCCATGGGGCCGGCCCGACATGGCACTGTTCAAATTCACCAAGAACATGCTCGAAGACCAGCCGATCGAGATCTACGGCGAAGGCAATATGAGCCGTGACTTCACCTATATCGACGATCTGATCGAAGCGATCGTCAGGCTATCGGCAATCGCTCCAAGCGAGGACAACCGTCTCGACAATGTGGCTGTTGAAACGCTTTCGCGCCAGGCGCCCTTTCGCGTCGTCAATATTGGCGGGGGACAGCCGGTCAGCCTGATGGATTTCGTCGAAACGGTGGAGAAGGCGCTCGGCCGTCCTGCCATTCGCAAGATGCTGGCAATGCAGAAGGGTGATGTGCCGCGCACATTCGCGGCCCCCGACCTGCTCGTGGCACTGACGGGATACAAGCCGGACACGACTTTGGATGTCGGCGTCAAGGCTTTCGTCGAATGGTATCTCGAGGTGCGCGGCGAGCTCGGCGCCTGAAACGCCGCGCCGGATTATTGCCCGTTGATCCGGAGCGTCAGCGGAGAAACGTCACCGCATGCACCGCGTTGACCGCCTGCGAGAACACGTAGTCGACGATTGCCCGACCTGAGAGATAGGTCTTGAGCTGATAGCCCTGCCCCTCGGCTTCGGCAGGGCTGCGCAGAACGAAAGGCATGGCTGGACGCACGAAACCGGCACGTGTCGTCAAGGGAGCCTCGGGCGAATGACCGATGGCGGAGGTGTACATCAGGTCGCGGGCAAGGCTGGCGGGGCCGATAGCGAATGCCGGCCCGGCAGCGGCGGTGATGGTCAGAGTCAAGGCGATGGCGGCGAGCGTCTTGTGCATGTCGAAGTCCCCATTTTGCGGATCGGCGGGCTTTTGCCTGGCCCGGCTCCAAACGATCGGTGTGTCTGTCCACACATCGGCCGTTTTCATGAGACCACTCTACACCTCAGTATTTTCAGGGCTTTTAAGCGGATCGGTCAAATTTTACGAAATTTGATTTTCTCGTAAAAGGCTCGGATCCACAGGGAAAATGGATTGGCTGGCCAGACGGGCCACGAATGCAGCGTCGGCGAAACGTGCCGATAATCCGAGCGCTGCACCGCGGTCTACAGAATGCGATCCAGCTTCTTATTGATGTGCAGGTTCGGCATCAATCCCGCACTTTGCGCGGCATGATAGGATTCCCGCGCCGCATCGAACGAGATCGACCACATGATGGCGCTGAGCAGGAGCGCGATGATATAAATCTGGATACGCATCACATCGGCGATACGGAAAGAGCAAGGCCGTTTTGTGTCAAAAAATGACCGCGTAAATAGAAAAAATGGCAGGATTATTTGCGCTGCAATATGTCCGCCGGACACATTAGTGTCGCGAAAATTAGCGATGGTGCATCGCTACTGTTAGCAGCCCAACCCCGAGGCTTGTTTCTCTTCCCACCTGAGAACCCTGAGAGGCCCGTTCGTCACGGGCCTCTTTGCCTTTGTCGCCGACATTTCCCGCGGGCAGCCGAATTGGGCGGCACATCGATCTCGGTTATTCGCCCTATTCTGAATCTCTGCAGATCCGGTTTGAAAGGGTTCTCCGCGGAAATATATCAATCGATTGACTTATTTTACGATCCGCGCTATAAAACTATCATGAACCAGGAACATGACGCCGAACCTCCACCAACTTCCGCCCGTGCCGAGATCGCGCGCCAGAAGATGCTGACCGCCGCTCTCGACGTCTTCGGGCGCTACGGCTTCGACGGCGCTTCGACGCGCCAGCTGACCGAAGCCGCCGGCGTCAACCTGCAGGCCATCCCCTATTATTTCGGCAGCAAGGAAGGCCTCTACATCGCCACTGCCGAATTTCTGATGGCCCGCATCGACACGCATGTCGGCGATATGAGGGCACGCATCGGCGCGCATCTGCTGACGCTTGACGCCGCCGGTGAACGGCTCGCCGAAGCTGAGGCCCGTCGCTTCCTCACGGAAATTCTCCAGACGATGGTGACGCTTTTCGTCGGCAAGGAATCCGAATCCTGGGCGCGCTTCCTGATCCGCGAGCAGATGGAGCCGACCGAGGCCTTCACACGGGTCTATCAGGGCATCATGCGGCCGATGATCGAGATGGGCCGGCGGCTGATCGGCGCCATCCTGCATGAGGACCCCGCCTCGGAACATGTGCGCCTGCGCACATTCAACCTTCTCGGTAGCATCCTGGTCTTTCGCGTCACCCACGCGGCCGTCCTTGCCCAGATGGAATGGGACGCCATCGGCCCCGAACAGGTGGAAACCTTGCGCGGCCTTGCCGCCGAACTTGTGGATCTCCTCGGCCCGCCGAAAGGAGGCGCAGAATGAAACGCACGCTTCCCATCGCCATCCTGCTCCTGCTTGCGGTGGGTGCGGCGGCCTGGTGGTACGGACTGCCCGAAAGGCTCGGCTGGCTGCCTCCAACCGGCCGCGAATTCGTCCTTTATGGCAATGTCGATATCCGCCAGGTCTCGCTCGGCTTCCGCGTCAGCGGCCGCCTCTCCGAACTGCGCGTCGATGAGGGCGACGTCATCAAGAGCGGCACTGTTTTGGCGAAGCTCGACGCCGCGCCCTACGAATTCGCCGTCCGCTCCGGCGAGGCCAATGTCGCGGCGCTTCGGGCAACACTGGATAAGCTGAAGGCGGGGCCACGGCCGACCGAGATCGCACAGGCACGCGCCGCTTATGACGAAAGCCTCGCCGATCTCGAAAACGCCAACCTCGCTTATGAGCGCGCCCGCCAGCTTCGCCCGCAGGGCACGATCTCAGAAGCGAACCTCGATCAGGCAACCGCCGCAAAAGCGATGGCCGCCGCCCGCTCCGCTTCCGCCAACGAGGCGCTGAAACTGCTGCAGGAGGGCTCGCGGGCCGAGGATATCGCCGCCGCCGACGCGCAGGTGAAGGCCGCAGAGGCAACGCTCGCCTCTGCCCGCACGTCGCTTGAAGATACCGAGCTGCGTGCGGCGAATGACGGCGTCATTCTCTCTCGCGTGCGGGAAACCGGCGCCATCGTCTCGCCGGCCGATACCGTCTTCGTCTTGTCCCTGACCGCGCCCGTCTGGGTGCGCAGCTATGTCGCGGAACCCGATCTCGGCCGCATTCATCCCGGCATGAAGGTATCAGTCGCCTCCGATACGGCGCCCGACAAGCCCTATGAAGGCACGATCGGCTTCATCTCGCCGGTCGCCGAATTCACCCCGAAATCGGTGGAGACGCCGGAGCTCAGGACCGATCTCGTCTATCGCCTGAGGATCGTCATCGACAAGCCCGGCCCGGATCTGCGCCAGGGCATGCCGGTCACCGTGCGACTTTCCCCGCCCGCGGCAGACGGGCAATGACCGCCGCCGAAACCGCCCGCCGGACAGGTTGGGACGACAAGCCGCTCGTCCGGATCGACGGCGTCACCAAGCGCTTCGGTGACGCGCCCGCCGCCCTCGACGCCGTCTCCGGCGTCATTGGCGGCAGCGCCATCACCGGCCTCGTCGGCCCCGATGGCGCCGGCAAGACGACGCTGATCCGGCTGATGACCGGCCTGATGCTGCCGGATACGGGAACAGTAGAAGTCCTCGGCTTCGACACCCGAAAAAATGCCGCCGGCATCCAGGCGGCGATCGGCTACATGCCGCAGCGCTTCGGCCTCTATGAGGACCTCTCCGTGCAGGAGAACCTCGATCTCTATGCCGACCTGCGCGGCCTGCCGAAGAGCGACCGCGCCGGCGCCTTCGACGAACTGCTCACCTTCACCGACCTCAAGCGTTTCACCGGCCGGCTCGCCGGAAAGCTGTCCGGCGGCATGAAACAGAAGCTCGGCCTCGCCTGCGCGCTGCTGAAGAAGCCGCGCCTGCTGCTGCTCGACGAGCCGGGCGTCGGCGTCGACCCGATCTCGCGCCGCGACCTCTGGAAGATGGTCGAGAACCTGACCAGGGAAGGCATCGGCGTGCTCTGGTCGACCGCCTATCTCGACGAGGCCGAGGCCTGCGATCATGTGCTGCTGCTGAACCAGGGAAAACTGCTTTTCTCGGGAAAACCGGAGGAAATGACCGAGCGTGTCAACGGCCGCGTCTTCCGGGTCTCGGATGTCTCTGGCCGCCGCCGCCAGGTTCTTGCCGAGCTGCTGCAGGCCGATGGCGTTATCGACGGCGTGATCCAGGGCGAGGCGATCCGCCTGGTCGCTGCCAGCGGCAAGACGCCCGATATCGGCAAGGCCGGCGACCGAGCATCGCTCGCCTCCGCCCCGCCCCGCTTCGAGGATGCCTTTGTCGACATGCTCGGCGGCGGCCCCGGCGGCCGCTCCAGGCTTGCAGAAGCGCAAGAGCCGCTGAAGGCCGAGGACGACCGGCCGGTGATCGAGGCCAAGGGACTGACCAAGCGCTTCGGCGATTTCACCGCCGCCGACGATATCAGCTTCGATATCCGCCGCGGCGAGATCTTCGGCCTGCTCGGCCCGAACGGCGCCGGCAAATCCACCACCTTCAAGATGCTCTGCGGCCTGCTGAAGCCAACCAGCGGCGAAGGCCGCGTCGCCGGTTTCGATCTCCGCCGCGATGCCGCCGAAGCCCGCAACCAGCTTGGCTACATGGCGCAGAAATTCTCGCTCTATGGCGACCTCACCGTCATGCAGAACCTCGAATTCTTCGCCGGCGTCTACGGCCTTCGCGGTCAGCGCAAGCGCGAGCGCATCGCGCTGATGGCCGGCATTTTCGATTTTGGCCGCCACGCCCGCGAACCCGCCAAGGACCTGCCGCTTGGCCTGAAGCAGCGCCTGGCGCTTGCCTGCGCCGTCATGCATGAGCCGCACGCCCTGTTCCTGGACGAGCCGACATCAGGTGTCGATCCGATCACAAGGCGCGAGTTCTGGACGCATATCAACGCGCTTGTGGAAAAAGGCGTCACCGTGCTCGTCACCACCCATTTCATGGACGAGGCGGAATATTGCGACCGCATCTCGCTGATCTATCGCGGCCGCTCGATCGCGCTCGGTTCGCCCGATGAACTGAAGGCCCGCGTCGTGACCAAGGAACAGCCAGACCCGACGATGGAGGACGCCTTCATCGCCCTGGTGCAGCAATCAGAAACGGAGGATGCCGCATGAGCACCTCTTCCGGCCGGCTTCGGCGTTTGTTTGCCCTCGTGCGCAAGGAAAGCTTCCAGGCGATCCGCGATCCGAGCAGCATCCTCATCGCCTTCGTATTGCCGCTGATCCTGCTGTTTCTCTTCGGCTACGGTGTCTCGCTCGATACCACCCGCACCCGCATCGGCCTGGTGACCGAGGAGATGACGCCGCTGACGCAGGATCTGTCGGCGAGTTTCCAGGCCTCGCGCTATTTCGATGTGACGATCGGCCGTGACCGGCGCCTGTTCGAGGACGATTTGGTGACCGGCAAGGTGCGCGGCATCGTCATCATCCCCGCCGAGTTCACCACGCGCTACACCGCCGGCAATCGCCCCGTCATCCAGGTGATCGTCGACGGCTCCGACCCGAACACGGCGAATTTCGTGCAGAATTATGCGCAGGGCGCCGTTGCCAACTGGGAGCAGCAAAGGCGGGCTGATGTCGCCTCGCACAGCCCTGCCGTCGCGGTCGAGCAGCGCTTCTGGTTCAACCCGGAACTCACCAGCCGCAATTTCCTGGTGCCGGGCTCGATCGCCATTGTCATGACGCTTGTGGGCACGCTGCTCACCTCGCTCGTCGTCGCCCGCGAATGGGAACGCGGCACGATGGAAGCGATGATGGCGACGCCGGTGACGGCGGTCGAACTGCTCGCCGGCAAGATCTTGCCTTATTTCCTGCTCGGCCTCACCTCGATGACGCTCTGCGTGCTGCTGGCGGTCTTTCTCTTCGGCGTGCCCTTCCGCGGCTCGGTCGTCGCGCTTTACGCGCTGTCGGCCGCCTTCCTGATCCCGGCGCTCGGCCAGGGCCTGCTGATCTCGACGGCGACGAAGAACCAGTTCCTCGCCTCGCAACTGGCGCTGATCTCAGCCTTCCTGCCGGCCTTCCTGCTGTCGGGCTTCCTGTTCGAGATCAATTCCATGCCCGAAGTCATCCAATGGATCACCTTCATCGTGCCGGCACGCTACCTGATCCCCAGCCTGCAGACCGTGTTTCTCGCCGGCGACATCTGGCCGATGTTCGGAAAAGCGATCTCCGTCATGCTGACGATCGGCGCCATCATGTTCGTGCTGGCCGCACGCAGCACCAGAAAGAGGATCGGCTGAGATGGGATGGACGAGGCTTTACGCCCTGATCGTCAAGGAACTGCTCGCCGTGCTGCGCGACCCCAAGGGCCGCGCTATCCTGATCGGCCCGCCGATCGTTCAGCTCCTCGTCTTTTCCTATGCGGCAACGCTCGAAGTGCGCAATGTCGACGTCATGATCCTCAACCGCGACAGCGGCCATTGGGGCCAGGAGCTGATCGAGCGCATCGACGGCTCGCCGACCTTCCGCAACATCGAGGTCGCCGCCAGCCAGGCGGAAGTCCAGGTGGCGATCGACAATCAGGCCGTCATCGCCGCCGTCGAGATCGGCCCGGATTTCTCACGCAACATCGAGGCGGGAACGCCTGTTGATCTGCAGGTCGTGCTCGATGGCCGCCGCTCCAATGCCTCGCAGATCGTCGCGGGCTATCTCTCGCAGATCGGCGCGGCCCTTGCCGCCGAGACGCCGGCAGGCAGGCGCGCCGGCGCCGAAATGGTTTCGACAGTGCCCCGCAACTGGTTCAACCCGAACCTCACCTACCAATGGTTCATGGTGCCGAACCTGATCGCCAGCATCGCGCTGCTGATCGGCCTGATCGTCACGGCCCTGTCGATCGCCCGCGAGCGTGAGCTCGGCACCTTCGATCAGCTGATGGTCTCGCCGCTGCGCATGCATGAGATCCTGATCGGCAAGCTGATCCCGCCGATGATGATCGGCCTCTTCCACATCACCGTCTATATCCTCGCCGCCGTCTTCCTCTTCGAGGTGCCGCTGCGCGGCTCGCTCTTCCTGCTTTACGGCAGCGCGATCTTCTATTTGGGCTCGGTCGCCGGCCTCGGCCTCTTCATTTCGGCACTGTCGATGACGCAGCAGCAGGCGATCCTCGGCGCCTTCCTGTTCATGGTCCCGGCCATGCTGCTGTCGGGCTTCGCGACGCCGATCGAGAACATGCCGGGATGGCTGCAGCCGATCACCTTGATCAATCCGCTGCGCTATTTCCTGGTGATCGTCAAAGGCGTTTTCCTCAAGGATATCCCACTGAGCGAAGTGGTGAACCAGACGATCCCACTGGCGCTGATCGCCGCCGTCACCCTCAGTGCTGCCGCCTGGCTCTTCCGCCGGCGCCTGGAATAATCCCACCCCCACGCATGCTTTCTGCCGCCTCACAGATTGTGAACCCGGCTTCCAAAGCGTGACTCTTTGCTGCGGGAACATCGATTTGGCGTGGTCGTTACCCAAACGCAACCCCAGCAAAGGAGAAGCAAAATGTACAAGATTCTACTTGTCTCCAGCGCCCTTGCGCTGTCGTCGCTCGCCACCAATGCTCTGGCTGATGGAGCCGTGACCGGTGCCGCCGGTGGCGCCATCACCGGCGCGATCGTCGGTGGTCCCGTGGGTGCAGCCATTGGCGGGGTGGCCGGCGGTGTCGCCGGCGCCGTCGTCGATCCGCCGCCGCGCGAGGTCGTGACCTATGTCCAGCAGCAGCCCGCACCGACCACCGGCGTTGTGGTCGAGCAGCCAATCGTCGTCGGCAAGCCGCTTCCGGCTGATGTCGTCGTCACCCCGGTGCCCGACAATCCGAAATACGCCTATACCGTCGTCAACAATCGCCATGTGATCGTCGAGCCCCGCACCCATCGCGTGGTGCAGGTCATAGAATAATCAAAAGGTCGAGACCGCCTGTTGCGGCTCGACTACCTCCGGCCCCGCCTCGGCGGGGCCTTTTTTCGCGCCGGTCAAGCCCTGTAGGCGATGAGCACGGCGCCTCCCGCAATCATAACGACGCCAAGCCAGTTCGGAAACGTCAGGCGCTCGCCGAGGAACAGCACCGCAAAGACGGACACGAAGACGACGGATAGCTTGTCGATCGGCGCGACCCGGGCGGCATCGCCAAGTTTCAGGGCCCGGAAATAACAAATCCAGGATGCGCCGGTCGCCAGACCGGAGAGCACCAGGAAGAACCAGCTCCGGCTCGACACCGAGGACGGCTCCTGCCAGTTGCCCGAGATAGAAACCATCACTGCCGCCGCCAGCAGGATGACGATGGTGCGAATGAAGGTCGCGAAGTCGGAATTCACGTTCTCGACGCCGACTTTGGCAAAAATCGCCGTGAGCGCAGCAAAACCGGCGGAAAGAAGCGCCCAAAGCGGCCAACTCGTCAGGAGGCTTTTCATGCAGCTTGCCCTGTTATGCCTATCGGCGTGGCGAAGGAAACCGCCCACGACGTTCGTATCGTGAGCGGCTCGAGATCTCAATCAGACCTTCAGCTCGCGCCGCTCGCGCTCGGTCACCATGGCGAGATCGAGCACCTTCTGCAGATTGGCGGCGTGGCGGAAGTTCGGGTCCGGCTGAATGCCGCTTGCCACGGCCTCGGCAAAACGCTCGTAATTGGTCGCCACCGGTTCAACCTCGATCTCAGTCCAGGTGGCAGTTTCGATACCCTCGCCGAGGCAGCCATGCAGCTCGGAACCGTTAGGACGGTGGATCACCTCAAGGCTGCCCCTTTCGCCATAAATGCGCAGCTTCAGCTCGTTCAGGTGCCCTGTCGCCCAGCGGCTGGCGTGGATGACGCCGAGCGCGCCATTGGCGAAATCGACAGACATGGTGAAGCTGTCATTGGCATCGAGCAGATATTCGCCGATCTGGCCGCCGGGCGCCTTATTGAAGGTCTTCAGCCGCGCAAAGACGTGGTCGATGTCGGTCGCCGCACCGTAGGCGGCGAAATCGAGGATATGGATACCGACGTCGCCGAGCACGCCGTTCGAGCCGTGACCGGTGGAAAGCCGCCACAGCCAGGTCGATTCCGTGCGCCAATCGCCCCAGGCACGCGACACGAGCCAGCTCTGGAGATAGGAGGCTTCCACGTGCCTGATCGTGCCGAGTTCGCCTGATAGCACCATCTCGCGGGCGCGCTGCAACGGCGCGACATTGCGATAGGTCAGGTTGACCATATTGATGACGCCGGCCTTTTCGGCCGCCTCCGTCATCTCCAGCGCCTTCGCGTAATTCTCCGCGAGCGGCTTTTCGCAGAACACATGCTTGCCCGCGGCAATCAACGCCATCGTCGTCGGGTGGTGGATACGGTCGGGCGTGACGTTCGTCGCCGCATCGAATTCACCCCAGGCGATCGCCTCTTCCAGCGAAAGAAACCGCTTTTCGATGTTGAACTTGTCGGCGAAGGCCGAAAGCCGCTCGGGATCGGTGTCGACGGCACCGACCACTGTCACGCCGTCGATGAGGGAGAAGCGGGCGAGCTGGTTTTTCGCCATCACCCCCGTGCCAAGAACGAGTAGTCGCATGGATGCTCCTCAGCGGTAACCGGCTTCGCCGGCCTGGTGCAGTTTCGGGCCGCGCTCGACGATCGGCTCCAGTGCTTTTTCTACCGGCACATTTGGGGCGTCGATAATACCAGTCAACGCTCCCTCAGGGTTATAGGCCCACTTGACGCCGTTGATCAGCACCTTTTGCACCGTGGCGTCATGATAGGTCGGGTAGGTCTCGTGGCCGGGGCGGAAATAGAAGATATTGCCGGCGCCGCGCCGCCAGGTCAGGCCCGAGCGGAACACTTCTCCACCCTGAAACCAGGAGATGAATACCGTTTCGAGCGGCTCCGGCACCGAGAACTGCTCGCCGTACATTTCCTCATTCTCGAGTTCGAAATGCTCACCGATGCCGGCAGCGATCGGATGGCGCGGGTTGATCGTCCACAGCCGCTCGCGCTCGCCCGCCTCGCGCCATTTCAGCGCGCAGGGCGTGCCCATCAGCCGCTTGAAGATCTTCGAGAAATGGCCGGAATGCAGAACGAGAAGGCCCATGCCTTCCCAGACGCGTTTGGCGACGCGCTCGACGACGACATCGGAGACCGCGCCGTGGTCCTTATGGCCCCACCACGTCAAAACGTCGGTTTCATCAAGGCGGGCTTCGCTCAATCCGTGCTCCGGCTCCTGCAGCGTCGCCGTGGTCGCGGAAATGGCGGGATCTGTATTCAGCGCGTTGGCGATCGCCGTGTGCATGCCTTCGGGATAGATGCCCCGGACGATCTCATTGCTAGTCTCGTGGATATTCTCTCCCCAGACGACGGTGCGTATGGCCATGATGTGCTCCTGTGGAACCTGGAAGTATCGATAGGCGGGAAAAGCAGAAGAATTCAAAGCGCTTTGGAAACGGGCGCTGGTTGCGCCCCAGTCTCCTCCACGTCCAAGCAACACATAGCCCTTTGTCAGGATTTTGACAAAGGGGAAAATTTCTCCCGCGAGCTTCCGAGGAGCGATTTAAAATATCACAATGGATTCAATGCGAAACGGATTTCGAGAACAGATTGACCACGACGACCCCGGATATGATCAGCCCGAGGCCGATGATCGCCGGCGGATCGAGGCGCTGCTTGAAGAAGATCAGGCCGACCGAAGAAATCAGCACAATTCCCAAAGCGCTCCAAATCGCATAAGCGATGCCGACAGGAATGCTCTTCAGCGTCAGCGACAGGCAATAGAAGGCCGCCGCATAGCAGGCGACGACAAGCGCCGTCGGCCCGATGCGGGTGAACTGCTGCGACAATTGCAGCGCGGTCGTGCCGATGACCTCGAGCACGATGGCTGTAAACAACAGCCCGTAGATGGCGGCCTGGCTCATGGCGGTATTCCCTAGATTACTTTCCGGTCAATTCGACGAGGCGGTCGATGAGGTTCCGCCTCACAGCATCGGCGATATCATGGCTCTCCAGCGTATCTGCGAACCACAGCCCGTCGGCGGCGAAACGCACGATCTGCGCATCGAGCGAGGAATCGGTGCCGACATATTCCTCGGCCCGCGCCTGTACCCATTGGCGCCAGCGAAGGCGGAGCCGGGGTTCGGCAAGAAGCGCGATCGTCACCTGCGTCCAGCTCCTGGAATCGTCGGGACGATCCTTAAGACCGGCTACCGCCCCGACATAGGCGCGGGTGAAGCGGCCCTGCGGCACGGGATCGCGGCGCATCAGTTCCTCAATATCGGCGTCGAACTTTTCGAGCAGGCTCTCGAACAGGGCGTCGAGAAGCGCATTCTTCGTCGGGAAATGATGCAGCAGCCCACCCTTGCTGACACTGGAGGCGGCGGAGACGGCATCGAGCGTCACGGCCGCCATGCCTTCGCTGGCGGCAAGACGCGCGGCGACCTCCAGCAATTGCTGGCGCACGAGAACCGGTTGTTTCTTGCGATGATGAGCGTTTGACATGTCGAATAAAAGATACCGTCCGGACGGTTTTGTCAAGAAGAATCGCTGGATCCCCTGCCCCGCGGGCATTATGCGCGAAATGCCGCGGCACCTTGATGACAGTTGCGATCATTTTCCATCAGGTGCATGAAGGATCGGGGAATGGGGATGATATCGGGGATGGTTTCGTGACGGAGAAAGTCACCACTTTATATGAAGCGATCGGCGGCGATCCCACCGTGCGGGCGCTGACGCATCGCTTCTATGCGCTGATGGATAAGCTGCCCGAGGCAAGCAACGTGCGCGCCGTGCATCCGCCGAGCCTCGAAGGCAGCGAAGAGAAGTTCTACGAATATATGACCGGTTATCTCGGTGGCCCGCCGCTCTATACCGACAAACGCGGCCATCCGCGCCTGCGCAGCCGCCATTTCGTCGCCGAGATCGGCCCGGTCGAGCGCGACGAATGGCTGCTCTGTTTCCGCCGCGCGCTCGACGAGACGATCGCGAGCCAGGCGCTGCGCGATCTCATCTGGGCGCCGGTCGAACGCCTCGCCCATCACATGCAGAACAAGGAATAGTCATGAGCCTGAACGCGCGCCTGGAGCCGGTGCTTTATCTCTTTGCCGGCCTGTTCGGCGCAGCCGGCGTGGCGCTCGCCGCCCTTGCCGCCCATGGCGGCGGGCAAGCCAACCTTGCGGCATCCGCCTCGGCCATGTGTCTCGCACACGCCCCTGCCCTGCTGGCATTGGCTCTCGGCACTGCCAAGCTCAAAACCGCCTGGCTGGCCGGTTTCCTGATGATCGTCGGAACCCTACTCTTTGCGGGTGACCTCGTCACGCTGCGTTTTGGCGGCTCCGGCCTCTTCCCTTATGCCGCCCCGACCGGCGGCTGGGCGATGATGCTCGGCTGGCTGGCCGTCGCGGCGGGTGCTGTTTTTCGGGTTCGGGCGTAGAGTTTTGGCAATCGCCGCCGATTACTCGGGGGCGAACAAGAGTGGCATGAACGGCGTGCCGTGCAAACTGTCGGCAGCTATATACCCTCAACCACATTGAAGCCTTCGAAAACGGGCGGCCCCTTATACATCGCCTTGCGGTCGCCGGCATTGCGGTGCGCGGCGCGAAAATTCTCGGACTTCGTCCAGTTCTGGAAATCTGCTTCGCTCTTCCAGACCGTATGCGAGGAATAGAGCGTGTAACCCTCCTCTTCGCTGGCCTTGCCGCGCAGCAGGCGGAATTCGACGAAACCGGGCACCTCGGCCAGGCTGGAATCGCGATTGCGCCAGACCGTCTCGAAATCGCCCTCGGCCCCGGTTACGACCTTGAAGCGGTTCATTGCGATATACATGGAATCTCCTCAGGCTTTCCGCTTGCCCGCCCTTACCGAAGGCAAGGGAAAGGCGAGAATATTATCGCCGTTTGCCGCCGCCGCGCCAAGCGGTCTTGTGGCCGCCTCCCCAGGCATGCGCGCCTCCCAGGTCGGGAACAGCGTCACATTCCGGTAGATCTGCTGACGTTGAGCATGCTGCTGGAACAGTTCGTAAAGCTCGGGCACGAGGCCGTCGCCGCTCTGCGCGGCGAGCTTGTGCAGACCGATCATGGTGAAGCCATCGGGACGCTGGTCGTTCATCGGGAATTGTCTCGTTCGTTCATCGTCTGCAGCGCACGTTCCAGGCTGGACTTGCTGCCGTTGCGAAGCGGGATGAAGGCCTTGCTGAACTTCTTGCAGCCGGTCTTCACCCGCAGGCAGGCATCGTGGCTGATACAGTCGATGGGGCAGAACACGCAATCGACAGAGGGAAGCAACGTGTCGATGCGGGAAACCGCCTCGCGAAGACCGCCGTCGTGATGAATGAGCTCGGCGCCGAAATTGCTGGCGATCTGACGCAGATGCGCCACCTGGCAGTCACGCCCACCAACATAGAGGAAACTGCGGCCACCCAGTTTGGATCGTCCGAGGGATGTCTCACCGGCATCCTCGCCCGCGCTGTCGCGGACTTCCCGGTTCGATCCTTTCTTGCCCTTGCGAGCCATATACCACCCGTTTGCTCGTTGATCGTCACACGATTCCTGCGTGTGCGGATGGACCTTATTAAACCTGATTTTTATAGTAAAGTATAAAGTTGATTATTTTTATCATATTTATCGCGAAGTCACCTGAACCTCCTGAGTGAAGCTCCAATTGGCCTTGCCCCATTCGGGGGGCAATGGCGGAAACGGCGCGGCGCGGCGTACGCCATCGAGAGCAGCCTTGTCCAAGTCCGGAATACCCGAACTACCGGCGACGGAGACTGACGACAGCCTGCCCGTTCCATCGATCGTCAATCTGAGACGCACCGAAATAGCCCCGCCCATCCTCTTGTATTCGTCAGGCACCCGAATTGCGCGGCGAATTCGCTTCTGCACCTTGCCAGGATAATTGGCTACAGCGGCGCTTCCAATACCATCGCCTCTGCCTGATGCCGTTGACATGCCATTTAACTCCGGCGCGTCCTGACCGGTCGTTACGCCTCTCTTCATGTCTCGCCGATCGGTGCCATTATTTCCACCAGTAGGCTCTACCTTCTTCCGAGATTGCTCTTTTTTGTCCGGTTTCGGCTTTTCAACCTTTGATGCCGGTTTCGGCTCCGGCTGCTCTTCGGTTTTCGGCGAGACTTCGGCGGCCTCGACGGGCTTCACTTCCTCTGGCTGAACTTTCACCGGCTGCACCGGAGCCGTCACCGCCTGTTGTGGGACGAGGGTCGACACCACATCAGGTGCGGGCTGCTCCGGCACTACCGTTGCCATCGGCTGAGCGACGAAAGTTTCGGCGGGATTCTGAGAAACGAGAATCTCTGGCTCCGCAGCCACAACTGTGTCGGGCGAAACACGCGTCACCTCTTGGGGCTGCGTCTCCATCGTCCGCAGTTCGTCAGTCACAGTCGTCGATTGAACCGTATCCGGCTTAACTTCCTCTGCGGGAATTTCATCCGGCTTCAATTCCAGTTCGGGGTCACCTGCCGAAGTCTGGTCAATATCGGAATCGCCAAATACGATGACGCTGACAGCCTCACCAGCGTCTTCAATCACTTCGTTCGGCGGTTGCGGCATGAACAGAGCAAGAGCGACTACCAGACTTGTGTGGAAAAGCAGCGAACCGGCACAGGTGAGCGCCACCCGCCATCGCACCGGCTTCCTTTCGTCTTCCTGCTTTTCTACCGCGGCATCCATCAGAGGCGCGGAGAGAGGAGCAGCCAGCGCTGTTTCCGGATGGTCGGGAAAGGAGGATATCTGCGCAAAACGCGTGTAGTGGATCACCGTTTCGCCGGCCGGCTGCCGCTGCACATTGAGCAATTCGGCAAGCTCGTGGCCGGGATGCATGCCGGGCGTGTTGTCGTTCAGGCTGTGATCGGCGTCCGCCTCCCCGATGAGCACCTGTCTCGATCTGGACTTCGCTGAAATCGCCATTGTCTACGCCTCGGACAGCCTGAAACATGTCCGCCGGGGTCATCCCCGGCGTTATCTTAGCCCTCGAAGGGAACCGATATCTGCGAGCGGGTGACGAGACCCTTCATGCATTCGCCCGCCGCCGGCCCGTCACAGACCGGCGTGTCGTTGATGAGGATGCGGGTCACGCTCTCGCATTTGACATTCGGCATGTCGAACTGGCGCACGCGCTTTTTGCCCTGCGGCAGATCGCGGAAGTCGAGCACGGTGATGCGGTCGACGGCATTCCTGTCGTTGAAGAAGGCAAGCTCGAAGGAGATCTTGTTGATCGGCGCCTGCAGATTGTTCTCGGCGACGAAGGTCATCATGCAGCCCTTCTGCGATGGCGCCAGAGCGTTGAGTTCGACATCCAGCTTGGTGCCTGCCGCGTCCTGCGCTTGGGCTAAGCTTGAAATCGACATCAACATGCCGGCCGCAACTGCCGCAAACCTGACCGTCATAATATTCTCCGCTCTTGTCGCGAACCGCCGCCAGGCGGCCTCAAATCAGCAATCTCAAAAACATGACTGCATTAGTCTCCTATTGCGTCTTTAAAAAACTATGAGTAAGAAAGTCAAGTTAATTGTCATCACAACCAGGGACCCCTGATCCCCGGCCCCACGGAATTGCCAAACCGAAATGATGGTTGAAAAGCCAGATAACTTTAAGCACGCGCCGATGCAGAGCGAACCCGCGGCACAGCACCGGATCTTCGAAAGCGCGGATCTTTTCCGCGGCACGAACGAGATCATGATCAGACATGACGGCTTGGTCTATCGGCTGAAGATCACCCGCCAGGGCAAGCTCATTCTCAATAAGTAAGGGAAGACATGACCGAACAGACAAGACCGGCGCCAGCCGAAATCCGCGCGTTTCGCGCCGAAAATCCAAAGATGCGCGAACGCGAGATCGCCGCCCGGCTGAAGATCTCCGAGGCAGCCCTGGTCGCCGCTGAAACCGGCATCAGCGTCACCCGCATCGACGCGAGCGCGCTGAAGCTTCTCGAACGTGTAGCAGGCCTCGGCGAAGTGATGGCGCTGTCGCGCAACGAAAGCGCCGTGCACGAAAAGATCGGCGTCTTCGAAAACATCAAGTCGGGCGTGCAGGCCGCGATCGTTCTCGGCGAGAATATCGACCTGCGCATCTTCCCGAGCCGTTGGGAACATGGCTTCGCCGTCTCGAAGACGGATGGCGACCAGGTGCGCCTCAGCCTGCAATATTTCGACAAGGCAGGCACCGCCGTGCACAAGGTGCATCTGCGCCCGAATTCGAATGTCGAGGCCTATCATGCGATCGTCGCCGAGCTGAAACTCGAAGACCAGTCGCAGGACTTCGTCGAGGCCGAAGTCTCGAATGCCGCCGACGAAGCCGCCGATGTCAGCCGCGACGAACTGCGCGACAATTGGAGCAGGCTCACCGATACCCACGAGTTCTTCGGCATGCTGAAGCGCCTGAAGATCGGCCGCCAGGCGGCCATTCGCAGTGTCGGCGACGACTATGCCTGGAAACTCGACAACACCGCGACGGCTGAGATGATGCATGCCTCGGTGAAATCCGGCCTGCCGATCATGTGCTTCGTCGCCAATGACGGCATCGTCCAGATCCATTCCGGCCCGATCTTCAACGTGCAGGCGATGGGTCCGTGGATCAATATCATGGACCCGACCTTCCACCTGCATCTGCGCCAGGATCAGATCGCCGAGACCTGGGCGGTGCGCAAGCCGACCAAGGACGGCCACGTCACCTCGCTGGAAGCTTACGATACGCAAGGCGAGATGATCATCCAGTTCTTCGGCAAGCGGCAGGAAGGTGTCGGCGAACGCACCGAATGGCGCGAGATCATGGAAAACCTGCCGCGGGCAGCAAGTGTCGCCGCATAAGGATCACAGCGATGACGATGCGTAACAATCTGCGAGGGATTCGCCTTTGGGAACTGGCCCTGACGGCAACCGTCATGGCATTGCCGCTGATCCCGACGGCGACGGCGGTCAAAGGCTTCTCCTTCGTCCGCGCCGCCCATGCCGAGGAAAAGAAGCTCGACACCTCGCGTCTGGTTTCGGTCGGCGGCGACGTCACCGAGATCGTCTATGCGCTCGGCGAGGAAGGTCGACTGATCGCCCGCGACACGACGAGCCTCTATCCGGAGGCAGCGTTGAAGCTGCCGAATGTCGGTTACATGCGGGCGCTGTCCCCGGAAGGCATCCTTGCCATGAACCCGACCGCAATCATCGCCGTCGAAGGGTCCGGTCCGCCGGAGGCGCTCACCGTGCTCAAAAATGCCAGTGTGCCCTTCGAGATGGTGCCGAACACCTTTACCCGCGACGGCATCGTCGCCAAGATCGACCGTGTCGGCACGCTGCTTGGCGTGCCCGACAAGGCGAAGGTGCTTGAAGAAAAGGTCGCGGCCGATCTCGATGCGGCAATCGCCGATGCCGAAAAGCGCCCGGAGGCCGAGCGCAAGCGCGTTCTCTTCATCCTCAGCGCCCAGAACGGCCGGATCATGGCCTCCGGCACCGGCACGGCGGCCGATGGCATCGTCAAGCTCGCGGGCGCCATCAACGCCGTCGGCGCATTCCCGGGTTACAAGCCGCTGACCGACGAGGCGATCATCGAAGCCAAACCCGACATCATCCTGATGATGAACCGCGGCGATGGCGCCGGCACCAAGAACGAGGACCTGCTGGCCCAACCGGCGATCGCGCTGACGCCGGCCGGCGAGAAGAAAGCGATCATCCGCATGGACGGCGTCTACCTGCTCGGCTTCGGCCCACGCACCGCAACCGCCGCGCGTGACCTCAACGCGGCGATCTACGGGGGCTGATCATGGCCCTGCCGCAAGCCATGATGGAACGAAGGCGACCATTCCCGATAGCGGAGATCCGCGCAAACCGGCAGGCGGGCGACAGAACGCGGCTCGCCTTGCTGGTCATCGCGCTGCTCGTCATCGGCTCGGTCTTCTCGATGCTGTTTTCGGTGACGACGGGCGCCTCGGATGCCTCGATCCTCGACGTTATCGGCAACATGGCCGGTTCCGAGGCGGCGCTCAGCACGCGCGACCGGATCATCATCTTCGACATCCGCCTGCCGAGAGCGATCCTCGGCTTCCTGATCGGCGCCTCGCTGGCCGTTTCCGGCACGGTGATGCAAGGCCTGTTCCGCAACCCGCTCGCCGATCCCGGCCTTGTCGGCGTCTCCTCCGGTGCAAGCCTCGGTGCCGTCACCATGATCGTGCTCGGCGGCAGCCTTGCAGCGCCGCTTCAGGCGCTTCTCGGCATCTATGCCCTGCCGGCGGCCGCCTTTGGCGGCGGTCTCGTCACGACGCTGCTGCTCTACAGGATCGCCACCCGCCACGGCCAGACCTCGGTGGCAACGATGCTGCTTGCCGGCATCGCTCTCAGCGCGCTTGCCCTGGCGATGACGGGTCTGCTGATCTACATGGCCAACGACCAGCAGCTGCGCGACCTGACATTCTGGA